>CAZSTT010000208.1:0-6255 GCA_964609705.1 uncultured Thermodesulfobacteriota bacterium
TGGATGGGGTTGGGGCCTTCATGAAAATAGCCGTGGAAAAAGGCCGGAAGGTCAAGCAGAATCTGAAAATCGGAATTTGCGGGGAACACGGAGGGGAACCGAAATCGGTAGCCTTTTGCCAATCCCTCAACCTGGATTATGTGAGCTGTTCCCCCTTCCGGGTGCCTATCGCCCGCCTGGCCGCGGCCCAGGCGGCTATCCAGGAAAAGATGGGCAAGAAAAAGTGACCAACAACCGTTTAAAGAAAAAAAGGGTTAGAGAATTCCTCTAACCCTTTTTTTCTTCTAATAATATGATCCTGAGTATCCTGATCCATGAGGCTCTCTTCAAGCGGCCACCGGCAAATCATGAAATTGTCTTCGCCAACGCCGAACACCGAACGCTGAACGACGAACGGTATTTTCTTATTAATCCAATCGATAAACCCGTGTTGCCGTCCCCCGGAAAAGGGCCTCCTTTTCTGATTCGGAAAAACCGGCCACCATTTTCTTAAAGGCATTCCAGACCACTTGGTAGGAGAGGGAAAACTTATCCACAGGGAAATTGCTTTCAAACATGCAGCGCTCCGGCCCGAAGCAATCAATGGTGTGCATATAATACCTTTTCTGAGCTTCGATAAATTCGTCCGATGATGGCGGGATGTCCCGGGTATGCCAGCCGAAACCGTTATCAGGCATGGCCATTCCTCCCAGCTTGGCGAAGACGTTCTTACATTGGGCGATTTCGGCCATGTCCTTTTTCCATTGGATAAAAATCTCCTCCCTCTTTTCCCGGTATGGACCTACACCCAGCGGGGTCCCGAAATGGTCAAGGATCATCATGGTATCCGGTACGGCCCGGGCCAGTTCGGCAAAGGCCGGGTTCTGATGATGATAATGCCAGGTGTCATAGGTAAGGCCCCGGCGGCCCAACTCCTTCATCCCCCGTCTGAAGTCCTCCCGTTCATACAAATGCTCCGGTGCGCGGCCGGGGATGAAAAGGGCCTCCCTGTTTTTATCGCTGGCCCCGGCATGACGAATGCCCTTAAACAATCCCTCCCCGGCCTCATCATGGGCCTGTAACACCTCTTCCAACCGGTCACCCAGAGTCAAGTCGGCATGGGCCACGATACCGCAGATTTCCGCCCGGCCCTTACCGCCTTTTGCACTTTCTTTGGCGATCCCGGTCACAAATTCCGTTTCCCCCAGGGGGCGGAGATGTTCAGGGCCTTCGGTTCGGTAACCGGCATGGCATTCGATAAAAACTGTTTTGACAATATGATGACCGGAGCCGGTATCGGCCCACAGGTCTTTTAACAAATAAGATCCTAGACCCGGTCTTTCCCACAAATGGTGATGCGGATCAACTATGGGGCGTTCGGGTTCCACAATTTCTTCAACCACCTGGGCCAACCACTCCGGCGTACCTGGAACTTTTTTGGTCATATGTCCTCCATTATCTTTAATTCGAAAATAGGGTTCGAGGGTTTTAAATTCCACGCCTTTCACTTGAAACCTTGCCCCCTTGACCCCTTGATTCCTAATCGTCTATGGCCTGGGTGGCAATCGTCTGCATATCCGCCCGGATATTAAGATGATCGTAGGGGCGCACCTGGGTGAGAACCATTCCGAACAATTTTTCCTGGGGATCGTTCCACCAATAGGTACAAAAAGCGCCGCCCCAGGTATAGGTGCCTTCACTGACCATATTATGGGTTTCCCCCCGGTCCAAAGTAACCCCGAACCCCAGGCCGAAACCGTGCCCCGGGCCGGTCAGCCAGACCGGTCTGTTCCCTATATGATTCCTGGTCATCAATTCAATGGTTTTCCGGCCCAGAATCCGCTTCTCCCCCTGCTTCCCCCCGTTCATCAGCATATCGGCGAAGCGGAAATAATCCGAGGCGGTCGAGACCAACCCTCCGGAGCCCATATAATAAATACCGGGTTTACTGAGCCAAAAACTCTCCGTCGTATCCGGATCGGTCACTTTGATCTTTTTATCTTCCCCCGGCGTGTAGGCCACGGCAAAACGAGACCATTTCTCTTCCGGCATAAAAAAATAAGAATCCACCATGCCCAGAGGCCCAAAAATATGCTCCTTAAAAAAATCCGCCAGGGTTTTTCCCGATAACACCTCGACCAGCCGTCCCACTACACAGGTTGCCCGGGAATAATCCCACAGGGTTCCGGGATGATTGTTAAGAGGAACCGTAGCCAGCCGGTCCACAAAATCGCCGATGACCTCTTTGCGGCTGCGGAATTTTGTGGCTTCCTTATAGATCTCCTGGTTTTTGGGATTGTATTCAGTGGCCAAACCGGCGGTGTGGGTCAGGATATGCCAGACATTGATGGGAGGGTCGGCCGGCACCAGATCATACCCCCTTCCATTTTTATAAACAGCCACTTTCATATCCTTAAAAGCCGGAAGCCATTTGGAGATGGGATCTCCCAGCTGAAATTTGCCCTGCTCATACAACATCATTAAGGCCACGGAAGTTATCGGCTTGGTCATCGAAGCCATGCGAAAGATAGTGCCCTTGGCCATAGGGATCTGCTTTTCAACATTCTGAAAACCCTGGGCATCGAAATGAACGATTTTCCCCTGACGAGCCACCATGGTGACCGCGCCGGGGATCCACTGCAGGTCCATATATTTTTGGATCATGGGCCGGATAAGTTTCAAACGTTCCGAAGACATCCCCACTTCAGCGGGATCGGCAAAAGGCAGATTGTTGGTCATCGTTTTCCTCCATTCAATTTAATAGGGGTTGATTTGGTGAAGGGTTTGTAACTTCCCCCTATCAGATCCCTTTTTTTTATATCCTCCATGGCCGGAGAAGTCAAACGCAAAGGGCCTGAAGAAAAAGCAGGACCCTATCCAATAGATTCCAATAGTACCGCCGGTCTCCTTGACAGTCGAAGGACCCCTATGATAGATTTTCATCACTAATACAGGAAGGCACCTAATGACCCATTCAGGAATAAAAAACATGATGGAGGACCTGTTCCATCCCGCCTCGATTGCCGTCATCGGCGCCCGGGCGAAAGAGTCCACGGAAAATGACGGCTGGGTATCCCGCTTAATCGATTTTGGTTATCCCGGAAAAATATTTCCGATCAATCCCAAGGCCGGCGAAATCATGGGCCTCAAAGCTTATTCCAATATAAAGGAGGTTCCGGGCCCGGTCGATCTGGCCATATTCAATGTCCCCTTCCGGGTATCCGACCGGATCATGGCTGATTGCGCTTCCAAAGGAGTCAAATTCGTCCATGTTTACACTGCCGGGTTCGGCGAGACCGGCAAACCGGAAGGGATCAGGCTCCAAAACGAAATAGAACGTATTGCCAGGGAAGCCGGAATAAGGGTGATCGGGCCCAATTGTATGGGACTTTATTATCCTAAAGGAGGGCTCACCTTCGGCCGGTTCCTGTCCAAAAAATCGGGCCCGGTGGCCTTTGTCTCCCAGAGCGGAGCTTCAGCCGCCCGAGTAGTGGCCCAGGGTAACGAAAGGGGAATCTATTTCAGCAAGGTGGTCAGTTACGGAAACGCCATCGACCTCGACGGAACTGATTTCATCGACTATCTGTCGACCGATCCGGAGACCCGCTTGATCACTTCTTATCTTGAAGGGGTTAAGGACGGACGGCGATACTTTAAAGTGATCCGGGAATGCACAGAGCGAAAACCGGTCATAGCCTTAAAGGCCGGTATCACCGAAGGCGGCAGCCGGGCGGCGGCCTCTCACACAGCGGTCCTGGCCGGTTCGGAAATCATCTGGGACGCCTTTTTCAGACAGACCGGGGTGATCCGGGTCGATGATCTGGAAGAACTGCTGGATCTGGCCATGGCCTTTATCCATCTCGGTCGTCCGGCCGGACGACGCGTCGGCATTGTCGGCCGGGGCGGGGGACTGGGGGTGGTGGCTACTGACATGTGTGAAAAAGCAGGCTTGAAGGTCCCGCCCTTTCACCCGGACACCCAAAACCGGTTGGAGGAGCTGATCCCCGATGCCGGGACCAGCGCCCGGAATCCGGTGGAGCCGGATAAGGGATTGGCCGCCTGGGCCGCCTTTTATGAGGAAGGACTGAAAGCTATCGATAGGGATCCGGGGATCGACATCATATTAACCCATCTCGGGATCGACATCTACGGGGGGACCGGCCGGCGGTTAAATCAGTCTCTGGACGAAACCATCAGCATCCTCCTCAAACTATCCAAACAATTGTCCAAACCCCTGGTTATCGTCCTTTATGCCGGGGGACGGGCGGAAACGATCAATGCCGTTCTTCAGGCTCAACAAAAGTGCCTGGAGGCAGGGATCCCGGTCTATCCCAGTGTTCCTTCGGCAGCCAAAGCCCTTAGCCGGTTTATCGGCTATCACGAATTCCTGGACCGAAAAGCAAGCCATACGAAATAACTTAAAATAGATCGGGGGACCCAGCCGTATCGTGGCATCACGGCCTGCCTTGTGCAGGCATCACGGCCTGCCTTGTGCAGGCATCACGGCACCACGCTACTAAAAGCATGGCCATGACGGTTTTAGAATCCCTTGAATTGGGGTTTTCTTTTCTCCACCCAGGCGCGGGTGGCCTCTTTGTGATCCTCGGTGTTGAAAGTGAGCATTTCCAGACCGAGCGAAGCGTCAAGGATCAAATTGACTTGCTGACTTAACCATTTATTGACCGCTACTTTGGTATAGCGAATGGCCCAGGTGGGTCCTTCGGCCAGTTCCCGGGCCAGCTCCCTGGCTTTGGGAAGGACCTCACCCTGGGGGACGGCATGGTTGACAAGGCCGATCCGCTCCGCTTCAACCGCGTTAATCAGTTTTCCGGTCATCAGAAACTCTTTGGCCCTGGAAACGCCGATCAGTGCCGGCCAAATAATCGCACCGCCATCTCCGGCCACGATGCCGACCTTGACGTGAGGGTCCCCAAAACGGGCCTTTTCCGCGGCTATCACCACATCACAAAAGAGGGCGATGGTCGCCCCCAGCCCGACCGCATCCCCGTTAATGGCCCCGATGATCGGCTGCTCAACCATCAGCATATTTTGAATCAGTCGGCGGGCATTGGCCACAGTCATCAGGGAATAGCGTTTGGCTTCGTCGGGATCACCTCGGGAATCCATCCCCTTCACATCTCCGCCGGCACTGAATGCCTTTCCGGCACCGGTAAGAATAATGGCGTTGACCTCCATATCCCGGGCCACATCGATCCAGATGTTTTCCAGCTCCCGGTGAAGCTGAGAGTGGATGGCGTTCAGGGAGTCCGGACGATTCAGGGTTAAGGTTACCAGCTTGTCCTCTTTTTCGATCTTAATGAATTCATAATGACCATAAGTTGCCATGACTTTGATCTCCTTCTTTAAGTTTGAGGGTTCAATTCAAAACTGCTTTAACCGATAAATGGGACTGAGCATCTAGCCGCCATAATTCGTCTAAATTCCCCATGGTTATCTCCTTCTCAAGAACGGATTTTAGGTCCTGTGCCCCACCCTTTTTTTCTCAATCGGGATTTTTCGATTTTCTTCTTGATCCTTTTAATCCTATTTTATACTCTGCAAACTAAAAAGCAATTTCAAACCCTTTTTCCCTTTTGACATTCCCGCTTCCATTATCTTATAATTGATCAGTCAGAAGGAAATGTTTCAATTGATATATTATAAGGTTTCTTTGATCACTTTGATACAGAAGGACCTTGGCATTTTAATAAAGAAAAGGAGAGACGAAAATGATAAAAACAGTGGAACAGTATCTGGAAAGTTTGAATGACGGGCGGGAAGTCTGGTGCCTGGGAGAAAGGGTCGCCGATGTCCGGACCCATCCGACGGTGAGCACCATCATCAGAACGGCCTGCATGGACTATGTCCTGCCGAATCATCCGGATTATCGGGACCTCTTTGTGACCCGGAATGAGGACGGGGAAGACATTAATTTTTTACTGACCTCTCCGAAAACGCCGGAAGACCTCCTTCGCCGGCGGGAATGCTATACGGTCGGGATCAGATCCGGCGGAGGAGTGATCGTCCATTGCATGGGCGCCGACGCCCTGGCCGCCTTTAGCGTTGCCGCCCAGGTTATGGACAACAAACTGGGAACCGGGTATAGGGAACGGGTCGAACAGTACCGCAAGCATCTGCAAAAGAACGATCTGGCCATCACCGGGGCCATTACCGATGTGAAGGGGGACCGAAGCCTCCATCCCTCCAAACAGAAACAGCACCAGGACTTTTACCTGAAGATCGTCGATCGACAGAAGGACGGCATCGTGGTCCGGG
>CAZSTT010000209.1:0-6253 GCA_964609705.1 uncultured Thermodesulfobacteriota bacterium
CCTATTTTCATTTTTAAAAAAAATAATTGTTTTTTAATAATTAGCTATGATAATATGACCGACTTTATAGGCTCTAAGATTTCGGAAAAGGGTGTTTCCGGCACGGTTTAGGAACCGTGGACTTCATAAAAGGGAGGGTTTTTTATTCCTCAAAATGAAGAAGTTCCCCATTATGTAGGTCACCGAAAACGGTTGAAAGAAAGCTTTTCCCGGACGGGGCTGGATTCATTTAATGATTACGAAGTCGTTGAATTTATTTTGACCTATGCCCTGGCCCAGAAGGATACCAAGCCTCTGGCCAAGGATTTAATGCGGGTCTTTGGTTCATTGCGGGGGATTGTTGAAGCCCCTCTTGAAAAATTAACGGAAATTAAGGGGCTTGGAGAGCACAGCGCCCTGCTCTTTAAACTAATAAAAGCCGCCTCGGAGAAGTATCTCAGGGATCGTTTCGTTAAATCCCAAAATGTGATCACCTCACCCGGGGATCTGCTCAGTTATTGCCAATCCAAGATGGGCTGGCTGAAAGATGAACAATTCCGAATGATTTACCTGAACACCCGAAATCAGGTTATTGAAGAAGAGGTTTTGCAGGAAGGGACCGTGGATCAAACCGTAGTCTATCCTCGAAAGGTCATGGAGAGTGCCATACGGTTAAAAGCAACCGCCTTAA
The DNA here is from genome assembly GCA_964609705.1 of uncultured Thermodesulfobacteriota bacterium. Lineage (GTDB taxonomy): Bacteria > Desulfobacterota > RBG-13-43-22 > RBG-13-43-22 > RBG-13-43-22 > RBG-13-43-22. The sequence goes on from CAZSTT010000209.1 coordinate 671, forward strand.
TCCTGGTTCATAATCACCCCGGTGGTTCGCCCTATCCTTCTCCCGAAGACAGGGAACTAACCCGGACCTTGACCCAGGCCGCCAGAAATCTGCAGATTAAGGTTCATGATCATTTGATTATAGGAAGGGAAGGGCATTTCAGCTTTTTAGAGAATAACCTGATTTAAGCGATAGAAAATGGGGGAAGAAGACAAAAAAATGACTCAATCGGATATCCTGCGCAAAGAATTGGAAGAAATTTTGAAACATAAATGGATTGAATCGGAAAAAGCCGGATATGATCTGGGCGATCAGGCGGTTTGGGACTGGGTCCAAAAATATGCCCATGAATTCAGGGAATACTGGCAAAAGAAAAACAATAGTTAAATTCGTTTCCCTCTTCCCTGCCTGACGGCGAACTTATTAATCCCTCCTTTTAAGCCATTGAAAATCAAAATTTTTTGACAGGGTCTACAGGATTGCCCGGATTATTGTGCCTTTCGACCTGTCCACAGGCCAGCACACAGACAGGTCGAAAGGCATCTGAACCCTAGAATCCTTGAATCCTCGAACCCTATTTTCTGTTAGGTCGTCTTTCCCGCGAACGCGGGCATCCAGGTTATTTGATAAACCGCAAGGCCCGTGATGTTGGGACAAGCCCAACCGTGATGTTGGGACAAGCCCAACCATGATGTTGGGACAAGCCCAACCATGATGTTGGGACAAGCCCAACCGTGATGTTGGGACAAGCCCAACCGTGATGTTGGGACAAGCCCGGCATGACTGAGAACAAACAAGCCCGGAGATTAATTCAAGGTTATTTTCACACTGAAGTGTTACAAAAAATTTTAATGATAAGGTCGGAAAAGGCCGCACAGAGCTGGTTTTTTTATCATTGCAAAAAAAAGGACTTATGATTATTATAGTTCCATTTTTTAGTCACTTTTTAAAAGAATTTCCGGGTTTTGAAAAATATTGATATGGCCCGTCCCGGTCAAAAAGACTCCTACGGGGTCAGAGCCAAGGAAGAGGGATATCCGGCCCGGTCAGTCTATAAATTAAAAGAGATCCAGGATAAATACCAACTGATTCGGCCCGGACAGCGGATAGTCGATTTAGGGTGTCATCCCGGTTCCTGGCTCAAGTTTTGTTCTCAGTCGGTGGGACCTGCCGGGCTTGTTTTGGGACTGGATGTAAAAGAACCGACGATTCCGCCGGCTCCCAATGTTTTATTTTTACAAGCCGACCTGATGACGGTCCCCGATGAAACCATTAAGACCTGGGCCGGTCGGGCAGAACTGGTTTTAAGTGATCTTTCCCCCAAAACAAGCGGTATCAAATGGCTGGATCATCAGCGTTCTCTGGACTTGAACCTCCGGGCACTGGAAATCGGCATTTTGGTTTTAATAAAAGGAGGGTCGGCGGTCCTGAAGATTTTTGACGGCGAAGGGACCAAGAATTTTATTAATAAAATGAAAGATCACTTTGAGCAGGTGCAGATACACAAGCCCAAAAGTTCCCGCAGCGAAAGTTCGGAGATTTATCTGATCGGGCAGCGGTTTAAAGGAAAATAAGGAACGAGATTATGATGGAGGAGGAAGTATGTCCGGGCATTCCAAATGGAGCACGATAAAAAGAAAAAAAGGGGCGGCTGACGCCAAACGGGGTAAGGTTTTTTCAAAAGTCATCAAAGAGATTACCGTGGCCGCTCGGGCCGGGGGGGGAGACCCGGAGGGAAATCCAAGGTTAAGAGCGGCCATCGCCCTGGCTAAAAGTGAAAATATGCCCAAGGATAATATCGATCGGGCCATAAAAAAGGGGACCGGGGGCGCGGATGGGGTGTCCTATGAAGAAATTATTTATGAAGGATATGGTCCCGGCGGGGTAGCCATCCTGGCCCAGGTCCTGACCGATAATAAAAACAGGACCGTGGCCGATATCCGGCACATCTTTACCAAAAACGGGGGCAGTATGGGGGAAACCGGATGTGTGGCCTGGATGTTTGAAAAAAAAGGATATTTTGTTTTTGAAAAGAATAAAATCGATGAAGAGGCCTTGCTGGAATGGGGTTTGGAAGCCGGGGTGGATGATATTCGGGAACAGGAAAACGAGTGGGAGGTGATCACCCCCCTGGAAAACTTTGAAAAAGTCCGGGTCGCCCTGGAAGAAAAAAAATGGATCCCCCAGGTGGCGGAATTGACCATGCTTCCCAAGAATACCGTAACCCTCGAAGGAAAAAACGCCGAACAGATGATCCGCATGATGGATGCCCTGGAGGATAATGACGATATCCAGAATGTCTATGCCAATTTCGACATCCCGGATAAGGTCATGGAGGCCCTGGGCTAAGAGATGGCTTCCCGGCAACCCGGCCGCACGTTAGGTATCGATCCGGGTTCCCAGATAACCGGATTCGGGGTTTTAGAAAAAAACGGGACCCGGATCAGGCATATTCACAGCGGGTTTGTTCGCCTGACTCCTTCTCCTTCCCTGGCTCTACGGCTCAAGCATTTGCATCAAACCCTGCAAAAGGTCATTGAAGATCATGGGCCCGCCGACCTGGCGGTAGAAAAGGTCTTTTTTGCCAAAAACGTTCAGAGCGCCCTTACTTTAGGGCATGTTCGCGGTGTGGTCCTTTTGACTGCGGTGGAATCGGGGCTGGAGGTTTTTGAATACAGCCCTTTGGAGATTAAACAGGCGGTCACCGGATATGGGAGAGCCGACAAAAATCAGGTTCAGGAAATGGTCAAGGTCCTGTTGGGGGTTCCTTCCGTCCAAAACCAGGATGTTTCCGATGCCCTGGCCGCAGGCATTTGCCATTTAAACTGGTTTTACCCGGTTGAGGGACCGATACAGAAGCCCGGAAGGGATAAAAGATGATCGCTTTTTTGGAAGGCCGCTTATTATCTAAAACTCCTGAATCGATCATCGTCTCCGCTCAGGGGATCGGATACCAGGTTTCGGTTCCCCTCTCTTCCTTTTATGACCTGCCGGCTATTGAACAGGGGGTCCGGCTTCATATCTACACCCATGTCCGTCAGGATGCCATTCTGCTCTTCGGCTTTCTAACCCCTCAAGAAAAAGAAATTTTTTTGCTTCTTCTGGGGGTCTCCGGAATCGGCCCCAAAGTAGCCTTGAACATACTCTCAGGGATTTCTTCCCAGGAACTAGGCCAGGCCCTACTGGCTGAAGACAGCGGCCGTATTCAGAGGATACCCGGAGTGGGCAAGAAAACGGCGGAAAGGATCGTTCTGGAATTAAAAGACAAGATCAAGAAATTGTCCCTGACGCCCTTTCCTGCATTGGTACTGGGCCCCCAGGCGGGGACCCCCTTCGAAGATGCTGTTTCCGCCTTGGTCAACCTGGGTTACTCCCGGGTGGTTGCCGAAAAGGTCCTGGGCCAGATAAAAAATGAAACAGGAGAACAGATTTCCCTTGAAGAACTCCTGCGAAAGGCCTTAAAGTCATTATCAAGATGAAACCCGAACGAATAATCAACCCCGAGCTTACCGAAGAAGAAATCCGTTTGGAGGTCGGCCTGCGCCCTAAAGGGCTTTCGGAATTTATCGGGCAGGAAGAGGTCAAGAATAATTTAAAGATTTTTATCCAGGCGGCTCTGGAACGGGGAGAGGCCCTGGATCATGTGCTGCTCTATGGATTTCCCGGACTGGGCAAGACCACCCTGGCCAATATTATTGCCCAGGAGCTGAAGGTCAACCTGAAAGGCACCTCAGGGCCGGTGGTCGAGAGGCCGGGGGACCTGGCGGCCCTGTTGACCAATTTGCATGCCCACGATTGCCTGTTTATTGATGAGATTCATCGGCTCAACCATGTTGTGGAAGAAATCCTCTATCCGGCCATGGAAGATTTTCAACTGGATATTATGATCGGACAGGGACCCAGTGCCCGGTCCATCAAGCTGGATTTGCCGAAATTCACCCTGATCGGGGCGACGACCAGGGCCGGTTTGCTCACGCCGCCGTTGAGGGATCGGTTTGGAGTGGTCCTGCGGGTTGATTTTTATTCTTCCGAAGAGTTGAAGACCATCCTCTTCCGATCGGCCGAGATTCTGAAGATCCCCGTGGAAGAGGCCGGGATCATGGAGATCGCCCGCCGGTCCCGGGGGACTCCCCGGGTGGCGAATCGGATCCTTAAGCGGGTCAGGGATTTTGCCCAGGTAAAAGCGGATGGCCGCATCTCCCTGCCGGTGGCCCAGGATGCCCTGAGGATGCTGGAAGTGGATCGGCTTGGCCTGGATAAAATGGACCGTAAAATTTTGCTGACCATCATCGAAAAGTTTAGTGGAGGTCCGGTGGGGGTCGAGGCTCTTTCCGTGGCCCTGGGCGAAGAAAAAGACACCCTGGAAGATGTTTATGAGCCTTTTTTGATTCAATGCGGATTTTTAAACCGTACTCCCCGGGGAAGGGTAGCCACACCCCTGGCCTATGGACATTTCGGGAAAAAAGTTCCTCAGGAAATACAGGCGAATCTGTTTGAGGGGAACTGAACAAACCGAAATGGTAAAAAAATAGAGATAATTCTAAAATTTGATTTCTAAATCAGATAAACAAGAGTGATGGAGTAGCGGAGCGCTGGAGTAATGGTTTGAAAGATCCAATACGCCAACACTCCATTACTCCAATATCCCAATATACTATTATTCCCAGCCGTTCGGGGGAGGAAAGACTATGAACGCCATCACCTTTTTCAATTTAAAAGGCGGGACCGGGAAAACGACCCTGTGCAGCTCCCTGGGTTGGCTACTGGCCGAAGAAGGGCATTCGGTATTGATGATCGACCTGGATCCCCAGGGACATTTGACCCAATCACTTCAAGGCCGACCGGCCTCCGGGCACCTCTCCCTGTATCATTCCCTGATGGAGGAGCCAACCTTGGTCAGGTCGGTCATCCCTACGGGTCACCCGAATCTTTCTTTGATTCCGGCCACGGAGGACCATCTTTATTTAAATGCGGCCCTGACGTCCCAACCCTGGCCCGAATGGAAACTGAAAGACGCCTTGTCGGTCTTAGTCCCCTTTCCTTATGATTTTGTCATCATAGATGTGGGGGCCAGCTTGAATTTAATCACCTATAATGCCTTGTTCGCCGCCAAGACTCTTATCGTACCGGTTTTGCCTGATGTCTTTTCCTATCTTAGCCTGAAAACCCTTTTTGCTTTCCTGGAGAAAACAAGCCGGGAATTTCGATATGATTTTAAAATGATTTGGATCCTGATGAATAAGCTTAACAACCACCGACCGTCGGACCGGGAGAACCGGGAGGCATTAATAAGGTATTATCAAAAATTTTTGATGCCGGTTACGGTGCGGGAAGACCCGAAATTTTCTGAAGCCATCAAAAAACAACTCCCGGTAACCAGTTTTGCCCCCCAATCGATTGCGGCCCGGGACCTTAAGAAGGTGGTCCGTTTTATAGAAAGTATCTTTCCCCCGTCTGTCAGTCCAAACACCTAACCCGGACAAGCCGGAATTTGAAAATGAAAATTGGAAATTGCAAAGTGCAAATTTATGGAAATCGCTGATTAAAAAATAATCAATTGATCCTCTATTTATAGTGTGTTTATGAGTTTCTTGAAAATATTCT
>CAZSTT010000210.1:0-6247 GCA_964609705.1 uncultured Thermodesulfobacteriota bacterium
ATGTTGGCGCTGGCATCCATCCAGCAGGTGTCTAACCGTTCCTGTTCAATCTTTTCCAGGGCCAGCCGGATGGTTTGTCGGCAGTCAAACAAATCCTGGGGAATAATGTCCCGGATGCGGTTGTCATGACAGATCACGGGGTTGCGCAGGCCTTCGGCCAAAGGTCGAGCTATGGAAGCAGGAATGGGGGTAATTAGATGTATCCAGTAAGAACTGAACCGGGGGCTTAAGAAAGGGACCGGGATAATCCATCGCCTGGGGAGCCGGGCTTCTTCGGCATAAATTTTAAAAAGCTTTCGATAAGAAACGATCTCGGGGCCGCCGATATCAAAAGTCTGTCCAAGTACTTCCTCATGTTCCAGACAACCCTGCAAATAGGTAAGGACATTCCGGATACTGATAGGTTGGACCGGGGTATCCACCCAGCGGGGAGCCAGTAAGATGGGAAGACGGTCAGCCAGATAACGCAGGATTTCAAAAGAGGCGCTCCCGGCACCCAGGATCATAGCCGCCCTTAAGAAAGTGGCCGGAACAGGACCGGATTGTAAAATACGGGCCACTTCCTGGCGGGAACGCAAATGTTCGCTCAAGTGTTTATCATCCCGGCCGCCCAACCCTCCCAGATAAATGATTCGATTTATTTTCGCCTGGGTGGCGGCTTCAGCCATGTTCTGCGCCCCTTGCCGGTCCGTTTCCGTATATCCCCTGGGGTCGGCGATCATGGAGTGGACGAGATAAAAAGTGGCAAAGCAACCGTCGAGGGCCTTGATCAGGGATTCTTTATCCAAAACATCCCCGGCCGCCAATTCCACGGAGGGGTGGGTGCTCCAGGGACGTCCTTTCAATTTGGCCACCGAGCGTCCCAAAGCGCGGACTCGATAACCCGCGTTCAAGAGCTTGGGAACCAGTCTCCCCCCTACATATCCGGTGGCGCCGGTTACCAGAACAGGTTGAGTCGTCATCAAATTCCTTGCGAGCGGTTAAGAATCCATAAACTGAAGTTCAAGATAAAAGCGAAACTGACCCAAACCAGATAAGGGAGAAGCAAAATGCCCGCCCATTGGGACAATTTAAAAAAATAATAAATGGTCAAGACAATGGCTGACCAGAGGAAAGCCATTTCAATCAATCCGGCCAGTGGGGATTGGAGTCCGAAAAAAAACACCGACCAGAGCGCATTTAATACCAGCTGAATAAAAAAGAAACCCAAGGCCTTCAGGCGATAAGGCCCCTTTTCTCCTTTATTCCAGATCATGAACAAAGAAATGCCCATGAGGGTATACAGGCTGATCCAGACCGGACTGAACAACCAGTTTGGGGGTGAAAAAGCCGGCTTATTTAAGGTCGCATACCAGGTTGGAATAGCCGGAATGGTAAAAAAAGACCCCAGAAGTCCGGCTGATTGGCAAAAGGCGATACTGACGACAAATTTTAGAATTTTCATAATCGTCTATTCCCCCTGAGACGGCTTAGCTTATAAAGACCTTTGAATAAAATGTATTTAATTATAACATAATCCCCCTAATCCTCAACAATACTTTCTCTGAGGGCCTGGAGGGAAAAAATGGGGACGGGCAGACAAACCTCTTTTTCCGGATAATACATACAGCGATAAGAAATTCCCCGGTTCCCCTGTCCGGCCATGACTTCCCAGCCCCGAATTAAATAGGGGCAGTCGTCGTTAAAACAGATATACATAAATTCATTATCCCATTCGGTGAAAGGGCCTTGGGGGACTGCCCATTTTCTCATCTTTTCCCCGCAGTAGGGACATTCCCAGGTGGTTTTAATAGTCTTTATTTTCTCATTCATTTCTTTTTCCTCTCTCTTATTTTTTTGCACCCGGATTAACCTTGGCAGCTTTTGGGGGACTTTACCTTCAACTTGTTTTGCGGCATATACCGCGTAAACCGGGTCCCCAGGGATACCCATGGCAAAGTACTTGTCATCCTTCGGTCTTAGACCTCCCTTGGAGATAAAAACCTGAGGAGCGTGGAAGCCCCCGGCCAGTCTGAAATACTCCTCTACCAGGATCAAACGTTCTTCCTCACTCGAATTCCGCCATATCTTCACGGCCTTCTGGGGAAACAGGCGATTGGAGAAAATGACCAGGAACAATCCGCCGGGCTTAAGAACCCGGCCGACCTCTTGAAAAACCTCAACTGGTTTGGTCAGATAATCCACCGAAACCGTATTCAGAACGGCATCGAAGGTGTCATCGGGAAAAGGCAGGCGAGGATCATGATTAAGGTCGTGAATGATGTAATCCGACAAACTTTTGTTCGATTTTAATTCCTTTTCATTCAACCCGAGGCCCACCATTTTTAAAGATGGCCTGTCCTTTGGCCAGTGAGAATCCCAACCGGCCATTAAGTCCAGAATCACAGGTTGCTCCCCCTCTATCAGTTGGTCGATCAGCGATTCAATTCTGGTCGAAGCATAAGAATCGACATGGCTGACCAGACGATCTCTGAAATAAAAAATAGTATCCCTGTTTTCGTCCAGTCTTGAGAAGGCATCCTCACCCCAAGATTGTTTTGCCAGACCTGAAGGTATATTTTTATTTTTTAATCTGATATCCATTATTGTCCTCTATAAAAAAAAACGGGCCTACTTCTTCTGAAGCAAACCCGGCTCGTGGCCCCTGATAATGGGCGGGTTAATAAAATTTTGTTATTAATATAAGACCTGAATGGATTTTGTCAACCAACCCCGCTAGTTTTATCAAGGAGAAAAATCCGGGGCTCCGGGAAAGGAAACGGGCGGTGTTCCAGGACATTACCCGAAAACGAATTTGAGTTGAATTTTAATAGAAAATTTCATAAGGTGGCTAGTGGTAATCTTAATTAAGGAGGGTGTGCATTGAATTATCAAACCCAAACAATAAACCGGCTCAAGGAATTTTTTCGGACCCAGAAGCTGACCGCCTTGGCCACCCAGGAACCCGGGCACCCCTACCTCAGCCTGATGGCCTTTGCCATGACCGACGATCTTAACGCTCTGATTATAGCTACCAAAAGAGAGACGAGAAAATATTCCAATATGGTTAAAGAGCCCGGAGTAGCCTTCCTGATCGACAACCGATCCGATGAACCGTCATGCCCCGGCGGGGGCGTGACACTCTCAAATATGAAAACAGACTCGTTGAGTAGTGAAACTTATGATCACTCTAAAAGTGATCAATTTCAAAATACCCTGGCAGTAACCGGTATCGGCCAGGCCCTGGAAGTAGAAGAGATTGAAAAAGAGCCTTTGATAGCCCTGTTTGTGGGGAAGCATCCCGAGTTGGAAACCTTTGTCAGGTCCCGGGAATGTACCTTGGTTAAAATAAAAATTGACAAATTTATTATCATCAGTCAATTCCAGGAAGCTGAAGAGTTGGATATGCGGTAGTAGAGGGTTTACAGAAAGAAATAAAATTGTTAATCTGTTATTGTGGATGGGAACTTGATCCCGATTTCATAAAAACCGAATTATAAAGGGCCATAACGATGTCCTCTGAAAGTATAAAAGTTATTGGGATACGGTTCCAAAATTCCGGCGCAATCTATGATTTTGACTGCGGCCACTATGTCTTGAATTGCGGAGACCTGGTTATTGTTAAAACCGAGCAAGGGACCGGTTTGGGAAAGGTCGTCCGAGGCCCCCTGAAGATTGACCGGCCCCTCGAGGGCAAAGAACTCAAAAAGATATTCCGCTTGGCCAACGAAGCCGATTTGGAGCTGCACCGGAAGTTCCAGGAAAAGGAGAAGGAAGCCTTTTCCTATTGTTCGGAACGAATCCGGGAAAGAAATCTGGTTATGAAATTGGTGAAAGTGGAATGCTTTTTTGATGGGAGTAAAATCGTCTTTTTCTTTACGGCTGAAGGACGGATCGACTTTCGGGAATTGGTCAAAGACCTGGTCCATCGCTTTCATACCCGGATTGAAATGCGTCAGATCGGAGTTAGAAATGAGGCTAAAATGCTGGGAGGTCTGGGGCACTGCGGCCGGGAGGTTTGTTGTTCCAACTTTCTACCTGATTTTGCCACGGTTTCGGTCAAGATGGCCAAGGAACAAAATTTGCCTTTAAACCCTGTAAAAATTTCAGGACTCTGCGGCCGGTTGATGTGTTGTCTAACCTATGAGTTTGATACTTACCTGGAATTGAAAAAAGATTTTCCCAAGTGCGGGAAAACCATCATGAGTCCCTTGGGACAGGTTAAGGTTTTAAGACAAAACATCCTGGAGGGAACAGTAGTGGTTGAAACTCAGGACCGGGAGGAAAAATATCTCAAAGTGAGTGAATTATCCCAGGGGGCCGATGAGTTAAAAAAAGAAAAGGAATAAAATCATTTTGGAAAAAACTTTTTATGTGACCACCCCCATCTATTACGTCAACGCCGAACCACACATCGGACATGCCTATAGCACTATTGTGGCCGACACCTTGAATCGGGTTTTTCAATGTCTGGGATATGCCACCCGTTTTCAAACCGGGACCGATGAACATGGAGAGAAGGTGGTTCAGGCTGCTCAGAAAGAGGGGCTGGAGTCGAAATCTTATGTCGATCGGATCAGCGGGCTTTTTCGCCAAACCTGGTCTGATTTGGATATCCATCCCGACCGATTTATCCGGACCACCGATGCCGATCATGTCCGGGTGGTGACCCATTTGCTGAACAAGGTTTACGAAGCCGGGGATATTTACTTCAGTGAATATGAAGGTCAATACTGCCTGGGTTGTGAACGTTTTTATACCGACCGGGAACTGGTGGAGGACTTATGCCCGGACCATCAAACCAAACCCACTCTGGTCAAAGAAGCCAATTATTTTTTTCGCATGAGCGCCTATCAGGATTGGCTGATCGATCATATCAAAAAAAATTCAGATTTTATCCGGCCTGAAAGATACCGCAACGAGGTTCTTTCCTTTTTGAGTGAACCCCTCGAGGATCTTTGCATCTCCCGGCCCAAATCACGTCTGACCTGGGGAATCCCTCTACCTTTTGATGACCGCTTTGTCACCTATGTCTGGTTTGACGCCCTGATCAATTACCTCACCGGTCTGGATTTTCCAGAAGGGGACCTTTTTCACCGATTCTGGCCTTCCGTTCAGCATATTATTGCCAAAGATATTCTAAAACCCCATGGAATCTATTGGCCGACCATGCTCAAGGCCGCCGGAGTGGAACCCTATCAGCATTTAAATGTGCACGGTTACTGGAACGTGGACCAGACCAAGATGTCAAAATCACTCGGTAATGTTATCCGGCCCAAGAATTTAACCGACCGCTTCGGGATCGAAGCGGTTCGATATTTTTTCCTGCGGGAAATGGTTTTCGGTCTGGATGCCCAATTCAGTGAAGAGGCTATGATCCAAAGGATTAATTCCGATCTGGCCAACAACCTCGGAAACTGTTTCAGTCGCAGCTTGACCATGATCGAAAAATATTCTCAGGGGGTTGTTCCCCAAGCGGAGGAGACGGGACCGGCCGAAGAAAATTTAAGGCACCTTGCCCGGCAGGTCCGGGAAACAGTCAAACTGGAAGCCCAAAAGCTGGCTTTTCATAAGGCCCTGATGTCCCTTTGGGAACTGGTGGATGAAGTTAATAAATATATCGACAGCCAGGCCCCCTGGGCCTTAGCTAAAGACCCGGGGAAAAAACCGAGACTGATGACGGTCTTGTATCATCTGGCCGAAACCCTGGATTGGATCTCCCGGCTCCTTTTCCCTTTTATGCCCCGAACCTCATTCCAGATGAGACAACAACTGGGCCTGGAGGATAATCAAGGTCCGCCGGAATGGGAAGCGGAAAAAAATTGGAACGGCTTTCCGGCCGGGACTCGGATCCAAAAAGGTCCGGCTTTGTTTCCTCGTATTGAAACAGGAAAACCAAAAGGGGATTCACCTGCCCCGAGCCAAAAAACAACGACGGTCTCAAACCCTGAAACTTTATCCCTTGAAGAATTCCAAAAATGGGACTTACGGGTTGCCAAAGTGTTGAGTGCGGAGAGGGTTCCCAAATCGAAGAAGCTTATAAAAATGGAAGTGGATATTGGAGAAAAAAGGACTTTGGTAGCCGGAATCGGGCAGGACTACTCCCCGGAAGAGTTGCCGGGTAAAACCATTGTGGTGGTGGCTAATCTCGAGCCCACCAAGCTCATGGGAGTGGAATCCCGGGCCATGCTCCTGGCGGCCCGGGACGAAAGGGGACTAAAGCTGATCGTACCCGAAGAGGAAATCCTTCCAGGGACCCGGGTAAAAT
>CAZSTT010000211.1:0-6115 GCA_964609705.1 uncultured Thermodesulfobacteriota bacterium
TACATCGGTATGATCAAAGGCAGCACCACCGGCCGACGTTCCAGTGAATGATCGAAAAACCGCCTCAAGGTTTTGCGAATTTCTTCCTGGATTTCGGACCAGTTTTTTATATCCTCTTTTTGCCTGAGATACAAGATCTCTAACACCCTTTCTTTGGCCTCCTGGATCAACTGGGGATATTCCTCTTCTGAAATAAATCCCCGGGAGATGATGTCCGGCCCGGAGAGCAGTTCACCGGTCTGGTTGTTCAGCACCACCTGAACCACCACCAGCCCTTCGTTGGAAAGATGGCGGCGGTCTCTCAGGATGAGATTGCCCACATCCCCTACGCCTTTCCCATCAACGAAGACCCGGCCTACTTCCACCTGATCGCTGATCCGGCATCCCTCCTGGTCAAAGCGGATGACCTGGCCGTTTTCGGCCAGGATCAGGTTTTCTTTAGGAATACCTATTTTATGGGCCAACTGGGAATGTTTGACCAGATGGCGGTATTCCCCATGGATGGGGATGAAAAATTTAGGGCGGGTCAGGTGAAGCATCAATTTCAATTCTTCCTGGTTGGCATGACCGGAAACGTGGATCTCCGAAACTTTTTCGTAAATCACCTCGGCCCCAAAGCGATACAGGTTATTGATCAGACCATCAATCGCCTTTTCGTTACCAGGAATGAAGCGGGAGGAAAGGATGACCGTATCCCCTTTTTTTATTTTAATCTGTTTATGGTCGTCCCGGGCGATCCGGGTCAAGGAGGACATGGGTTCGGCCTGGCTGCCGGTGGTGATGATGGTCACCTGGGAATCGGGCAGTTGCAGCATCTCCCCCAGGGTCAGTTCCACTTGGGAGGGGATGGTCAACAGACCTATTTCCTGGGCGATCCGGCAATTGGTAAGCATACTTTTTCCGTTAAAGGCCACTTTGCGCTGATAGCGGACGGCCGAATCCACCACCTGCTGAATCCGGTGGATGTTGGAGGCAAAGACGGCAACGATCATCCGTCCTTCGCAGTCACGCATGATCTGATCCAGGGTTTCCCCGATCCGTTTTTCCGGAAGGGTATGCCCTTCCCGCTCCACATTGGTGGAATCCGACATCAGGGCCAATACCCCTTTGGCTCCGTAAGCGGCAAAGGTATTGATATCGGTGATCACCCCATCCAGAGGGGTCTGGTCGATCTTGAAATCGCCGGTATGGATTAAGGTGCCCAGGGGGGTTTGAATGGCCAGGCCGAAACCGTCGGGGATGCTGTGGGTGACCCGGATGAATTCTATTTGGAAAGGCCCGATGGTCAGGACCTCTTTGGGTACAACCGTCCGCAGGTCGGATTGTCCCAGGAGGTGATGTTCCTTTAATTTTTCCTTAACCAGCTCCAGGGTAAACCGGGAACCATAAACCGGGACCGAAATCTCCTTGAGAAGGAAGGGCAGGGCTCCGATATGGTCCTCATGGCCGTGGGTCAGGACAATGGCCCGGATCCGTTCCTGGTTTTTCAATAAATAGCTGAAATCCTGGATGACGATATCGATACCCAGCATGTAGTCTTCCGGAAACATGAGTCCGGCGTCGACGATCAGGATATGTTCTTCATATTGGACCAGGAGCATATTCAACCCGATCTCACCCAGCCCGCCCAGGGGGATGATGTCTAAACAGGAAGATGTTTGCCGATCTGTTTCTGTGCTCATTTATTTATTTCTTGTCCGTCTTTAATCTCTCTGGATTCTTTCCAGGCAGAGCCTGAATAGTCCTTAAGCAGATTTTCCTGGATAGCCTCCCTGACTTTCTGTATTAAAATATCGGCATCCTTTTTTCTACTATAGCATTCGGTGGGGATCGGGTTTCCCAAAACAAGGGTGATGGTACCCGGTTTTATCCGATATTCACCTTTGGAAAGGACCCGGCCGCTTCCCTGAATGGCTACGGGAACAATCGGCTTTTTTGACTTTAAGGCCAGGACAAAGCCCCCTTTTTTAAACTCACCCAGCTGATCCGTTTTCTGCCGGGTCCCTTCCGGAAAAATGATGATCGAGGTTCCTTCATTCACTTTTTGGGCGGCCTGGCGGAGGCTCTGATAAGCCTGTTTAGGATTGGACCGATTGATGGGAATGTAACCGGTCCGTTTCATGGCCCAGCCGAACAAGGGAATCTTAAAATAGGCTTCCTTAGCCAGCCAGCGGAATTGTATCGGCAGTTTGAAAAGAAGCGCCGGAATATCATAGGCGCTTCGATGGTTGGCGGCAAAGACATAGGACTGGTTGGGGTCAAGGACCTCTGCGTTGAATAACTGAACCCGAACGCCGCTGATAATCAAGACCAGATGGGCCCAGAAGGCGGCAATACGATGCGAACGGTTTCCGCTTGAATCAAGCAGGGCGGTACCCAGGGCCAGTGCACTGAACACGATGGTCAGGATAATATAACAAGGCAAAACGAATAAAGTGCGTAAAGACATAATCTCCTAAGGACCGGGTCAAAGATAAAAAATTATAAACTATTGCAAGTAATTAGTCAATCAGTGAATCGGCCTCGGGCATGGATCGGTATCGATTTTTAGGGAGGGGGGTAAAGGTAACCGGGTTGATACTTTTATTGACAAATTCAACCGGATATGAAATTATCCTTTTTGGGCCGGCGTAGCTCAGGGGTAGAGCAGCTGATTCGTAATCAGCAGGCCGCGGGTTCAAATCCCATCGCCGGCTCCATAAATATCAGCTAATAACTCTTCAAGGTACACCTTCTTTCCAAATTTATCGTTAGAAAAGAATTTCGTTATGATAAGCCTGAAAGACAAACCCATTGCCAATCCAATAGCCGTTCTTCGTGAAGAATTTGATGACTGGGCCGTGCTTTTCAACCCTGACACGGCCAGGGCTTTGGGGATTAATCCGGTTGGTGTGGCCGTGTGGAAGGGGATGGACGGAAAATCCAGTCTTGAAGAAATCGTTTCCGGGATCAAGGACGGCTTTGAGGGTGTTCCCGAGAAGGCCCTTGAAGAGGTCATCACCTTTGTTAGCACGCTGGCGGAAGAGGGCTTTGTGGGATTTGAACTGGTGCCCGACAACCGATGACCGACCCAGTTGAGGTCGGGCCTGAAACAGATTCTTCGATGGTCATGCGCACACCCCGTACCCTGGACTTGGAAATCACCGGGCAATGTAACCTGCGTTGCCGCTATTGCTACTTCTTTAACAACCCTTCGGTAAAATATGGGGACCTGCCTACCCAGGATTGGCTCCAGTTTTTTGATGAGCTGGGATTGCTGGGGGTCATGCGTGTCGTTCTGGCCGGCGGAGAGCCCTTCATCCGCAAAGATTTGTCCTCTCTGCTCGAGGGGATTATCCATAATCGAATGCGTTTCTCCCTGTTATCCAACGGTGCGCTGATCGATGATGAGATAGCCGCCTTCCTGGCCCGTACCGGCCGCTGCGATTACGTCCAAATATCGGTGGATGGGTCCAGTGCGGCAACCCACGATATCTGCCGCGGCCAGGGCTCTTTTGAAGGGGCCCTGCGCGGAATCCGGACCTTAAAGCGTCACGGGGTCAAGGTTATGGTCCGGGTCACTGTTCACCGGCACAATATTCATGATTTAGGGGCCGTCTCTTCCTTGCTTCTTGAGGAACTCGGCCTGCCGGGATTCGGGACCAACTCCGCCGGATATTTAGGGACCTGTCGCTTGAACGCCGATGACGTTCTATTAACCACTGAAGAACGAACGGACGTCATAAAACAATTACTTGAACTCAATGAGAAATATGATGGCCGCATCTCGGGGGCGGCAGGCCCCCTGGCTGAAGGGCGCCTGTGGAAGAAAATGGAAGAGGCCAGGGCTCAAAACGCACCGGCCTTCCCCAACGGAGGCCGACTGACGGCTTGCGGCTGTCCAAGCAACAAGATCGCCGTGCGCTCCGATGGGGCGGTAATCCCCTGCCTCCTGCTGCCCCATATGGAACTCGGACATATCAACCGGGATTCGCTGTTAGAGATTTGGCAGCATAACCCGATCTTGAATCAATTACGGCAGCGTCATAAAATTCCATTAGAGAGGTTCGAATACTGCTCGGATTGTTCTTATAGGCGGTACTGCACGGGGAATTGCCCGGGGCTGGCCCATTCCCTGACCGGCCGGGTTGATCATCCCAGTCCGGATGCCTGTTTACGCCGCTTCCTGGAAGAAGGGGGATCGATCCCATGAAACCGGAAAACAAGGGGGGAGAAAAAGGGGGGGGGCAAATGGAGGTCCCTCCTCTCAAGCAACTTTATTTTTACCTGACCGAAGGTTGTAATTTAGCCTGCCGTCATTGCTGGCTGGCCCCCAAATTCGATGCAACGGGATTCCGTTACCCGATCCTGCCGGCGGACCTGTTTGAAAAAGCGATCCGGGAAGCCAGGCCCCTGGGTTTACAGGGCGTTAAACTGACCGGGGGAGAGCCTTTGCTGCATCCTCACTTCAAAAGGTTATTGGAAATTGTCCGGCAGGAAGAGTTGTCCCTGACCATAGAGACCAATGGATTGCTGTGTACGCCCGATATGGCCAGGGAGATTGCCAAATCACCCCAACGATTTGTTTCCGTGAGTCTGGACGGAACCGATGCGGCTACCCATGAATGGGTCCGTGGGGTATCCGGATCTTTTGAGGCTGCCCGAAGGGCCATAAAAAACCTGAACAAGGCCGGAATCCAGCCTCAAATTATTTTCACAGTTATGCGCGGAAACGCCGACCAGGTGGAGGCGGTGATCCCTATGGCCGAAGCAATGGGCGCCTCCTCAGTGAAGTTTAATTTGGTTCAGCCTACGGCCCGTGGTGAAAAGTTGCATCAGGTTCAAGAGAATTTAACCGTCGGGGAACTTATTAAGTTGGGCCGGTATGTGGAAGGGGAACTGGCCCCCAAGACCGGACTGAAGCTCTTTTTCCATTTTCCCCAAGCCTTTCAGTCCTTAAGTCGGATAGCCAACAGCGATGGGGGAGGGCTTTGCGGGATCCTCGGAATACTGGGCGTGCTCGCTGACGGAACCTATGCCCTGTGCGGCATCGGCGAACAGGTTCCGGACCTGGTCTTCGGTCGGATAGGGGAAGATCCTCTGGAAAGGGTCTGGCGAGAAAATGTGGTTTTGAAAGCCCTGCGGGAAAAATTACCCGAAGGGCTGGAGGGTGTATGCCGCCGCTGTTTGATGAAAGGGCGTTGTCTGGGATCCTGTGTCGCCCAGAACTACTATCGTTCCGGAAATTTATTCACTCCATTCTGGTTTTGTCACCAGGCGGAAGAGGCCGGACTTTTTCCAGCCTCCCGTCTGGGTTAGGGAACAAACCTAATCTTCAGGGATCTATGAATCAACACCCGATGGGTTCCAAGCTTAAAACAGGAGGATCGTCCCTGGCCGCCTATGTCGGGAACAGTATGAACCCAACCTTGAGAGAGCCGGAGATACTGGAGATCCGGCCCTATGGCAACCGTCCCTTGCGGATCGGTGACGTGGTCTCTTTTTGGTCCCCCGAAAGGCAGCGAACCGTCGTACACCGTATCGTCCGTTTTACTCCGGAGGGTATGGTCACTCGTGGAGACAATAATTGCCGGGATGATGCCTTTGTTTTACAGCCCGGGGACATCACCGGCCGGGTGGTTGCCGCCTGGCAGGGCAGAAAAAATCGGGCCATAGCCGGGGGTCGGCGGGGTCGGCTGATCGGCCGTTTAATTCCCTGGAAACGCCTCCTTGACAGGACCTTGTCTTATTTGCTACATTCTTTTTGTCAGGCTCTAACCCCTTGGAAGTTTTTAATCACTCTCTTACCCGTTGGACTGCGGCCTAAGATTGTGGTCTTTCAAAACGAGGGAATCGGGAGGCCCTGCCTTTTGCTGGGCCGACGCGTCATAGGCCGCTATGATGACCGCCGGCAGCAATGGCGGGTTCGCCGCCCCTTTCGTTTGATTGTGGATGTCCACAAGCTTCCAACGGCACCCTTTAAGAGAGACCTCTGAAAGGGATGAAAACAGATTTAAAAATCAATTTTTTCGGAAGGGCAAGATAAAATCTTTTTGAAAAAAAGAAAGGAATCGATGATGGCTAAGTCAACGGAAAAGAAGGAAGACAAACCTCGGTATGAAACCCCGGTCGCTGT
>CAZSTT010000212.1:0-1096 GCA_964609705.1 uncultured Thermodesulfobacteriota bacterium
AGCATTACCATTTATCAATTCGAAAACCGGGATCGCTTGGTGCGTGTCCTGGCCCATGAATTCGGCCATGCCCTGGGTCTGAACCACGGCCAAAGTGAGGAAGCCCTTATGTACCGGTTGAACCGGTCCCCTTCCCTGGAACTGGACCCGGAGGATGTGGCCGGATTGAAAAAACTTTGTAAAATTCAGTAAGCCCCCCCCAGTCCCTTCCGGTCAATATTACGTTGAGACCCTTAATAGTGAGAACCTAAAGGATAAAGAACCTCTGGAAAAAACAGGATTCTCCTGCGGTCTCTCAACATAGCCCGCCATCGGCGGTTTTCTATTCTCCTACCGCCACCGGAATCCCGGATTGTTCCAAAAACGATTTGATCTCCATTATCTTCTCTTTGGATAAGGGTTGAGTTTCCGGCATAGGAATTTTCCGACCCAGGTTTACATATTTCCCATCCCCGTAGCGGGTAAAGGGCAAAAGCGAAATTTTTTCCGCCCCCGTTTCCCGGCTCAAGGCGATCACCTTTTCCAAGTTTTCTTCGGAATCGTTATAACCGGGGATGATCGGCAGCCTGATCCAGACCTTGATGTCCCTGGGGATGCGGCGCAAATTGGAAAGGGGCAGGGCATTGCTTTTGCCGGTGCCCCGGGTATGGGCCTTAGGGTCCATATGTTTGATGTCAAACAAAATCAGGTCCAGATACTCCAGAAGCTTTTCCAAAACAGACCAGGCCCCATACCCGCTGGTATCCAAAGCCGTGTGCAGCCCCCTTTCTTTACAGGCCTTTAACAGCGCGAGGACAAAGGGGCCCTGGGACAGCGGTTCCCCGCCGGAAACGGTAACCCCGCCGCCGGAGCGGTTAAAAAACAGTTCGTCTTTTGTGATTTCGTCCATCATCTGGTCAACGGTCATGACTTCACCCACGGCGGTCAGGGATTTGGCCGGGCAGACTTCAACACAATCCATACACCGGTTGCATAGGCTGCGGTCTATCCTACGGCCTTTTACCGGATGGAAGGTGATGGCCTTTGGGGCGCAGGCCTCCAGACATTTAAGGCAACCGATACATCGGTCATCATGGGTCATCAATTCCGGGAAGGG
>CAZSTT010000212.1:1196-3531 GCA_964609705.1 uncultured Thermodesulfobacteriota bacterium
AAAACGACGGTCAGTCTGGTGATCAACGGGAAGGGGACGAGTTATCGTATCAGCCAAAAGACTCAAAAAAAAATACTCGATATTGTTAAGAAAGAAAATTTCACCCCTGATCAGTATGCCCGTGGTTTTAGATTAAAAAAGACCCAAACCATCGGATTGGTGGTGCCCGATTTTACTAACTGGTTTTTTTCACAGATCTGTTATGAAACCGAACTGATTGCCCGGCAACATCATCATCAAGTGTTTATTGCCTGTTCTGATGATGATGAGCAAACAGAATTCCAGGTGGTTCAAAACCTGATTGACCGGAGAATCGATGGGTTGATCGTGGCCAGTGTCTTGAAAAAAGACCAGATGACCCAGGAAATGTTAAATTATAATATTCCTGTCGTTTACATCGATCGCCGGATCGAAAGTGACACCGTTTCCTGGGTGACCAGCGACAATTTCCAGGGGACCTATGACCTGGTCAGTTACATGTGCTCAAAAAACTTGAAAGACATCTGTTTCCTGGGAGGTTTGAAAAGCATATCAACCAGCCGGCACCGTCTGCAAGGATATCAAAAGGCCCTGGAAGACCATGGAATCGAATATGATCCCACTAAGGTTTTCCAAAGAGATTACACCCGAGAAACCGGATTTCATCTGGCCAAAGAGATGGTTGAAAAACGCCGGGGATTTCCTCAAGCCTTTCTTACCGGTTCATTGACCCTGCTCGAAGGCGCCATGCACTATATTCATAAAACCTTGGGGACTTTTCCGAATACCCTTCATGTCGGAACTTTTGATGATCATCCTTTCCTGGATTTCCTAAGTATTCCGGTTCCATCGGTGCGGCAGGATACCAGAAAAATTTCCCGCGCTGCCTTTGAGATGATTTCCGTTGCCTTGTCCGGCCGGAATGCTGTTCAACAAAAAATTATCAAGCCCCGTTTGATCATAAGATGAAAAAAAGGGTTCTGGAAGAACCCCGACAGGAAAAAATTTGTTCCCTGGCTAAAACGATTTAGCTTAAAACCGGACCCAGTCGCCGGGCAACAGATCCGGTATAACCAACCTGTTGCAAGGCGCCAGGGTTTAAAAAAAATGATTCGTCTATTTTTATCAAAACTCAAAGGAGGGCATCATGAGCAATCCAATTAACAAACCGGACGAAATTAAGACTGAAAACAGGCTGGCCCCTTTGAAGCTGAGGCAAATTATTGCCTACGGCTCAGGCGATTTTGGGTTTGCCATGGTATCGCGTTTTGTTGATCTTTTCTTCCTTTTTTTCTTAACCGATATTTATGGGATATCGGCGGCTGAAGCCGGAAGCATATTTTTGATTGCTCGCATTTGGGATGCCGTCAATGATCCGATGCAAGGCTTTATTTCAGATCGAACCGTTACTCGCTGGGGGAAATATCGCCCCTATCTATTCTTTGGCGCTATTCCCTTGGCCGTTTGTAATGTTCTTTTGTTTATCACCCCCGATTTTGGGGCCACCGGTAAATATTTATATGCCTTAATCATGTTTCTTGTCTGGGATGCGGCCTTTACGGCCACTAACCTGAATTATGGTTCCTTATCGGCCGTGATAACGCAAAATCAGGACGAACGGACTTCTCTGGCCGCTTCCAGGATGTTTTTCGGGATGCCGGGCATTGTCTTTATCTCCATCATAACTCCCATAGTGGTCTCCCGTTTCCCCACCAAACAGGCAGGCTATCCTGTTGCAGTAGCTATTTATTCCGTCCTGGCGGTCCTTCTGCTCTGGCTGGTTTTCTTTACCGTCAAGGAAAGGGTTAAACCCGAAAAGAGAGAACGCTATCAGATTAATGAAGTATTCAATTTGATCAGGAAGAATACCGTCCTGCTGCATATCTGCAGCGCCATATTTCTGGTGGGAACCGCCATGACCATCCGGATGATGATGGCCAAATATTATTTTGATTACAACATGAAAGCCCCGGGATTGTTTCAGGTATTTATGGTGATCATTGTTCCGACCATGATGATCGGCGCCTTGTTATCGGCCGTGTTAAGCAAGAAAATGACCAAGAAAAATCTCTACAACCTGGGTATGATTTTTTATATCATTGGTGATTTGGGCATCTACTTCTCTCCCTACTCGGCGGTAAAAGTTATCATGGTTTTTTCAGCCCTGGCAGGATTCGGTTCCGGAATGGCTTACACTCTGGTCTGGTCCCTGGTGGCCGATGCGGTTGACTTCGGTGAATGGAAAACCGGAAAGCGTGCCGAAGGGATAACCTATTCCGGCTATGCTTTTACCTACAAGTTGTCCATGGCCGCCGGCGGTGCCTTAGGCGGTTTCCTCCTGGCCGCCGCCGGTTAT
>CAZSTT010000212.1:3631-6091 GCA_964609705.1 uncultured Thermodesulfobacteriota bacterium
GATTTCGATGAAAACAAGAAAGTCAGGCGGTTTAAAGGGGACGCTCAGGCGGCTGCTTTTCCTCTCGGGGGTATTGGAACCGGCAATGTTTCCTTGGGGGCCAGGGGGGAACTTAGAGACTGGGAAATATTTAACCGGCCGGCAAAAGGCAATCATCTGCCCTATGGTTTTTTTGCCATTCGAGCTAAGCAAGAGGGGAGGGAGGCGGTAACCAAAGTTCTGGAATCAAGAATAAGCCCCCCTCATACCGGGGCCACCGGTTATCCTGCCGTCTATTTGGCCGGACTCCCCCGTTTAGAATCCTCTGTTCTGGAAGGGAGATATCCTTTCGTCACCGTCGAATTTGAGGACAGCCACCTGCCGGTTCATGTTTCCCTGGAAGCCTTTACTCCTTTTATTCCCCTTAACAGTGATGAGTCAGGGATTCCCGGAGCGGTCATCCGCTATTCCATAAAAAACATTAGTCCCTCCCCAACCGAGGTATCCATTGCCGGATCCTTGCCCAATCCCGTCGGCTTCGAAGGGCACGATCATCACCAAAACCTCAAATTAGCCAAAAAGGTAATCAATGTTTTCAAAAAAGAAGAAGGCCTCTCCGGCATCTTTTTTACTACAGATCTCTTGTCGCCAAACCATCTCCTGTACGGCAGTATGGCTTTGCTGACCAGCTCCCGCCGGGTAACCGGCAAACCTTACTGGTTGAAAGGTGGTTGGTGGGACGGAATTCATGATTTCTGGTCCGACTTCAGCGCGGACGGTCTTTTGGAAACCCAATCGGTTTTTGACGCCCCGCTTTCAAATCTTTATTCGGCCACAAAAATGGAAGTAGGGAGCCTCTGTATCAACGACTCGCTCCAACCGGGAGAGACCAAGGTTTTTGAGTTTATCCTGACCTGGCATTTTCCCAACAGACCGGATAATTGGTATGCCCTGGAGGATTTAAAAAAATTATTTGATAATGAGACCTTGGAGTTCATTGTTAAAGAGGCCGGTTTGGATCTATCCTCCCGCGTCGAAAAGAATTACTATGGAAAAATATTTCAGGATGCCTGGGGGGCAGGGAACTATCTTGCGGTCAACCTGGAAAGACTCGAAGGGAAAAGCCGGGAATTCACCGAAGCCCTCTTCGGCAGCACGTTACCGTCTTCTGTCCTGGAGGCCCTGGCCAACAACCTCCCCGTCATAAGGAGTACCACCTGTTTCCGATTGGAAAACGGCTCTTTTTTAGCCTTTGAGGGAAGCTATGATGATATGGGGGCCTGCCCGGGTAACTGTACTCATGTCTGGAATTATGCCCAGACCCTGGCCTTTCTTTTTCCGGATCTGGAACACTCCATGCGCCATACCGAATTCGCCCTGGAGACGGAAAAGGATGGCAAGATGAATTTCCGCTCTATGCGGGTCTTTGACCCGGAGGCCAAGCCCCTCAACCCCTTCCCGGCGGTGGACGGGCAGTTGGGATGCCTTATCCGCTTATACCGGGATTGGAAACTAAGCGGTGATGAGACCCTTCTTCGTTCTCTCTGGGATAAGGCCGCCAGCGCCCTTGATTTTGCCTTTAGTTTCTGGGATCCGGATGGCGATTTTGTCCTGGAGGCCCAACAGCATAATACCTATGATATCGATTTTTACGGACCGAATTCACACTCCGGCTCCATCTTTTACGGGGCGCTCAAAGCCGGCCTGGAGATGGCTGAATACTTGAACGATAGGGTTCACGCCCGGCGGTATCGTCAGGCATGGGAAGAGGGAAGTCAGAGGATGGACCGTCTGCTCTGGAACGGAGAATACTATATTCAACAGATCAGCGATATTAATGCCTATCGATACCAATACGGCGACGGTTGCCTGTCTGATCAGATCCTGGGTCAGTTTTTGGCCCATGTGGCCGGACTCGGGTATATTCTCCCGAAGGGGCATGTGAAGAAGGCCCTCGATTCCATATACCGGTACAACTATAAAACCTCCTTCTTGGATCACCAGAATGTCCAGCGGACCTTTGTTCTTAATGACGAAAAAGGGTTGGTTCTTTGTTCCTGGCCTAAGGGCGGCCGACCTCGTTTACCTTTTGTTTATGCCGACGAAGTCTGGACGGGAATTGAATACCAGGTAGCCGCCGGTCTGATCTGGGAGGGTTTCCTGGAAAAAGGCCTGGAAATCGTTAAAGCGGTCAGGGAAAGACACGACGGATATCGCCGGAATCCCTGGGATGAGGTGGAATGCGGCCATCACTACGCCAGGTCCCTGTCAAGCTGGGCCCTTCTCCTGGCCTTAAGCGGTTTCCAATATGATCTGGTGAAAGGGGAGCTGAGTTTTGCCCCCGTTTATCAAAAAGAAGATTTTTCAACTTTCTGGAGTACAGCCAAAGCCTGGGGGATCTATACTCAAAAGATAGATCAGAATTCGGGAGTTCGGCAATGGGAAATCAAAGTCCTTTATGGGGCACTTGGCGATCCCATC
>CAZSTT010000213.1:0-6054 GCA_964609705.1 uncultured Thermodesulfobacteriota bacterium
AAGCTCTCCTTTGGGTATAGGGTCCGCCAGCTTGTGGTTGAGGACCCTGGTAACGTCATCATTAGACAGAGGCATAACTCAGGCCCATTTTAATCCCTAATCCAAAACAGGAAATCAGAATTTTAATAGTTCCCATATTCCCTGGTCACTTCAAACATAGCCTTGACATTCTCCGTCCTGGCATCATCCAGACCGGTTGAAGAATCCATAATAAAGCCTCCGTCTTTTCCGACTAGGTCTATCAATTTTCGGCAGTACGCCTTTACTTCTTCCGGCGTTCCCGTAGCCAGGAGGGAAAGAGGAACATTTCCTCGAAGGCAAATGGTTTTGCCGAGAATCTCCTTAGCCTTGAAGATGTTGGTGGCCTCAAAGGCATAGCAGGCCTTTCCCGGAGGAAGGTCTTTAATAATTTCAAGTCTGGAGGTGCAGTCTCCTTCCCATAAAGGACAGGGAATCAATCCTTCCCTGATGAGGGCCATCATAAGCTCGCGGAGGGTGGGCCAGAAAAATCTCTTGAACTGATCCATGGACATAAAACCGTCCAGTCCCTTATGAATCGGGATAAAAATCCTGGGAACCCCGGAAGCCCTGGCCGCGTTTACCCCCATCTCGATCATAAAAGGCAGCAATTTCTCGCAGGCTTGAATGACTTTCTCCGGCCGGCGGTACATGTCCAGCATCAGGCCCTTGGTCCCCCGGAAAAAATCACCCAGCGTGTCAAAAGGGGCCTGGGTCAACCCGCCGACCTGAAGCGGGAAGCCTTTGGTCCTGGCCTCCTGGACGAATCTGCGAGAGTAGGATTGGATTTGTGCTGATTGTTCCCCGGCCTTCTTCAATACCTCCAGAGTTTCGATCAGTTCAGGAGACCCGAAAGGGGCAAAGCCATGAGGGGTTCCCATATAATAGGTAATGAAACTGTGGAGGGGGGCGAGTTTCTCAAAACCCTTTAAGGCGCCATAAATCCGCGGCCAAAATCTCCTGATCATAAAATCGGTGGGATCCAGCAGGAAGTGATCGTATTCGTCGGCCTGCATATACTCCCCTTCCACAAACTGATAAGTCAGATGAGGGGCAATGCCGTGTCCGGGCCATTTCAACGGTTTGAAATCGAGAGTTTCCAGAAGAGGCCCCAGAAACCTGAGCGGATAAGGATTATGAGCCATATCCATGGGGAAGTCGGTCAAGGTCTTCCATTCGGCCTCCCACAATTTCTCGGGGTCATACATGACTTCTTCAACGGTAAAGCCGGAATATTTGGCCGGGAAAAAACCGAAGAAAACCAATATCGGAACACGGTCCGGGGTATGCAGGGCGATGGCCTCAGCAACCCGCTTATCCCTCTCCAGATAAAGTTCTTCCGCTGTTCTGTCCATAATCACACTCCTATCCACTGGCGGCATAAATTAACGGCCGCAACCGCGTCTTTGCCATAAGCATCCGCCCGAGCGTATTTTCTTATTTCTTCATCCATCTGGCCGCCGCCGATCATGATCTTAAGAGAATCCCTCAAGCCTGCCTGTTCCAGGGCCTCCACCGTCTTTTTCATCGAATCGAAAGCGAGGGTGAGGAACCCGCTCAGACCCACGACCTGCGGTTTAAATTCCTGAGTCTTTTCAATGAATACCGAAATAGGCACATCGATCCCCAGATCCAGGACGTCATAGCCGTTAACTTCCAGCATAAAAGTGACGATATCCTTCCCGATATCGTGGATGTCGCCGGCCACGGTTCCGATCATGACCCTGCCTTTCTTCAGATCGTCCTGTCCGGCTTCCAGAAGAGGTTTGACGATAGCCGAGATGCCTTTTAAAATTTCACCGGCCATCAGGAGATCGGGGATAAAGTACTCGCCGGTTTCAAAGCGCTTGCCAACCAGCTCCATGGCCGAACGGGCGTCATCCAGGATATCCAGGGGGTTGATTCCTCCTTGAATCAATTCCCGGACCAGAGCCAGGGATTCTTCTTCTTTCAGATCGGCCATCCAATTAACCAAATTTTGATTCATGAAAACCTCCTGAATTTAAAAACATTCGGTATCCAGCGCAATCCTACTTTCCCCTTGGGGAGTCCGGCCTAGAAAAATGTAACGATATCAGGGCCAAAAAAAATTTACAAGAATTTTTAAGAACTTTTGGGCCAAAGCTTTAATGGGCCGATATTGGGCATGGTACCATTAAAAACTTCTTGACAAAAGGATTTGAATCATTAATATTGTCGTCGGTCGACAGTCTACAACAATAGAACTTACCGCTTTGGCAAGGCCTGATAAAGAGCCGATGGTGGGCCTAAACGCCCCCCCCTTATCGATCCTGGATTGATTCATATTTATTGAGGGAACGGAAAAAGGAGTATTCGATTTGGAAACCTATGTTACGGATCTGCTCTGTGTGGGGGCTGGGTTGGCCGGTGAAAGGGTTGCCGTGGAAGCGGCTTCCCGGGGATTCAAGTGTCTTTGCCTCAGTATTGTCCCGCCCCGACAGTCCCACTCCTCCGCCGCTCAGGGAGGAATGCAGGCGGCTTTGGGAAATTGCATTATGGCTGAAGGGGATTGCCCGGATACTCATTTTATCGATACCGTTAAAGGATCTGATTGGGGATGCGATCAGGAAGTGGCCCGTCTCTATACCGAACAGGCCCCGATTGCCGTCCGGGAAATGGCCTTTTGGGGGGTTCCCTGGAACCGGGTCGTGGGAGGAAAGAGTTCCTATTTTAAGGGCGGAAAGCCATTTGAAAAGATCGAACCCACAGAAAATGAAGGCCTAATTACCGGCCGGGAATTCGGGGGGATATCCAAATGGAGGGGATGTTATACCTCCGACGGGACCGGTCATACCCTGCTTTATACCATGGATAATGTTTGTGTCCAAATGGGAGTACCGGTTCATGACCGGGTTGAAGCCATTGCCCTGATTCATGACGGAGAAAACTGTTTTGGCGCCGTGGCCCGCTGTTTGAAAACCGGCCGGCTCCGTGTTTACCTGGCCAAAGCCATCGTGATCGCTACCGGAGGGTACGGCCGTCTCTACCGGGAGACGACCAATGCCGTTATCAATGAAGGCAACGGAGCCATTATTGCTTTGAATACGGGGAGCGTTCCTCTGGGCAATATGGAATTCATCCAGTTTCATCCCACCGGTATTGTGCCGCCCAACATATTAGTCACGGAAGGCTGTCGTGGTGAGGGCGGAACCTTAAAAGATGTCAATGAAGATCGGTTTATGCCCACCTATGAACCGGTCAAACAGGAATTGGCTTCCCGGGATGTGGTTTCACGCTGGATGACCCATCATATTCGGCAAGGATTGGGAGTAAAGGGTCCTTATGGAGATCATTTGTGGCTGGACATCCGTCACCTGGGCCGGGCCCATATCAATTCCCACCTCCGGGAGGTGGAAGAAATTTGCAAGAAATTCTTAGGGATCGATCCGGCCGAAAAAATGATCCCGGTGCGGCCGGCCCAGCATTACAGTATGGGGGGCATCCGGGTGAATAAATTCGGGGAGGCCTATGGGCTGACCGGCCTGTTCGTGGCTGGAGAAGCGGCCTGCTGGGACCTGCACGGCTTTAATCGCCTGGCCGGAAATTCCCTGGGGGAGACAATAGTCACCGGCAGGATTGTTGGCCAGAAAGTGGCTGAATTTCTGTCTGGCCGGGAAGTCCATACTGACACCAAGGTGGTTAAGGCCGCTTATAAAAAAGAGAAAGAGGCCATTGAAAAAATGATAAGGGGAAAGGGCCGGGAAAAAGTTTTCGAATTACGCCGGATTCTTCAAGATGAGCTCATGGACCGTGTATCCATCTTCCGGAATGGGAAGGATCTCCAAAAGGTGGTTGTAAAGTTACAGGAACTCCTGGATCGTTCCGACCATATCGGTCTTCATTCGAACGATTCCGGAGGTAACCCTGAACTGGCTCTCGCCCTCCGGTTTAAAGGGATGGTTCGATTGGCCCTTTGTGTAGCCTATGGGGCCTTGATGAGAACCGAAAGCCGGGGTTGCCATGCCCGGGAAGATTTTCCGGAAAGAAATGACCGGGATTGGCTGAAACGAACACTGGCTACCTGGCAGGAAGGTCAAGACCTTCCCCGCTTATCTTATGAACCCAACTCAAAGATTTGGGAGCTGCCGCCGGGCGACCGGGGCTACGGCTCCACAAAAATCATAGGCTCCCAAGATTCCCTGATCCGTGGGAATGTGGAGCAGACCGAATTAGATTATGAGGAATAAATAATGGGAAGAGAGTTAATTCTGAATATTTTTCGTTATAATCCTCAAAATTCCCAGTCCCAACCCCATCTTCAGGCTTTTCCTCTGGAAGAAACAGAGGGCATGACCCTGTTTGTTGTTCTTAACCGGATTCAGGAAGAACAGGATCCCTCCTTGCAGTTTGATTTCTGCTGCCGGGCCGGGATGTGCGGATCTTGTGCCATTCTGATCAACGGCCGTCCGGACCTGGCCTGCCATACCAAGACCATGGACCTGCCACAAGAGATCACCCTATTGCCCCTGCCGGTCTTTGATCTGGTGGGAGACCTGTCCGTAGACAAAGGCCAATGGTTCCGAAAAATGAATGAACGGGTGGAATCCTGGATCCATACCAATAAGACTTTCGATCCCACAGCCTCGGAAGAGCGTATGGATAACCGGACGGCTGTTGAAATCTATGAATTGGAAAGGTGCATCGAATGCGGATGTTGTGTGGCCGCTTGTGGAAATTCTGATAGCCAGCCTGACTTTTTGGGCCCTGTGGCTTTGAACCGGATGGCCCGGTTTCTAATTGACCCGAGAGATCTTCGCCGGGAGCAGGATTTTTTTGAGGTGGTGGAAACGGAAAAGGGAGTTTTTGGCTGTCTGGAAGGGGTGGATCTTGACTATGTCTGCCCCAAAAATCTGCCCCTCAAGGATCAAGTGGGAAGGATGATTCGGAAAAAGGGGTGAGGGTTGGCTGTCGATCCGGCAATTTGGAAATAGGAGACCGAAATGACCGATCGTTTAAGAAGAACCATGCTATTTGTTCCCGGGGGTAATGAAAAGATATTCAATAAGGCTTTAGGTCTTGAGGTCGATGGCCTGATTCTCGATTTGGAAGATTCGGTTGCCCTTGAAAGGAAGGACTCAGCCAGAGAGGCCGTTTCCGAGATTGTCAAAGGGGTTGATTTCGGGACCAAAGAGAAAGTGGTCCGGATCAACGCCCTTTCGACTGATTTCGGCCGTGAGGATATAAAAAAGATTATCCCGGGAAGACCGGATACCCTTCTGATCCCTAAGGTCGAAAGGGCCGAGGATGTCATTGAATGTGATCGGCTCATTTCCGAAGTGGAAAAAGAGGCGGAACTTCCTGTCGGCCAAATCGGGCTGATCGCCTTGATTGAATCTCCCATAGCCCTCTATCATATCGAAAATATTGCATTGGCCGCTCCCCGGATGAATGGTTTGTTGTTCGGGGCAGCCGATTTTACCCGAGAAACGGGAGGAAAGATTACCGGCGACCGGCAAGAACTATTTTACCCCTTGATGCGTATTCTCCTGGCCGCCCGGATAGCAGGGATTGATGCCCTGGATACCCCCTATTTTGACCTTAATGATCCGGAGGGGTTGAAACGACACGCCGAACAGGCCAAAAATATGGGATATGATGGAAAGGCCTTGATTCACCCCTCCCAGGTAGAAATGGTCAATGGCATCTTTACCCCCACTCTTGAAGAAATACAATGGGCCCGGAAGGTAATCGCGGCCTTCCAGTCGGCTCGAGAGGCGGGAAAAGGGGTTGTTCAATTGGATGGGAAAGTGATCGAAAATGTCCATGTGGCAGGGGCTGAAAAAATGTTAAAAATTGCTGCCCGGGTAGGCTTGGATTAAGGTTGAAGGAAAAAAGCTATAACTATTTGAAATCTCAGAGGCCGGAAAATGTGTTTTAATAAACCGGCTTCGGATAAAAAATAAGATAAAATGAATTGACAAGTTCGCAAAAAATTGTCGGGAGCCCGAAGTCGTCATTCCTCTATGTTGAAAAGCAAGTCTTTTTTATAAGAGAATGACTTTTTTTATGGTTTTA
>CAZSTT010000214.1:0-5995 GCA_964609705.1 uncultured Thermodesulfobacteriota bacterium
TGGGCTCCAGTGAACCCACCGCGGCCAGAACTCGCCGCCAAAGTCGACCAAGACGATTACATCATTATCGCTGACCGTTTTAAGGATATTATTCGCAGCGGGGCGGAGATGGTTCCTACCGTCCTGTTGGAAAATCTGACCGCCTCGGCTGAATTCGTTCTCGAGGCCACCTATGTAGGGGTCCCGGATTCTATTTGGGGAGAAAGACCCATGGCCATCGTAACCCTGGTGCCGGGAGCCAAAGAAACCGAAAAAGACCTTTTAAAATATCTTGAGGCCGAAGGGGTTGAAAAAGGTAAAATAACCAAATGGATGCTTCCCGATTTCATACTCATCACCGAGACGATCCCCAAGACCAGCGTAGGTAAGTTCGACAAAATCGCGATCCGGAAGGATCTGAATGACTTTCTATCCAAAGCTAAAAAGACAAACGAACTAAAGTAGAAATCCAAACGGAGCCGATTCTTTTCTTATTCAAGAGGGCAACATCCCCATAGTTTTTATGGCCGGCCCCGGACTCCGGATTTCCAAAGGTGGGAATAATGTTTAAACTTGACAAAGCGCCCAGTCTATTTATGATTAGGACCACTGGCATTATAAGGGGGGTATTTTCAACAATTAACAATTTAACATAAAGGAGCAGAAATGAAAGTCAAGGGTAGCTATCGTAAACGATGGATGGTCATGGGATGCATTTTTATGTTTTTCGTTTTTTTAATTGGCCTGCCTCAGGCCGGGGCCTTTGTGCCTCTCAAAGGGGATCTTTCCAAATATGACCCCAACAATCCAACATTTCCCACTTCCGGAGATACGATC
The DNA here is from genome assembly GCA_964609705.1 of uncultured Thermodesulfobacteriota bacterium. GTDB lineage: Bacteria > Desulfobacterota > RBG-13-43-22 > RBG-13-43-22 > RBG-13-43-22 > RBG-13-43-22. The sequence continues at coordinate 817 of CAZSTT010000214.1, forward strand.
AAGTTCGGCATCTGGGATTCCTACACCGGGGCAAACGCTTATATTGGTGAGGCCTACTTTGCCCTGGCTGGATTTGTCGCCCAGGATATCAACTCCCAGGGCGGAATCAAGGTTGACGGCAAGATGAAGAAGATCCAGATCATTAAAATCGACACCCAGGCGGCACCGGACCCGGCCAAACGGGCACTGGAAAAGGCGATCCTACAGGACAAGATTATCGGCTTTGGTGGAGTGTCCGGCACCCACCTGGCCAAGATCGGCCAGGCTTTGGCCAAAGAATATAAGGTTATTTTCGCAAACGTGTCCGCTTATTCCGATGAATTAACGGACCTTCCTAATTTTAACGAATATTTCTTTCGCACCCACGGGACCTCTTCCACTACGGCCAAGAGTCTGGCCATTTTTTACAAAAACAGACCGGAAACGAAATTTTACATCTTAGCCCAGGATTATGTCTGGGGACACGAATCAACCAGCGTTTTCAAAAAGACCATAAAAGAAGCTAAACCTAATACCCAAATCGTCGGCGAAGAATTCTTCCCTTTGTTCACCAAGGACTTCGCCCCCTATCTGGAAAAGGTCAGGGCCTCCGGGGCGGAGGTGATTATCACCATGTCCTGGGGGGCGGATAATGATAACCTGATCAAGCAATCGAGACAACTTGGTTTGAAAAGCCCCTTGAAACCTGATCTTTTTATTCCCATGGCCAGCCCTTTTCTGGATGACGCCAAGCCTTTAGAAGTGATCGGAGGTCCAGCGGGACGAGGTCTCGTACTGTGCACAGATTTTCAACTGAACCGCAGTTTACCTAATACTAAGAAGGTAGCCGACATCTGGAACAAGCTGTGGAAGACCTGGAAAGAGCCCTTTAATACGCCCTTATACCAATGGCCCAACGGATCATGGTATAGAAACATGACGGCCTATTACTGGTTCTTTCAGGCTGTACAGAAGGCCGGCAGCACTGATCCCAAGAAGATCATCGCCGCCTGGGAGGGAGACACTTTCGATGCCTTTGGCTGGAAACATTATATGCGGCCCGATGATCATCAGGCTATCGCCGACCGCCCCATTGCCGAATTGGAGTTTCCCAATACCTGGGAGCAACCCAAAAACGCCGCACCGGGTAATCCTACATGGATACCGTCCAAAGACTGCTTACCCGCAATGGATGTGAGACTCGTAGGACGGGTAACAAAAATTCAAAAACCCGCCTCACCGGCAAAGAAATAAGGTATCTTTATGCCCAGCTAAAAGCTCGCCTCCATTATATCGGAGACGAGCTTTTAGCGTAATTATTGAATCGTTTCGTTAAATAGGATTTAAAATTTCTCTCTACTGCGGCATCGCTTTAAAGAACTTTCGACGCAGAAGATCACCCGCTTTATACTGATTTATTAAATTATCGCCGTCAAGACAAAAACCGGTCGTACCGTAGCTACTCAAATTTCAAAGCCGCCGACATCTCCAGATCCGGTCCCGGTATCAGCACTTGGTCGATATGATCCGCAATATCCTGGGCTGTCGGAATTCCGTCCTTTTTATTGAACCCATTGGCCAGACTCATCTTGAATTCAGACACCTTGACCCCGATGGTCCCCCCATGGGCCAAAAGTACCCGGCCGTTCAAACCTTTAGCCAGATCGGAGGCCAGAAAAACCACTAGGGGGGCCATGGTGGACGGATCAAGCATTTCCTCGGTAATCCCTTTAAGACCGGGCAGGTTGGCGGTCATGCGTGTGTAGGCATTGGGGCAGATGGCATGGACCCGTATGCCATATCGCCCAAGTTCCATTGCCGCCGTTTTAGTAAATCCATACATGCCCGCTTTGGCAAAACTATAATTCGCCTGGCCGAAATTTCCGATGAGGCCGGACATGGAAGTGGTGTTCATGATCACCCCCCCCTGCCCCTGGGTCCTCATGATCCGACCGGCCGCCCGTGTACAGAGAAAGGTCCCTTTAGCATGGACCTTCTGAACTAAATCCCAATCTTCTTCCTCCATATTCAGAAGCATTTTATCCCGAAGGATTCCGGCATTGTGGACCATGATATCCAGACGGCCAAACTTACTGAGGGCCTTCCAGATCATGTTGTCTACGCCTTCCAGGGTTCCCACGTCCGAGTAATCGGAGGCTGCCTGCCCACCCATGGCCTTGATTTCCTCTACCACCTGATCGGCCACCATGGCCCGCTCTCCCTTTCCATCCAATCCGCCTCCCAGATCGTTGATTACGATTTTGGCTCCCTCTTTGGCCATAGCCAGGGCCTCGGCCCTTCCGACACCCCGTCCTGAACCGGTTACAATCGCCACTTTACCATCTAACAGTCCCATAGTTTTCCTCCTTGAATTTTTTTGACACTCAGACATCACTCCTACTTTTTGTTTCCTCCGAACAATTTAAAAACAGCGCCCGTTAGGTCTTCCGGAAAAATATACCGGACGTCACACCGGATGGTATACCGGTATGGTAAAAGGACCTTCGGGGATTACCGCCAACCGCTTATCCTCTTTCCGTTCCAGACATTTTTGAACAGCCTCTGAAAGGTTGTCTATCAACGCAACTCCGGTCAGGGTCTTTTCTTCCTGGTTCAGTCCTTCACTGAACAGGTGAATCTTGGCTCGCCTCATAGCCTTGATCTGCATAACCGTTTCCCATTCATCAATATCGGCCAAGGGCTTACTCAGGGACTCTTTCCAAAAAAGGTCTGCCCCTTTCTCGATCAATCTCCTTTGTGATTCAGCATACTCCCTTGAACCCAGACCTTCCGAGCATTCGGAAACGATAAAAATATCAGCGTCTGTATCCAGGATATCGACCACCCCGGCCATGCCTTTCACGGTCTGGTAATAAGTCTTGTCCAAGGGATACCCGGAAGCACTGGTGACAACCGTTTGATACTTACGGGTAACCGGGATCTCAAAGCAGGGCCGGGCAAAGGCGGCTGCGGCCTGGTGGCTTTCTTCAATGGAACCGAAATTGATAAAGCAAAGATTTCGATCCTCGTCGATAACCGCATTGAGTGCCAGGATTTTCCCCGCCATCCGGACGGCAGATAACAGTTCTTCCTGCAGCGGGTTGCCTTCCAACCGTCCGGATATCAACCCTTCATGGCTCAGTATCCTGGCCGAATGCAAAACCCTGATGCTGTCTTCATGGGCGATCCCGGGAATAACAACCTTCCGGCCGCCGGAGTACCCGGCCATAAAATGGGGTTCAATCAGACCGAAGACGATTCGAAGATCTGAATTCACAAAGCGCCGGTCTATCTTAACCGGAGTTCCCCCGGGCGTCGTCCCCAGAAGAACATGATCGGCCTCCCTTCTGGCAAAATGATTAACGATAGGAATATTTTTGAAAACCCAATCATTTCCGATCAACTCGCCGAGTTCTTCTCCCTCATTGGGCCGATGGCATCCTGTGGCCACCAGCACAGTAATGGCATCGAAAGAGAAGCCGATTCTGATCAATTCCTGGATTAGAACGGGTAAAACGATCGCATTGGGAGCCGGTCGGGTGATATCACAGATCAAAATACATACGGTTTTTTTTCCCTGGGCTTCTTCCGCCAGCGTTTTTGAGCCTACGGGGAAGGATAAGGCCGTCTTCACTGCCCCCTCCGGGTCGCTGACCGGCAGCATCTTCTGCTTCCGGATAATGGTTGCCTTAATATCATCAGGCAACTGAAGAGGCAACCCTTTTTTCCCATATTTCATGATAATCTGCATGTCCCGTCCTTTTTGGGTCGCTTATCGCCGGTATCTCGAATTTCAAATAGTTGGTTCAGGCCTTTTGTATCATATTTCTGGCTTTGTCCAAATACTCTACGGCCTCTTTTCCCATGCGGTCAAGGAGTTCCCGACAGGTGGGGATGTCCCTGATCAGCCCAATGGATTGACCGACCATCAGCGGGGCAGATTCCACATCTCCCGAACCCCAGGCCTCCTTAACCCGTAAACCGGACATGAGCGGGATCAGATCATCCAGGCCGCCGCCTCGTTTTTCAACCGCCATAATTTCTGCAATAATTTTGTTTTTTAATCCCCGACCTTGCAGACCGGTGGTCTGTCCATAAAGAACTGTTTCATTTTCTTGTCGGTTAATAAGCTCCTGTTTGATGGCCTGGTGAACCTCACATTCTTGGGTGGCAATAAATCGACTGGCCATCATGACTCCCTGGGCCCCCAGAACCAGGGCTGCCGCCAGAGAGCGGCCGTCGGCTATTCCCCCTACCGTTACCACCGGGATTTTAACCGACTCAGCGATCCGGGGCGTCAGGAGCATGGTGGTCACATCGTCATTCAGGGGATGGCCTCCCTCTTCAACGCCGGCGGCATAAATACCATCATACCCCACCCGTTCGGCATGCACCGCGTGTCTGACCGATCCCACCTTATGAAACATCCTGACTCCGGCCTTTTTAAGCATTTCGACCGTTTCCATTCCCAGGGCCTTATCAATGGGCGTGCCGGAAATCTCCAGTGCAGCGATCTTTTCTTCAGCACAGACCCGGACCCACATCTGATAATTCTCAGGATTCAAACGAACCGAGGGTAGCAGGGTGATGTTGACGGTAAAGGGTTTATTGGTCAGCTTCCGGGTTTCCGCAATAGCCTGGCGAAAGGCTGCTTCCGTCTCCCAGTTTCCGGCTGTGAGATTGCCCATTCCCCCGGCATTGGAAACGGCCGCACAGAGTTTCGGTTTACATAAAAACATCATCGCTCCGCAGAGAATAGGGTATTGGATTCCAAACATTTCGGTAATGGTCGTCTTAAACATAGCTATCTCCCCTTTCTTTAATTAAATGGTTACGAATCAGAATAATAAGGTTAATCTTAATCAAGGTCCGGAAAGAATGTCAATTAGCTTTTCCGCTTTCAAGATATCAGGGTTATGTTATAATAAGAATAAAAGCGATCCATAATTAAAAGGAGGAAGGAGAATTTTATGTCAGCCATTATTTATTTTCAAAAGGCCTTAAAAGGCATGCATCAGGACTTTCTGGACGCAGTGAAGGATTTGACCGATGAACAGCTTCATTTCAGACCTCTGGGCAAATGCAACCACATCGCCTTTTCCATATGGCATCTGGCCCGGACCGAAGACATGGTCATTAATTTTCTAGTTCAGAAAAAAAACCCGGTCTGGAATGCCGAAGGATGGGACAAGAAATTAGG
>CAZSTT010000215.1:0-5993 GCA_964609705.1 uncultured Thermodesulfobacteriota bacterium
ATTCCTGTGGTTAAAATTTTCGTCATCCTTGATCTTGAACAAAATTGAACATTTTCAAAGATCTCATGTTGATCCGCTCGGACCGCTCGACTTCGTCAAGCTTTTCAGGAGGCTCCCGGCTGGGTGCCGGGAGTTCGATAGACGGACCTAAAGAAACCCCCTATTCGGGGGCCGCATGGTTTAACTTCCATGCCTGTCACGACTCGGCTGAGCCTTTTCGACAAAACCTGTCGACGAGCTCGCCGCAAGCCTTGAATCCTTGGCCCCTTGAACCCTTATAAAAATTTTCTGATCATGAGGCCTACACCAGCCGAACATGAGGATAAAGTATGAATGAACAATTGGAAGACAGAAAAGAGCCGAAAGTTGAGATAAATTCCGAAACGGAAGAATATTTCTCGCCCTCAAGCCGTGGGGGGTCTCGTCGATCTTTTTCTTTTAATAAAAGGATGTTAGTTTTTGTCGTCCTTATTGGAACAGTTGGGTTAGGATTTGTTTTGTGGATACTCTTATCATCCGGGATGGTTTCGAGTAAAAAACAACTTGAATCCCCTGAATTATTGGCCCTTAGGGGAGAAGTTCAGAAACTGAAGGGTGAAATCGATCCCTTGAAGAAAGAAATCCAATTCCTGAAGGGAGAACTGACGGCTTTTCAAGATCGGACCAAGGTCCTTCAAGAACAGCTCTCGGCCTTAAAGGACCAATTTGTTTTAGCAGCTAAAAAAGATTCTAAGGGATACAAAAAGCCAGCACCGAAGGCGGTTATTTACAAGATAAAAAAAGGGGATACGTTAGTATCGGTTGCCAAAAAATTCCGAGTGCGGCCGGATGATTTAAGGGGCTGGAACCGCCTTCCCCTGAAAAGCAAGCTTAATCCGGGTCAAACTATAACGATCTATTCTCCTACTCCCTAAATCCAAACATGACTTTCTCGTAAGGTTCGAACATCATTTGATAAAGGTCCATGGCATAACGATCGGTCATGCCCGATAAATAATCGGTAATGATCCGGCGCCGGGCCTTTTTGTTCGGAGCCTGTCCATAACGAAATTTAAAGGCTCCGGGCAGCATATCCGGTTTTTCTTCTAAGTGATTAAACATCCTGTAAATAATCAACCGGCCTTTTTCATTCATAATGGAAACCTGGGGTCGTTTATAAACATTTTCAAAAAGAAACTTTTTTAGATTATTAAAGTCCTCCCAGTCCCGTTTAGGTGCGGTCACTACAGAAAATTTTTCTTTTCTAACATCCCCCAGCGTTTTTATTTTTAACTGGCGTAAATTCTTAAGGGTCTGGTCAATGACCATGATATTGGTTTCTTCGATTAAGGTCCTGACCAATAGCCTGGCCTGTATGATGGTATCGGCCCCTGCAAATCCGGGATAATGTTCCCGGCATTTATTTAATACCCGATCCACCAGGGGATTTCTCATGTCAAGAATATTATTCATAGATAAATATCCTGCATTTAAGGCATCTTCAAGATCATGGGCACAATAAGCCAGGGGGTCGGCAATATTGACAATCTGGGTTTCCAGGGTGGGAGAGGGGAATTGATTAAATTCAATCGGAACTGCGGGAAAATCATAAATAGTAGTATGCCGGGCAATACCCTCCCTGGTTTCAAAACAAAGATTCAAACCGTCGTAAGCCTTGTAAGGCTTTTCAAGAAGATCAACGATTCTAAGACTTTGAATGTTATGCTCAAACCATCCATCTTTTTTCATCAGCTCGTTTAAGGTGGTCTCTCCCATATGTCCGAAGGGAGCATGTCCCAAGTCGTGGGCATAGGCAATCGCTTCACATAAATCTTCGTTTAAACGAAGTGCCCGGGCCAGGGTTCTGGCATGCTGAGAGACTTCAAGTGTATGGGTCAATCGGGTCCTGTAAAAGTCCCCTTCGGTTATTAAAAAAACCTGGGTCTTATACTGGAGATCCTTAAAGGCCTTTGAATACAAAATTCGATCCCGATCGCGTTGAAAAACGGTCCTGAATTCATCCGGTTCATCCCCATGAAGGGTCCGTCCAAGGCTTTTGGCGCTTTTTGAGGCATATGGGGCAAGGGTTGATTCCTCAATAGCTTCTAATTGATCTTTAATTTTCATAAATCCCTTTTTATTTTAGGAGGTTGTAAAATGTCCTTAAGGGCCGGTCCACTTGCAGGTTTGAAAGATTTCTTTGAATCTGGCCGATCATATCAGAAACCGCCAAGCCACGCCAGTGTCGTTTTGCCAGCGCAGGTCAGGCCGGGATGCCGGGACAACCGATCATAATTCGACTACTTTGTCGGCTTATGGATCCTAATAAATGATCCACGGTCAAGGCTGATGATCCTTTGTGCCAACAGCTGGATATTGCCTCTAATTGAAGGGAGTAAAGACTGTCGGATAGATTATTTATTGTTTATTGCATTATCATTAAAAAACTATTCATAATATATTAATTTTGTGCTTGAATTTTAAAATATTGTGATTATATTAGCACTAACATAAGGGGAGTGCTAACAAACCTTACAACATTTTTAGGAAGGAGAGTGAAGGTATGAAGATCAGACCATTACAGGATCGGGTCATTGTTCAACGGATCGAGGAGGAAGAAAAAACAAAGGGTGGCATTATTATTCCGGATACTGCCAAGGAAAAACCGCAGGAAGGCAAAGTTATTGCCGTAGGTCCTGGGAAAATCTTGGAAAATGGGACAAAGACCAAGCTTGATGTCAAAGTGGGAGACAAAATTTTATTCGGAAAATATTCCGGGTCCGAAATCAAGATTGATGGCGAAGAATTTTTAATGATGAGAGAAGACGATATCTTAGGGGTGATTGAATAAAGGAAAGGAGTGAATTTATGTCAGCAAAAGAAATTAAATATGATTCAAAGGCCCGGGAGGCCATGAGGGTTGGTGTGGATACTTTGGCCGACGCCGTTAAAGTTACTCTGGGACCCAAGGGTCGCAATGTAATATTAGACAAATCTTTCGGTTCTCCGGCCATAACCAAGGACGGGGTTACCGTAGCCAAGGAGATTGAACTGGAGGACAAATTTGAAAACATGGGGGCCCAGATGGTTAAGGAAGTGGCTTCCAAGACCAGTGATGTGGCCGGAGATGGAACAACGACCGCAACGTTATTGGCCCAGGCTATTTATCGCGAGGGGTCCAAACTGGTTGCCGCCGGAAGTAATCCAATGGCCATAAAGAGGGGTATTGAAAAGGGTGTCGAAGCGGTGGTTAAGGAGTTGAAAAAGATCAGCAAACCAACCAAAGATCATAAAGAGATCGCTCAGGTTGGAACCATTTCCGCTAATAACGACTCTACCATCGGCAATATTATAGCTGAGGCCATGGAAAAGGTTGGTAAGGAAGGGGTTATCACCGTCGAAGAAGCCAAAAGCATGGAAACAACCCTGGAAGTGGTGGAAGGGATGCAGTTTGACCGAGGGTATATTTCTCCCTATTTTGTAACCGATCCGGAAAAAATGGAAGCCGTCTTGAATGATCCTTACATCCTGATCAATGAAAAAAAGATCAGCAACATGAAAGATCTTTTGCCGGTATTGGAACAAATCGCCAAAATGGGACGCCCTTTGTTGATCATTGCTGAAGAAGTGGAAGGGGAAGCCCTGGCCACCTTGGTAGTGAATAAACTCCGCGGGACTCTTTCCTGCGCAGCCGTTAAGGCTCCCGGCTTTGGAGATCGCCGAAAAGCTATGTTGGAAGATATTGCTATATTAACCGGCGGACAGATGATTTCTGAAGATTTGGGTATTAAATTGGAAAATGTCTCCTTGAAGGATATGGGGACGGCCAAACGCATCACTATCGATAAAGACAATACTACTATCGTTGATGGCGGTGGAGAGAAATCAGCCCTGGAAGGCCGGGTTAAACAGATTCGGGCCCAGATCGATGAAACGACCTCGGACTACGATCGGGAGAAACTTCAGGAACGGCTGGCCAAATTGATCGGTGGCGTGGCTGTCATCAATGTCGGAGCCGCTACAGAAACCGAAATGAAAGAGAAAAAGGCCCGAGTCGAAGATGCTTTAAATGCCACTCGTGCCGCAGTTGAGGAAGGGATCGTTCCCGGTGGCGGGATAGCCCTTATAAGATGTCTGCCGGCCCTGGAAGGGATCAAAAGTGAGGGTGAAGAAGCCTTGGGGGTTAACATCATCCGCCGGGCTTTAGAAGAGCCGGTTCGACAGATTGCCAATAACGCCGGATTTGAGGGTTCTGTTGTCGTGGAAAAAGTTAAAAACGACAAGGGAGGTTTTGGTTTCAATGCCGAGACCGGAATTTATGAGGACCTGATGAAGGCCGGAGTTATCGATCCGACCAAAGTAACCCGCTTTGCCTTGCAAAACGCCGCTTCGGTAGCCTCGTTACTTTTGACCACGGAAGCCATGGTGGCCGAAAAGCCCAAAGAAAAAGAATCTGCCATGCCCGCCATGCCTCCGGGCGGCGGAATGTATTAATTCACCAACCAACGAAGGCCGTTTACCTGAAAGCCCCCTGCATCCAGGGGGCTTTTTTTTGTAATTCTCTTGATTTCCGTTATGGTTTTTGTTAAGTTGACCCCCATTCCAACCTTATAAGAAAGGGGGAAAAATGGCCTTATCCGTCCTGATAGTCATTCTTGGAACCCTTTTCCTCTGCCCTTCCCACCTTTGGGCCAAGAGCATGTATATTACCGATCGAATCGAACTTAGCCTCCGTTCCGGGACAGGACTGGAATATCGTACGTTAACCATGGTGAAGACTGGAGACCGGGTGGAGGTCCTGGAAAGTGATAAAAACTGGTCCAAGGTGAAATTGGCCAATGGAACCACAGGGTGGATCAACACTTTTTTTTTAGTGGATCAGATTAAGGCCGTGGTTCCCTCGGATACAAAAATTCAAGAGGATCTCCGAGGTCTAAAAGATGCCAATCAAAACCTGCTCAGGGAAAAAGAGCTCCTCCTGCAGGAAAAAAACCGGCTGCTGAAAGAAGTTGAAGAGGCTAAAAGTCAGACGTTGACCATCAAACCGGAACAACACCCCCGGAATTTCCCCGAACTTAATGCGCTGAAAGCAAAAAATGAACAATTGAATAAGGAAGTTGCCCTCTTTAAAAACCAAATTGCCCAACTTAGCCAACAGGAAAAAGGGGGAGGCAAAGAGGAACGGATAAAATGGTTTTTAATTGGATCCCTCGTACTGATCGTGGGACTTCTTTTAGGCTGGTTATTGAGTCGGAGCCGAAGAAAACCGCAACGGTATTATTAATACGAAAATAGGTTTCAAGGATTCAAGGGTTCGAGGGTTCCAGGGTTTAAAATTTCATGATTTTACTTCGAAACCACGAAACCTTGAAACCTTGAAACCTCGAAACCTTGGAGCCTTACCGAGAATCAGTTTTTCTTGTTTAAAATACGAACTTCCACCGTGCCTTTCAGTAAAGAAGCAAAGGTTTTGGCATCCTCTTCTGTTCCTACTATAGCCCCATAGTGAATGGGAATGGCGATTTTTGGTTTTAGAACTTTAGCCGCTTCCACCGCTTCTTGGGCTCCCATGACATAAGTCCCTGAAACCGGCAGGAAAGCAATATCAGCCTTAATATCCTTCATTTCCGGAATCAAATCTGTATCTCCGGGGTGATACACCCGTACCCCTTCCAGGGTTACTACAAATCCCAGCCAGCCTTTGGCTTTAACATGGAAATCCTTATTGGTGTTATAAGAGGGGACGGCCTCGATGGTTATGCCTTGAATGGTTTTGGTCTCCCCCGGCTTAAGGACTTCGATTTTCCCGGAAAGCTTTTTCGCCGAATCGGCTTCGGTCACAATAACGGTGTCCTTGGTTTGGATTTTTTTCACGTCGTCCGGTGAGCAGTGATCGAAATGATCATGGCTGATCAGGATAATATCCGCCGCCGGTCCTCCGGTAATTTGAAAGGGGTCAAAATAGATAGTCTTTTTATTTTGATATAAAATGCCATCGTGCCCTAACCAGGAAA
>CAZSTT010000216.1:0-5900 GCA_964609705.1 uncultured Thermodesulfobacteriota bacterium
CCCAATCATTGGCGGAAGAGATAAGACATCTAAGGATCAACGCTAATGTCGTATGCCCCGGACCTGTGCGCACAGAGATGTTCGATGCGATTACCCCTGAGCTTCGGGCGAAAATAGAGGGCGACATTATGGAGCCGGAGGACGTGGCGAATGTGGTCATGTTCCTGGCCTCGGAAGCGTCCAAGGCGATAAACGGTCAGATTATCTCGATCAGGGACAGGGTTCGCTGGTAGCGGGGAAACGTCTTCGGCACAAGAGGGGGCGGCTCTTCCTTGTGCCGGTGATCAGGAGAAATAGTATGTGCTTTGTTTGGCTGAGATACCGCGAAAAAGAAGGGTAGTTACTAAAGTATAATATTCTGCGCAAAATGGATAGAACTTGCTATAAAACAAGCCTTCGAACCCGGACCATTTGAGGTATTATTAACTTGGTTGGGATGTCCACTTCTGGGTTCCGGCTGGTCCGGGTTGGGAAGCTGAAAAATTAAGCTGCAGACGTCGGAGGATGTCACCCAAGTATTGAAATGGATAGAGGATTCTAAATTTGCGGAGGACGTCTCCGTAGTAGACGGTCTGACGGCCCTCTGATCGACCATGCTCGGGGCATTCTACAGAATTTCAAGCCCGATGCTCCTAATTCTCGAAGTGGTTGACGCCGTGATAAACTGAGACAAAAGGAGATGAAGGAACCTGTAGTCCCCAGAATCAGCGAATATCTACAAGGGAGCGATAGAAGATGAAAAAGAGGACTATTCAGGATTTTTTCGAGATGAAGGAGAGAAGAGAACCCATTTCCTTTATAACCTGCTATGACTATCCGACAGCGACCTTTGTGGAGAAAGCCGGACTGGACATGATCCTCGTGGGGGACTCTCTCGGGATGTGCATTTACGGCTATGATGGGACCTTGCCCGTAACCATGGACCAGATGATCGCCCATACCGAAGCGGTCCGCCGGGGGGCATCGAACACCTTTGTGATCGGGGACATGCCTTTCCTTTCTTACCAGCTTTCGGACGAAGTTGCAGTGGCGAACGCCGGAAGGTTTTTCAAAGAAGCCGGGGTGGATGCCGTGAAGCTCGAAGGAGGCGTGAGGGTGGCCCCACGGATTCGCGCCATTGTCGATGCGGGCATGCTGGTCATGGGGCACATCGGGCTGACCCCCCAGAGCTCCTCACAACTGGGCGGGTTTAAGGCCCAGGGGCGCACCATGGAGAGCGCCAAGGACCAGGTGGAGGATGCCATGGCTGTCCAGGAAGCCGGGGCGGGGATGATCCTCTTGGAAGCAATTCCTCCGGAGGTAGCCAGCTACATCCGCAAAACCCTCTCCATCCCGGTCTTAAGCATTGGCGCAGGACCCGATTGCGACGGGCAGCTCCTGATCGTGAGCGATGCGCTTGGCGTCTTCGAGGCCTTCACGCCGAAGTTCGTGAAGCGATATGCAGAAATTGCCGAGATCAGCGTGAAAGCCTTCTCCGCATACCATAAGGATGTGAAGGCATCGAAATTCCCTGAACTTAAACACACGTACTCCATGCTTCCGGAGGAGCGGGTAAAGTTCAAAAAATGGGCAGACTCAAAAAGAAAGTAAGCAGCAAGGAACCAGAAAAAAACTGCCTTATTAATGAATATTTCTGTTAACTTTTGAGCGGCCTCGAAGCCTCCGTGGATTGTCTTTTGCTGCAGGATTTCTTTTCCCCTTTTTCTTGCTACCCCTTGGTTGGCTCGGGTTGGCCCTTACCAGTAGCGATACATCTTTAAACGTGCTCTTCGGACGGCTTCATAAAATCAGTGCCGAACAACGGGGGTATCAATCCCCTTCTTTCTTGCGCCTCTAACAGCAGCGTCGGTATTATAGGCAAAATGATCGATGCCCGGAGTATTGTTGCGGCCGGAGTGGCCACAGGCAAACAAGGGAACGAGGGGAAAATCCTTCGCGGTGTTTTCTGGCACAGCCTAGCCCTGGCCTCTTTGGTCGGGGTTGGTGTTTTCCTGCAGGCTTATGTCTTCCCCTGGATAATTCCCGTGGTCATGACGACTGTCGGCAAGTGAGTTACAATTATAAGTGCACTTTAGAAAGCCGGGAGGAGCGGGGTGGAAATGAGGGGACTTCGCTTCCTCCCTGGATATGGTCTCAGCCTCATTGGTGGTTGTTGATCGAAAAACATATTCCCTTGGAAGTTTAACAACATTCTGGGATAATTCGAATAGATTAGTAAAGAGTCTGATATCGTCCGGAAGGGATATAACCATGGATGGTAATGAATTGATTTGCCGCCTGCAGGAAAAGGCCGGGCTGGTCCAGGCCGTAGTTTCAACGGCCAGCCGGATCGAAGAGGTTCTGCGCTATGCCGTTGACCTGACGGTGGCGCAAAAGGGTAAAACCATCGCCGCCCCCGGACTGGATTCGGACAATCGCCGGAAACTGGAAGAGCTGGGCTGGTCTTCAGGGCTGACCATTTTAGAGACGCCCCTTAGACGCCATTTAACTGAAATTCATACGGCGTTGACCGGTGCCGACTGGGCCATTGCCGAAACCGGCACTCTGGTCCTTGATTCCGTTTCCGAAGATCTGCGGATCGCCACTATGCTCAGTGAAACCCATATCGCCTGGATTCCGGCTTCCCGTATTGTCCCTGATGCCCAGGCTCTTTCCGCCGTGATGGTCGAAACCATGAAATCCCCACCGGGCTATATGGCCTTTATCACCGGGGCCAGCCGCACTGCCGACATAGAACGGGTCTTGACCATTGGAGTTCACGGGCCCCGGCACTTACACCTTTTAATCATGGGGGGATGAGATGATTCGGACGGCCCAGGATATGAAAACCTATAAACAAAAAATCAAGGAGTCCCTTGAAAACCAGTTTCTTCGGATAACGCTGGAAAATTTCGGGGCGGCTTATCCGACCTCTCGCGCAAAGGCCTTTGAAGGATTGGACTTCGAAGACCTCAGGAAGGAAATCGCCGAGGGGAAAGAGGCCTCTTTCCCTGCGCTTCGGCACTTGTTCGAATGCTTCAAGATTCAGGCTGAAAAAGCGGGGGCGACGGTTCATTGGGCTAAAGACGCCCTGGAGGCTAACAGGATTATTGCGGAGATTGCCAAAAATAATCAGGTAAAAAAAATCGTCAAATCCAAATCCATGACCGCCGAGGAGACCTTTCTCAATGATCATCTGGGGAAAGAAGGTTTCCAGGTAACCGAAACCGATCTGGGCGAGTGGATTATTCAACTCAGGCGCGAAGGACCTTCCCACATGGTTTTGCCGGCTATCCATCTTTCCCGAAGAGAGGTGGCCGGGCTATTCACCGAGGTGACCGGCCGACTGCAAGACCCGGATGATATTGAAGCCATGGTCAATGTCGCGCGCAAAAAACTGCGACAGGCCTTTCTGGAGGCGGATATGGGCATCAGCGGTGCAAATTTCGCCATTGCCCAAACCGGCACCATAGGCATTATCAGTAACGAAGGCAATGCCCGGTTGACTACAACGTTACCCCGGGTTCATGTGGCCCTGGTCGGGTTGGATAAATTGGTGCCGGATTTGAACATGGCCCTCAGAATCCTCAAGGTCCTTCCTAAAAATGCCACCGGCCAAATCATTTCCACCTACGTAAGCTGGATTACGGGGGCCAACGAATGTTCCGCCTCTCCGACCGGTAAAAAAGAAATGCATATAGTCTTTTTGGATAACGGCCGTTTGGAAATGGCTGAACATCCCCAGTTTTCAGAGGCCCTGCGATGTATCCGCTGCGGGGCCTGTGCCAATGTCTGCCCGATATACCGTTTGATCGGCGGGCATAAATACGGTCATGTCTATATCGGCGCCATCGGACTCATCCTGACCTATTTTTTCCATGGTCGAGAAAATGCCAGGGCCATTGTTCAAAATTGTCTCAATTGTCAGGCCTGCAAGGCCGTTTGTCCGGGGGGCATTGATCTACCGTATCTCATTAAAAAAGTCTATGCCGCGATATTGACGGATGAAGGTAAAAGGCCGGTAAAAAATAGGATTCTTTCCTCGGTTTTGAAGAATCGCCGGCTTTTTCATTTTCTGCTCAGACAAGCCTATTTGGCCCAAAGGCCCTTGACCCGTGAAGGGTTCATGCGCCACCTGCCCTGGTTTTTTATCAAAGAACAGGGCTTTCGCAGTCTTCCGGCCATTGCCCAAAGGCCATTCCGAGATCAATGGAAAGCGTTGCACCCAGAGGTGAAAAGTCCAAAGTTGCGTCTGGCCCTTTTCGGAGGCTGTCTGGTTGATTTCGTTTATCCCGAGCAGGGTGTGGCCCTCTTGAATTGTCTTAAAGAACGACGTATCGCGGTTGAATATCCGATGGACCAGACCTGCTGTGGACTGCCCGCCATGATGGCCGCAGAGGAAGAAACCGCTAAAGAAGTGGCCAGGCAAAACCTGCGAGCCTTTCCGCCGGGAAACTATGATTATATTTTAACGCTTTGTGCTTCATGCGGGTCTCACCTCAAAGACAATTATAAGAAGCTTCTTGGCCAGGATCCGGCAGTCGCTGAATTTTCACATAAAGTCATTGACTTCAGCTCATTTATGGTAAAGGTGATGAAGGTTTCACCGGAGCAATTCGAAAAACGCCGGACCAAAGCGGCCTACCATGCACCTTGTCATTTATGCCGAGGAATGAAGGTTGTGGAAGAGCCGCGAAAGCTTATGGAATCGGCCGGGCTGGATTATATTCAAGCAGACGACGAGGAGGTTTGCTGCGGGTTCGGTGGGTCCTATACTCTGGATTTTCCGGAAATCTCAGCTCAGATTTTGGCAAAGAAGATGGCTAAGGTGGAACAAACGGGTGCGGAGGTTTTGGTAACCGACTGCCCGGGCTGTGTGCTCCAACTGCGGGGCGGAATGGACAAAAGGGGAAATAAGATTGAAGTGAGACACATGGTTGAAGTGGTAACCCAGAATATGAAGCGAGAAAAAAATGGTTTCCAGAGCCTTGATCAAAAAATTTGAGAACCTGCTCGGGGAGAATAATGTCAAATCCCAAGGGCTCTTCAGAAAAAACGGGGCCTTATAAATTCTGGTGGCCCAATCCATATCGCTTCCCTTTTTTCCCTTGATCTGCATTGTTTGACAAACTTAATTTAGTCAAAAAATGTTTTAAAACTGATTCTTCTTTAATTCCTTCCTTAACCCAGTTTGGATTAGTACCTTTATCTAAAGATAACTTAATCTGCTCTAAATTGACAATTTGAGATTTTCCATCTTCAGCGAATCCAATAGAATCATATAACTTCTGATCCCAATTGCCTTCTGAAGCGTCCAAGTTGGTGGCTAAGTAGGTTAATTAACATATTGATGTTAAATAATTTTTCTGATAAGTTGTATTGTATCAATTTTTATTAACTCATACTACTTTAGACACCGAATAGTAGGGGTTTACATTTCATATAGCGCTTCGGTTCTTCGAGGATAGCCCATAGCCCGGAAGAAACGATTTTTCCTTTGGCCTCTTGCCGGCTTTGATGACCGTTATCGATAAAAAGAACCCCTTCTTTTTTGCATATCCGGTTTAATTCCCGCAGGACTCTCTCTGGGAAAGCAACCATGTGGAACATATCCAGGGCATAGATGATATCCGCCGTTTTATCGGGGATTGGAATTATCCCGCCTTCCGTCAATAGGGCGATTACATTGGTCCAGCCTTCCCGGGCGGATCGTTTATTAACCGCTTCGATGGCCAGTTCATGAATGTCCACAGCCAGTACCCGCCCTTCGGGTCCGACCAGTTCCGAGGCATGCTTCAGGTAGGAACCCGGGCCGCATCCATAATCGACCACGGTCTGACCCCTTTTAATCTCGAACCGGTCCAGCAGGGATCCGACCGAAACCAACCGGTCCCGGATATCAAACATTAATTTCATTATTC
>CAZSTT010000217.1:0-5801 GCA_964609705.1 uncultured Thermodesulfobacteriota bacterium
TGTAATCATTCTCCCCGTCTTCGTCAAAAAGAAAGTGGGAGACGGTCATCTGCTCCCCTCCGGCGGTTTCGGAGGGCGGACAAAGGGCAAAATGGCTGAGGAAACCGCCAGCAGAACCGTAAATAACCAAAAAGCACTGATATAACTGCCTGTCGTGTCAAATACCCAACCGGCATAGATGGGGGCGGCCACACCGACCGGAGTCAGGAACAGGGAGGCCGTACCCTGGATGGTGCCGAAGGCCTTGCGACCGAAATAACGGGCCCTGACGGAGGTATTCAAGGTTATACCAACGCCCATGCCGAAGCCGTAAAGGATAAACCAGACAAAAATCATAAATTTCGTCTGATGCAGCATATAAAGAGCCATGCCGAGGGTCTGCATCCCATAAGCCAGGGCCAGGAATTTTCGCATCTGTCCGATTTCTATCCGGTCGGCGATAAAGCCGCCCACATATCTGGCCGGAATGCTGGCCCCGATCATCAAAGCCATCATGGAGGCGGCGGTCAGCGGACTGATTCCCTGATCCGTTAAAAAGGGGATGCAATGAACGCTGATGGCCGGCGCCACCAAACCGTAAACGGCCTGGACCAGGATCAACAGCCAGAAGGCCGATGTTTTCATGGCCTGCTTGAGGGTAAACTCCATTTCCTGAACCTCAGCGGCATATTCAATGCCCCGGTTGATCAAGGTGTTCTGATCCGTGGTTTCTTCCTCCACATTGGCTCCGTCGGGGAGGAGTCCATAGTATTCCGGCCGGTGCGATTTCAGGAAGAAAAGGACCAGCGGCAATCCGACCAGGCCAAACACCAAACCGCCTATGATACAGGAGGACCGCCATCCAACGATGGTGATCAGCCAGGCAATCAGCGGCAGAATGATCACTCCGGAAATTCCGGAAAACATCCATTTAATGCTAAAAGCCACCCCCCGTTTTTTGACGAACCAGTTGGTGATGGCCGTATCCAGAGGAATGGCCAGGGCGACATTGATTCCGGTTCCGAACAATACCCCCCAGACAACCAGAAAGGACCAGTAGGAATTGATGAAAACCATGCAGGAGAGGCTGACACTGGCCACCAGAACGCCGCAAAATACGATCCACTTGGGGCCGAACCGGTCCGTAATCCAGCCGGCAAAGAGGGCCTCAAATCCTCCTTCAAACCGGCCGATACTGGCGGCAATGGAGGTGTTGGCCCTGTTAAAGCCTAAATCCGTGGCGATGGGTTTAAATAAGGCCGAAATGCCGTAAGAGTAATAGCCGAAGCCCCAAAGACACAAAAGTCCGCTGGCCAGCACCGTCCACCAGCCGAAATATATTTCTGACCTTTTCTTTTTTTCCATAAAAACAACAATTCCTTTTCTATATCATCCTCCAGAGCAAAATGGCGATGATTCGAATCCATCAATATCCCTGTTCCGAGGTATTAAGGGTCTCAAAATAATATTGATTAAAAAGGACCGGAGGGTTTTATTTTTGGGGTTGTCCACCCTGAACTTGGGAGCTTCTTTGCCGGGCCAATTGTTTAACTAAATCCAGAGCAGGCCTTCACCTAAGATCGAAACGGGCTATGGTGTATGCCCTGCCTCGAATCAAACTTTGCCGGACGGGTCGGGATTGGGCGATAAGCTACCTTTTGGACAATCCCCAAAAATAAAACCCTCCGGTCCTCCCAAACTATTGCGAATCAAAGCGTTTCATGTCAAGACTATAATGAGACCCTTAATAGTTGTGGTTTTAAGAAAATCCGTAACCGATTATCCTTCCAGGAGGCCGGCCTGGATCAGGGTGTCTTTGACCAGCGCCGCCTGTTCCGGGGTGAGTTGGGGAAGAGGCGGTTTCACCTCCACCCGGACCGGATGGCCCAACAGACGCAGGGCCTCTTTCATCAGGGCATGGGGGGTCGGGGAGCCGGATAGAAGGGGCATCAGTTTATTGATCTCGGCCTGCAGGGGAGCGGCCTTTTCCGCGTCCTGGGCCTTGAGGGCCTCATAAAGCCGGACGGCGGTCTGGGGCGCCACATTCGGCAAGGGACAAATGGCTCCGCAGGCGCCCACCCCCATGGTCTTGGTCAGGTTCAGACAGGTTCCGGTGAAAACGCTGAAGTCCTCATCGGCGGCGTCGACCAGCGCTTTCACCTCGCCGGTCTTGAAGATCGTTTCCTTGGCCCCCACCACGTTTTTTATCTGAGCTATTCGGGCAATCTGTTCGGGCGTAAGGACCAGATGGCTGTGACTGGGAAAATTGTAATACAGGACCGGAAGGTCTACCTGGTTGCAGATTGTTTCATAGTGTCGGTAAACCGCTTCCTGGTCAAGAGGATAAAAGACGGGCAAAGCCAGAAGCAGACCATCGGCTCCGGCATTCGCGGCATAGTGGGCCATCTCCAGGGCAGATTCAGTGCCCCGCTCGTTAATACCGACGATAACCGGCAAGGCTCCGGCGCAAGTCCTGATCACCACTTCCATAGCCGCTTTCTGGAGTTTATGGGTAAGGTAAGGGCATTCGCCGTTACTGCCCAGGACCACCAGACCGTGCACTCCCGAATCGATCTGGTACCTCGTCAGTTCCTCCATGGCATTTGAGTCAATGCCGCCGCTTTCGTCGTAAACGGTCGCCAGGACCGTGAAAATTCCCTGGAATTTTTTCATATCCAATTCCTCCGTTCCTATAACTCCGGGTATAAGGTTTAAGGTGTAAGGTTTTTCATAACCTTGAACCTTTTTCCTTTATTCGGTGTATTCCTCTTCCTTCAGAAGGCTGTCCATCAAAGAAAAATATTCTTCTCGGGTAAGAGGCGGTTTGCTTTTGGCCAGTACTTCTTTTCCCTTCGCGGCGCCGTCGGCCAAAAGATCTATGACCGTCATGGCCATGGCCTTGGCCGGAAGGATGACTCCGATTTCATAATCGTTTATCATGAAGTCGTTCCCGTGGCTTATTCCAACGGCACCGCCGGCGTAAGGATGGATGGCCGGCATGATCTGACTGATATCCCCCATGTCGGTTGATCCGGTGGTATGGGTGTCGGTTTGCCCCACCTCGTTTTCTCCCACCAGGTTCAAGGCATTTCCTTTATAAACTTCCTTCAACCCGGGATCATTCAGCATAGGAGAATATCCGGGAAGGGTCGCAATACGCACCCGCCCACCAACGGCCAGGGCGCCGGCCCGCAGACAGCGGTCCACTTGGCCGTTGGCTTTATGGATAGCTTCCAGGGTTCTGCCGCGGACATAGGTTTCCATCCTCACATCCGAGGGCACAATATTCACCGCTTCTCCTCCCCGGGTGATAATCGGATGAACCCGGATGGTATCTCTTTCACGAAATGTTTCCCGCTGGGTGTGAATGGCGGAAAGGGCGATCATGGCGGCGTTCAGGGCGTTGATTCCTTTATGCGGGGCCGCGCCGGCATGGGCGCTGTGACCCAGGAATTGGATTTGTTTGGCCAGCATCCCATTGCTGGTTCCTCCGACCCCCAGTTTTTTCCCTCCGGGAATGCTATGATTGTGAGTCATCATGGCCAGGTCGACATCGTCCAGTTCTCCCAGTTTTATCAATTCCTGCTTTCCGGCCAAATAGGTAATTTTGCCTTCCTTCCGGAGACCGTTCCGGAAATTGATTTCGATATATTCCTCGGCCGGCGCCGCTATCAGGACCACTTGGCCGCTGAGATAAGCCATCACGCCGGAACAGGCGAAAGCGACCGCCGCACCGATCAGCGTTCCTATCTGGGCATGGTGGCCACAGGCGTGGGCGGCCCCGGTATCACAATCCGCTTTTAGATGATCGGGGACGATCAAAGAATCCAGTTCTCCCAGGATGGCCACGGACGGTCCCTCACCGGCGCCGGTTAAGTGACCTTTGATTCCGGTCAGGGCCAGTCCGGTTTTATGGGCTATCCCATATTCCTTAAATTTTTCACTGACCAGACGAGAGGTTTTGATTTCCCGGAACCCGGTTTCGGGATTTTCCAGAACGGCTATCGAGGTTTGAATAATTTCATCTCTCCTTTGATCGATCTCTCGGCAGACTTTATATTTTAATTCTTCCCTCGTCGGCATTTGATCCCTTCTCCTGACATCCTGTTAAGTTTTGATAAGGCTTATTGGGGAAATATCTTTTTAACCCAGCCCGATTTATTAGATATTAACTATCACAGGCCACAGGAGAGATCAAATAGAATTGACAATTAAAATCGGTTGGTCTAGTTTTTTAGTTGAGAGGTCTTCATCGCTGAGATCCAGGACAGGAAGGTTTTTTGAAAAGAGGAGCTGTAATGAAACTGATTTACGAAATCAAAGACCGGATTGCCACTATCACACTGAACCGACCGGAGGCCATGAATGCCATGGATCCGGAGGTCTACACTTTACTTTCTCAGGCCTGGGTTGATGTGCGGGATAACCCCGAGGTGTGGGTTGCGGTTATTACCGGGGCCGGGGAGAAAGCCTTCACCGCCGGAGCGGACCTGAAGACGGCCATCCCCAAGGAGCGGGAAAAGGCCGACTTCTGGCTGACCCAGAAGGAGATGATTCTGAATCGGGGGCTGGAGGTCTGGAAACCGATCATAGCCGCCGTCAACGGGTATTGTCTGGCCGGAGGGATGACCCTTCTTTTTGCCACCGATATCCGCATTGCCGCCGATCAGGCTGTTTTTGAGATATCGGAAGTTAAACGAGGAATTCTGCCGGGGAACGGCGGCACCCAGAGGGCCTTAAAACAACTTCCCTATGCCGTGGCTATGGAGATGCTTCTTTTGGGGCGTCGTCTGACTGCCCAGGAGGCCTTGGCCTATGGTTTGATCAATAAGGTGGTCCCCTTTCAAGACCTCATGGCCACTGCCGAAGATTATGCCAGGCGGCTTTGCGAACATGGTCCCCTGGCTTTGCGGGCGGTGAAAGAGCTGGCAGTTCGGTCTCAAAGTATTCCCCTGGAAGACGGCATCCGTATGGAAACGGCCTTCCAGGAATTTCTCAGAACCACCGAGGACGCCAGGGAAGGCCCCCGAGCCTTTGCCGAGAAGAGAAAACCGGTTTATAAAGGGAAATAATCTTTCCGGTCAAGCTCCAGGTCCTATTTATAAGGCAATGAAGATGAAAAAGATTCTAAGGGTTCAAGGAATCAAGGTTTCAAGGGTTCCAGTGAAAGGCCTGGACTTCAAAACCCTTGACCCCTTGAATCCTCGAATCCTTGAACCCTCAACCCCTAATTTCAAAAGGAGTCTTTTATGATTCATCATGATTATGGACTTTCTGATGAGCTCAAGATGCTTCAAGACACGGTCCGTAAATTTATTAAGAATGAGATCATCCCGGAAGAACAGAAACAGGACCCGGACGCTATCGAGCTTCCGGAAGAAGTGGTTTCCAGGCTTCAGAAAAAAACCAGGGCCATGGGCATGTATCAGCCTTCGGCCCCGGAGGAATTCGGCGGGGCGGGACTGGATTTTTTCTCCAATACTATTTTTATGGAGGAGGTATCCAAGCATCGCCAGGGATTGTATAATGCCGGTTGCGGGGCCTTTGGCCATCCCATCAATCCTATTCTCTATGCCGGAACCGACGCTCAGAAAGAAAAATACCTGAAACCCTGTGTCCAGGCCACCATGCGGGGATGTTTCGCCATCACCGAGCCTTCCGGCGGTTCTGACCCGGCCAGGGCCATCCGCACCCGGGCCAAAAAAACGGATAAAGGATGGGTGATCAACGGAAACAAGATCTGGATCTCCCATGCCAAAGTCGCCGGTTTTGTAACGTTTTTTGTCCGGGACGATTATTCGTCTAACGGCCTACGGGGGGAA
>CAZSTT010000218.1:0-5792 GCA_964609705.1 uncultured Thermodesulfobacteriota bacterium
AAGCCTCTTCTAAAGCTCGACGAAGTCGAGCGGATCGTGGTGTCACGCCACTAAAGGGCGGGGCATGACGGTTTAGTTACTGAACTTTTTTTCATTATAGAAATATAGAAAAGAGGAGGAGAGAATGAATCTCGCTCAACTGGCTGAAAACGCCATAGAGAGGTTTGGGGAATCGAAAGCTTTGGTTTTTGACGGAAAGGAATATACCAATGTAAAGTTGTTCGATTATTCCTGTCGGCTGCAGACGGCCTTTTCCGGTATGGGGATGAAAAAAGACTCCAATATTGTTCTTTTCCTGATGAACCATCCGTTGGTTTACCCGGTTTTTGAAGGGATTTTTCGTACCGGCGGAACAGCCATACCGGTGATGTTTTTACTAACCGCCCAAGAGATACGCTATATTTTGATGGATTCCCGAGCGGAAGGAATTATCTCTGATCTGCTGAACTTGGGAAAAATACGGGAAGCCGTCCGGGGACTCGATCATATTAAATGGGTGATCGTGATTGGGGGAGAGAACAATCCTAATGCCTCACCGCCGGAATATGCCCTGGATCCATTTCTAAAAGAGGAAAAGACACAAAATCTACCGAATATTGACGGAGACGATCTAGCCATCATGATGTATACCTCCGGCACCACCGGGAAACCGAAGGGCGTGATGCTGACACACAATAACATCTATGCTACAGGGTTGGCCGGTCAGGAAGCGGGTGAATTGGATACCTGGGAGGGGCCGTATATATCCATGAGTGCCATGCCCATGGCCCACATTTTCGGAGTAGGTGTCATGGTGGCCGGGTACATGATTCCTAAAGAATTAAGAGATGCGGGTGCTTACGGGGTTCAGATGGCCTGGTTTGAAACGGAACAATATATGTCACTCATACAGAAACACCAATGTACCGTCATGCCCGCGGTACCGACCATGTTATCCTTAATTCTGAATCACCCCAATGTTGATAAATATGATTTGTCGTCTTTGAAAGAAGTGGTTTGCGGTGCTTCCCCCTTACCGGTTGAAGTAGCCCGGGCGTTTAGCGAACGGTACGGCTGCCGGGTCAGAGAAATCTATGGATTGACTGAAGCTACGGGGTTGGGTTCTGCTAATCGCCGATCCAAGCCTTATAAACCCGGATCGGCCGGCCTGGCCTATTATAATACTGAACTGAAGATATTCGACGGTCATGATAATCCGCTGCCCCCGAGAGAAAGTGGGGAAATTGTTTTAAAAGGACCTTCGGTCATGAAAGGATATTACAGCCTGCCCGATAAAACAGCGGAGGCCATGAAAAGCGGGTGGTTGCACACCGGGGATGTGGGGTATCTGGATGAAGAGGGATACCTTTTCGTCACCGACAGGGTGAAAGATATGATCATCCGGGGAGGGGAGAATATCTATCCGGCCCAATTGGAGAATATTCTTTACCGATTCCCGGGAGTGGCCGAGGCTGCCATTGTCGGAACCCCTGATCCAGTGTACGGAGAGAAAATTATAGCTTTTGTGGTAGCCAGTCCGGGGATCACGCTTTCAGAGCAGGAGATCATTAACTTTATGAAAACCGAAACTTCCTCTTTTAAAGTACCCTCCAAGATCCACCTGGTGGAGGCATTACCAAAAACACCAGTTGGGAAAATATTGAAACGAGAATTACGGGAAAAAGCAATTTCAATGTCATAGAGAGGGACAATCCAACTGGAATTGGGGTCATCTGGTCAATAATGATTCTGCTTTTTTTGCACATATCAATAAATTAGTGTTCGACCCCCTGTCAAACGGTTTATGGCGCGGTTTCTGATTGTGGCAATCTTCTCAACAGCTTCCCGCACTTTGATTTCATTCTTGACATCTTCCCTGACCTGTTGTTAACTTACTCCCATTTGATGGGGGGGTGACATTCGTGAAAACCGGTATCGTACGAGATCCTATTTATCTGGAACATATCCGGGGGGTGCCCCATGTGGAAAGTCCCCAGCGGTTGGAAGTGCTTTATCAGATGCTGGAAGATCACTTTTCCGGCCGTCTGACATCAGTTCAACCCCGTCCGGCCCATTGGGAGGAACTGGCCTTTGTTCATACCCATGACCATATTAAAAAGATAGCCTCCACCTCCGGAAAGTCTTTCGTCTCTCTGGATCCGGATACTCAAACCTCGGCTAAATCTTATGAAGCGGCCCTGATGGCCGCCGGAGGCTGCTTTTCCCTGGTCGATGCCTTGATCAATAAGACCATTGATAACGGCTTTGCCCTGATCCGCCCTCCAGGCCATCATGCCGAGGGGACCCGGGCCATGGGTTTTTGCCTGTTCAATAATGTGGCCCTGGCCGCCGAGTATGCCCGTAAATATTGGGGATTGAAAAAAATCCTGATTGTGGATTGGGACCTTCATCACGGAAACGGGACGCAACACTCGTTTTGGGAGGATAAGCATGTCTTGTATTTTTCCACCCATCAGTATCCTTATTATCCCGGTACCGGGGCACTGGGAGAGGTTGGCGGGAAAATGGCCTTTGGCCATACGGTCAACTGTCCTCTTTCAAGCGGCTATCAGGATGAGGACTTTGCCCAAATCCTGGAAAGGATTCTTCTCCCCATCGGCCGTCAATTTAATCCCGACCTGATCCTGGTCTCGGCCGGGTTTGACACCTATTATGAAGACCCTTTGGGGGCCATGCTGGTCACTCCCAAGGGATTTGCCCGCATGACCCGGATCCTGCTGGAGTTGGCCAAAGAGGTTTGCCAGGGGCGGTTGTTATTGGCCCTGGAGGGAGGATACCATTTAGAAGGGCTTAACCTTTCCGTGATGGCCGTCCTCAAGGAACTTCTGGGAGAAACCACCCTTTGCGCTCAGGACCAGCTTCCCGACCCCCGTCCCGATCTGCCGATCGTCGAACGGGTCTGGTCCATTCAAAAAAATTTCTGGAAAAGGGATTGTTGACCCATGACACTCACCAAACCGGAAGTGGAGCACATTGCCTTTCTAGCCCGCTTGCAGTTGGGACCGGAAGAAATAGAAACCATGACCCAGCAACTCAACAGTATCCTGGGTTATATGGAAAAGTTGTCAGAATTGGATACTTCCGGGATTGAACCCACGACTCACACCCTGCATCTGTCCAATGCTTTCCGGGAGGATCGGGTCGATCCTTCGCTGGATCGAGACGAGGTCCTGGCCCTGGCCCCGGAGCAGGGGGGCTCGGCCTTTGTGGTCCCCAAAGTGATTTAACTGCCGGTTGCTCGTCACTGGTTGCTGGTTTCTGGTTACTTATCAGTTTTTGCCGGATACTGGATTGTCGGGTAAATAATTATTTTTTATCTTCCTATGAATCCTTGGAAGGTTTATTGAGAAAGAAAGTCGCTGAGTCGATTTTAATCTTTTAACGAGTAACCAGCAACCAGTAACCAGCAACGAGTAACGAGAAACAAGGTACTCCATGGAACTTTATGAATTAACCATTACTCAGGCCCACGAAAAATTAAAAACAAAAGCGATCAGCTCCCTGGAACTGACCCGGTCGGTCCTGTCCCGGATCGAACAAGTGGAATCCAAAGTGGGCGCTTATATTACCCTGACTCCTGAATTGGCCTTGGAACAGGCCCGACAGGCCGATCAAGAAATTTCCAAGGGCCGAATAGGACCCTTGACCGGCATCCCGATCGGAGTCAAAGATTTGATTTCCACCCGGGGGATCAAAACGACTTGTGCCTCACGAATCCTGGAAAACTATACCCCTCCCTTTGATGCCACGGTCATGAGCCGGCTGAACAAAGAGGGGATCGTTTTAATCGGGAAAACCAACATGGACGAATTTGCCATGGGCTCTTCCACGGAAAATTCAGCCATAAAAAATACCCGTAATCCCTGGAACCTGGAGCACATTCCCGGAGGATCCAGCGGCGGATCGGCAGCGGCCGTGGCCGCCGGAGAGTGTCTGGGGGCCATCGGATCGGATACCGGCGGGTCCATCCGTCAGCCGGCTTCCCATTGCGGGGTGGTGGGGATGAAACCTACCTATGGCCGGGTATCCCGATTCGGATTGGTGGCCTATGCCTCTTCGCTGGACCAGATCGGGCCGATCACCCAAGAGGTTGCTGATTGTGCCCGGCTGATGAATTTGATTTGCGGGCACGATCCCAGAGATTCCACATCAGTCCTGCAGGAGGTGCCGGATTATACCCTTAATTTAGCTGGAGGGGTAAAAGGGTTGACCCTGGGTATTCCCCAAGAGTACTTTGTGGCCGGGATGGACCCCGAAGTGGAACAGGCGGTCCGAAAGGCCGTTACCCGGTTAACCGATCTGGGGGCTGTTTGCCGGGAAATTTCCCTGCCCCACACGGAATACGCTATTGCCGTTTATTATATCATTGCCATGGCCGAGGCCGGCTCCAATCTGGCCCGCTATGACGGGGTTAAATATGGATTTCGAGATCCCGACGCCCACAGCCTGATGGAGATGTATCAAAAAACCCGGACCCAAGGTTTTGGCCGGGAAGTGATCCGGCGGATCATGCTGGGGACCTATGTGTTGTCGGCCGGGTATTACGACGCCTATTATCGAAAGGCTTCCCAGGTCCGGACCATGATCCATCAGGATTTTCAGGAAGCCTTCCGGACCTGCGATCTGATCATCACCCCGGTGGCCCCTACGCCGGCTTTTCGTCTGGGAGAAAAGGCCTCTGATCCTTTGCAGATGTACCTGACCGATATCTTCACCATCTCGGCCAATCTGGCCGGTATTCCCGGCCTGTCCTTGCCCTGTGGTTTAAGCGGGCAGGGATTGCCCATCGGCTTGCAGATCCTGGGAAACCATTTCGATGAGGAAAAGATCCTCCAGGCCGCTTTTGCCTTTGAACAGGCCACCGATCATCATCTCCGCCGTCCTGCTTTGTAAAATCGTTGACACCCCTATGTAGTCATAGTATTATGACCATGGTCCTAAAAATGGAATTTGGTGTTGGTAGGAGGGGGTAATCACCATGAAACAATTAGTGTCCAAATCCAAATTTAAACCTCAAGCCTTGGAATATTTCCGTCAGGTGGAGGAAAGCGGGGAACCCCTGATCATTACCGATCGGGGAAAACCGGTACTAAAAATCCTCCCTTATTCAAAACACCCCATTAAAGGTCTGACGGCCCTGCGGGGTTCGGTGGTTAAATTCGAAAAGCCATTGGAACCGGTAGGGACAGGGGATTGGGAGATACTCAAGTGATTTTATTGGACACCCATGTCTGGGTTTGGTGGGTGAGTAATCCTGAGCTCTTGTCTTCCCAAGCGGACACATTGATTAATAAAGCCATGGTGGAGAGGAAGATTTATATCTCTTCGATCAGTGTTTGGGAAGTGGCTATGCTGGTTGTCAAAAGGCGGCTACAGATGACTTTGGATGTCAAAGATTGGATCAGAAGCTGTGAAAACCTTCCTTTTGTCCTGTTTGTCCCGGTTTCCAATGCCATCGCTTTAGAGGCCGTCTTTTTGCCCGAAAGACCCTTATCGGACCCCGCGGATCGAATCATTGTCGCCACCGCCAGTGCCTTGGACCTGATTCTGATAACCAAAGATAAAAGAATTCAAAAAGCCGCGCAAGTAAGAACTGCCTGGTAAACTGCTGGTCCGGTTTTAAAATTCCCCTTGACCCTCCACCGTAGTTTATTCTATATTTTTTATAACAAAAAACTTTTCCTGTTCATGATTTGAGACCTTTCAAAAATGTTCAATTTTGTTCAAGATCAAGGATGACGAAAATTTTAACCATAGGAATACATTTAGTATTTCGAGGATTAAAATTTGAG
>CAZSTT010000219.1:0-3442 GCA_964609705.1 uncultured Thermodesulfobacteriota bacterium
ACGAAGGCAAAACCCTTGGGCTGACCGGTTTGTCTGTCCCTGGCGATTTTGACCGAGGTAACCTCTCCCGCTTTGGAGAAAAGGGTCCTAATCTCAGGTTCGCTGGTTTGGAAAGATAGATTGGCCACATAAATTTTTTTGTTCATTGGACTACAGACCTCCTGGTTCTGCGGGACTACCTTGATTTCTGCATGGTAAGGTAAAAAAAACCGCCAAAAAGTTGTTTAGAGTTCTTTGCGGGCCACGTCATCCATTATTAAAAGGCTCTCGGCAACTAATTCACCTCACCATATACCCTATTAAACCTGAATGCAAGAGAATCGGTTTTGGAGACCAGCCTGGTTGTAAAAAGAGTAGTCTTAAGCGGTCGGTGTATTATCAAGGATATCAGACCATGATCTCCACCTCGGCCTCAATCTCCACCGGGATATTAAAAGGCAATTCGGCCAGGCCCACGGCCGAGCGGGCATGATCCCCTCTCTCGGGACCATACAATTCAAAAATCAGATCGGAGAAACCATTAATCACCGCCGGGAGTTGATTGAACCCCGGTGCGGCATTGACCATCCCGAAAACCCGCAGCCAGGCGCTGATCCGGTCCAGATCCCCCAGGGTCCTTTTTAGATCACCAAGGATGGACAAGGCCGTCAGGCGGGCTGCCTGGTAGCCTTGTTCCAATGAAACTTCCGCCCCGACCTTGCCCAGAGGTTCGGCGATCGAACCATCAGGATTTTGCGGCGGGTGACCGGAAATAAAAACCCGGTTCCCCCGGACGCGGACCCAGGAAAAAGGCAGCTTAACCCCGGCCGGGGCTTTGACCGGTTGAGGCAGGACCAGCCCCAGAGCCTTCAGTTTCGCTTCCACCTGATCGATTTTTTCTTTTTTCTCCGTCATAATTTCTCCTCCTGATTGGGCCTTGCCGAATAATTATTAAAAAAAAGTTTCCGAAGGGAAACGGTTTGGCTTATATCTCGACTTCTAATCTCTCTTTTGCTATAAGATGATCAATATGGTAGCCGAAGAAGAACGAAGACATCAAGAAAAAAAAGACGGAATTTGGCAGTTAGTTTCCATCCGGGACCTTAGGATTTCCGGAAGGAGCGGACAGCTGTTAGCCTTCAGCATTCAGCAAAAGCATTTTTAAAAGGAGTTTTCTAAAAGCTGACCGCTAATCGCTGACAGCTATCATCCGGAAGTAATATCTCCGGATGAGTATTAGTTATTGAATGGAGAAAACATGAATCGGAAAAAGAACCCGGAAAAAAATATTTCAGCCGGAAAGAAAACGAGTCCCCTGCCCCCTCCCAAAGAATCACCCCCCCCTGTCCAGGACAATTTGAATGTCCTGGAGGAATTGCTTAGGGAAGCCATCCAGGGAGGCGGTCCGGATCAGATTGCTGTTCAGCATAATAAAGGGAAACTCTCCGCCCGGGAACGAATCGATCTCCTTTTGGATGAGGGGTCTTTTGAAGAATTTGACCTCTTAAAAACCGGGCGGGGCGGGGCCTTCGGGAAAGAACGCAATTATCCGGGAGATGGCGTGATTACCGGACACGGGACCATCGACGGCCGGGAAGTATTTGTTTTCAGCCAGGACTTTACCATGGTCGGCGGATCATTGGGAGAGGCTCATTCCCAAAAGATTTGTAAGGTCATGGATCATGCCGTCCGGGTAGGTGCCCCGATCATCGGTCTTAACGATTCGGGAGGGGCGCGCATTCAAGAGGGCGTGGATGCCCTGGCAGCCTATGGAGAAATTTTTAATCGCAACGTCATGGCCAGCGGGGTGGTCCCTCAAATTTCCTGCATCATGGGTCCCTGTGCCGGTGGCGCGGTTTACAGTCCGGCCATGACCGACTTTATTTTCATGGTCGAACACACTTCCAACATGTTTGTCACCGGACCTAATGTGGTTAAAACCGTGACTCATCAGGAAATCAGTTCCGAGGATTTGGGAGGGGCCGAAGTTCACAACCAGAAAAGCGGGGTAGCCCATTTTGTTTTTCCGAACGACATTCTCTGTCTGAGGGAAATCAGGCGCCTGATTAATTATCTGCCATCCCATAACCGGCAAACAGCCCCCATCCTGGACCTGAGGGACCCCGCCGACCGGGTGGACCCGGCCCTGGATTATCTGATCCCCATCAACCCCAATCAGAGTTATGATATGAAGGTCTTGATTCACAGTATTCTCGACGGGGCCGAGTTTATGGAAATTCAGGCTCGTTTTGCCCGGAACATCATTTGCGGATTCGGCCGTCTGGGCGGGCAGACCATCGGTTTGATCGCCAATCAACCGGCGGTCCTGGCCGGGGTATTGGATTCAAACGCTTCTAATAAAGCCGCTCGATTTGCCCGTTTTTGTGACGCCTTTAATATCCCTTTAATTAGTCTGGTGGATGTCCCCGGTTTCATGCCCGGACCTGATCAGGAACACAGTGGAATCATCCGCCACGGCGCCAAGCTCCTTTATGCCTTTGTGGAAGCCACGGTTCCCCGG
Organism: uncultured Thermodesulfobacteriota bacterium; assembly: GCA_964609705.1. GTDB lineage: Bacteria > Desulfobacterota > RBG-13-43-22 > RBG-13-43-22 > RBG-13-43-22 > RBG-13-43-22. The sequence goes on from CAZSTT010000219.1 coordinate 2,501, forward strand.
ATTTCGGTTATTGTCCGCAAAGCCTATGGGGGAGCCTATGTGGTAATGAATTCCAAACATATCCGTTGTGATATTAATTATGCCTGGCCTACGGCCGAAATTGCCGTGATGGGTCCCCGGGGCGCGGCCGAAGTCATTTATCGAAAAGAGATCCCAAAAGCCCCCGATCCGGAGGCCTTTCTGACCCAAAAAACCGAGGAATACCGTCAAACCTTCGCCAATCCCTTTCTGGCCGCTCAAAGAGGTTATATCGATGATGTCATTTTCCCTCGAGATACCCGACATCGCCTGATCAGGGGGCTTCAGGTTTTGGAGGGTAAGCAGATCAACAAGCCATTACGAAAACACGGCAATATCCCATTGTGAGGTGCCTTCTATGTTCGATAAAATCCTCATAGCCAATCGAGGAGAAATAGCAGTTCGGGTCATCCGGACCTGCCAGCGACTGAAGATCAAAACCGTCGCTGTTTATTCGGAAATAGATTCCCGATCCCTTCATGTCCAGGAGGCGGATGAGTCCTTTTTATTGGGACCGGCCCGGTCGGAACATTCTTATCTGAATAAGGAAAAAATTATCGCCCTGGCCTTGAAGGAAAAATGTCAGGCCATACATCCCGGATATGGTTTTCTCTCCGAAAATCCTGAATTTGCCCGCCTGGTTTCAGAGGCCGGATTGATTTTTATCGGTCCGCCGGCCTCGGCCATAGCCCTGTTGGGAGATAAAATCGCCTCTAAAAAATTGGCCATAAAAGCCGGCTTGCCGGTGGTCCCCGGACCGCCCTTGGCCTTGTCCGATCATCATAAAATTGAGGACCTGGCCGACACCATCGGCTTTCCTTTATTGCTCAAGCCCGCGGCCGGAGGCGGCGGCAAGGGCATGCGGATCGTCCACCACCGGAACGAATTGGAGGCCGCCTTGAGATCCTGTCAGGAAGAGACCCG
>CAZSTT010000219.1:3542-5743 GCA_964609705.1 uncultured Thermodesulfobacteriota bacterium
TCCACCACCGGAACGAATTGGAGGCCGCCTTGAGATCCTGTCAGGAAGAGACCCGAAAGGCTTTTGGTGATGACCACATTTTTTTAGAGCGTTATATTGAAAAGCCCCGTCATATAGAAGTACAGATTCTGGCCGACTCTTTCGGCCGGGTGATTCATCTCGGGGAAAGAGAATGTTCTATTCAAAGACGATATCAGAAGGTCATTGAAGAAACCCCTTCCTTAGCTTTGTCCGAAACCCAAAGAAGGGAACTCGGAGAAGCGGCCTGCAATTTGGCTCGTGAGGCCGGCTATGTCAACGCCGGCACCGTGGAATTTATGTTGGACCAGGAGGGGGCCTTATATTTTTTGGAAATGAACACCCGTCTTCAAGTGGAACATCCGGTGACTGAATGGGTCACCGGTCTGGATCTGGTTGAACTTCAACTCCGGATCGCCGCCGGACAGCCCCTTCCCCTCCAACAAGATGAAGTCCAATTCAAAGGATGGGCCATGGAGGCCCGGATCTGTGCCGAAGATGCTTTTCGGGGATTCCTGCCGGCTACCGGGATGATCACCCGTTATGCGGTCCCCAAAGGGAAAAATATCCGCCTGGACAGCGGAATCGAGGCCGGCAGTCTGATCAGTATCTTTTACGATTCGCTCCTGACCAAAGTTTCGGCCTGGGGAGAAACCCGCGAGGAAGCCCGGGAGACCCTGATCCAGGCCTTGAACGGTTATCATTTGGAAGGGGTGACCACCAATTTGGATTTCGTCAATGCCGTCTTGACCCATCCGCTTTTTTCCGCCGGAGAATTAACCACCGATTTCGTCTCAGAGCATTTTGAGGAGGGCCGCAGGAAAACCCCCTGGCCGATTGAAGTGTTGCACTATATGGCCATCGCCGCCACGCTCGTCTATCATAACCGCAACAACCTGGTCCGGGAATCTTTAAAACCGATGTCCACCCATGTAGGACTGACCCATCAGCTTTCCGAATGGGTTGATTACACGATCAAGGCGGAAGATGACATTTTCGAATTACGCATTTTCAAAAAAAGTCTTCCCCGGGAATGGACGGTTTGGGTCAACGAGTCCAAGTATCAGGTGAAAACTCCGTTATTTGAATTTTTTCGCCGTCGTCTGAGATTGAAGATCGATCAAAACGCCCCCATGTTTCGTCTGGAATATGCGGGCAACTTTATCGAGGTCGCCTATTGCGGGCTGACCAGTACCTTTGAAATCTACACTCCCCGGGAATGGGCATTATCTCAATATATGCCGAAGCCGAAAGAAGCCGCAGCCCAAGATGAACTGCTTTGCCCCATGCCCGGTCTGGTAGTTACGGTTTTAGTCAAACCCGGAGACCGGGTTTATCGCGGACAGGACCTGGTGAGTATCGAATCCATGAAAATGGAGAGTTTTGTGGCCTCCCCCGGGGACCGGGAGGTGGAGAAGGTATTGGTTCAGCCGGGTCAGGCCGTGGAAACCGGGGATATATTGCTGACCTTTAAAAAGGAGCCCGCACCGCTGTCAAGGTAAAGGATCCTTCATCCGAAAACAGTCGGATAAGGATCTTTTTCCTTAGTTCGAAAATAGGATTCGAGGCCACTCACGCCTAGCCCTATTTTCATCCGGCTTCTGAACAGAAGCCTCTTTCTTAGGTCGGCAGAGCCGACCGGCTCGTTTTGTCCCGCCACCAAAGGTGTGGCATGCCGGTTAAAAATGGAGATCATGACCCGCGGAAACAAACCGTCGTTAAGGGACCGGCCATTGAAATTTTTGTAAAACTGGACGAATCGTTCTGCGAAGGTAAGCTCTTGAAGGCACGAAATAGGGTTGACCGGATTCCTCTTGACATGGCCAGGTAACAAGATTAAATTATCTTGAATAAAGGGGAGTAGCTGTAACAGCGGTAATCGTCAATACGTCTGCTTCAGGCAGGCCGGTGCCGTTGGTTGGGGAGATCCTGATAAGCCAGACCTTTATCGCGATGAATAGGCATCGGGGTAAAGGTCTTTTTTTTTGGAAGCCGGATCCTCCGGAATAACTATGGGAGAAAAAATTGACTCCTTTTATTTCTAAAAGCCTTAGACAGGTTAAAAGATTGATCATCGCCGTCATTGGATTTACCGTGTTGGCCATCGGTCTGGCAATGGTGGTGTTACCCGGTCCGGCTCTGCTGGTTATCCCGGTGGCTCTGGGTATCCTGGCCACGGAATT
>CAZSTT010000220.1:0-2613 GCA_964609705.1 uncultured Thermodesulfobacteriota bacterium
AATTTTTGGATATCCTCCCAAGTGTACCCCAGCTCCAGCAGGACTTCCTCGGTAGACTGGCTGAACTCGGGGGCCGCTGTTCTTACTGAGGCCGGTGTTTCGCTGAACCTTACCGGAGGAGCAATCACCTCTATGGGTCCGTAGTTCGGATGGTCCAGGGGAACAAAGTAGTCATTGGCCCGGGCATGGGGGTCATTGATGACTTCCAAAAGATTCTGTATAGGGGCAGAGGGAATTTCGACAAAGATGGGTTTCCACTCCTCCAGTGTTTTACTCATGAATCTTTCATCGAAAATCTGATACAAGGCCATACGGTTTTCGGCCCTGCCTTCAAAGGTGTTGAACCTGGGATCCTGGATCAAATCTTCCCTATCCAGTGCCCGGCAAACCCTGGGCCAGTATTGGTCGGGGAGCAGGCACATGAGGACAAAGGCCCGCCCGTCTTTGGTGGGATACATACCAACCAGAGGATTCATAGAATCTTCCCGGCCCTTGGGCTTAAATTCGGTAAATTCCTTCTTCTCCACCAGGGCCCCGGCTATGTCGAAGGACATCTGAAACACCGCTAAATTAAACAAGGATGTGTCCACCAACTGGCCAAGACCGGTTCTCTCCCGGACAAAAAGGGCCGTCATGATCCCGAAGGCCAGCATCAGGCCTCCCACATTGTCTCCAAAAGCCGGTCGAAAACCCAGGGCGTCCATGAGATAGGGTATGGCACCTCGGGCCCAATAGGAAACGATGTCATAACCCGGTGAATTCCGGTCAGGTCCTTTGAGACCGTATCCGGTTAAACTGGCGAAGATGATCCTGGGATTGATTTTATTAATCGTTTCATATTCCAGTTGGAATTTTTCCAATTCGTAGGGCCTGAGATTACTGATAAAGACATCCCCCTGCTCAATGAGTTTATAGAGGATGTCCCGGCCCTGATCAGAAGCCAAGTTGAGGGTGATCCCCCTTTTATTGATATTGTAATTTTCCCAGTTATAGTTAGTGAAAGAGGGGACACCTCTCCCGGCGTTGAGCGGGTTGTCGGGTGTGGATTGAAAATAGCGGTAGGCGTCGCCGGTAACGGGGCTCTCCACATGAATCACATCGGCTCCGAGATCAGCCAAAAGTCTTCCGCCCATGGGTGCCGCCGCCCATTGGGCGACCTCAATGATTTTTATTCCTTCCAGTGCCTTGGTCATGATTTTCCTCCTTTTGATTTTTCGCTTTCTATTTGTCGGCTTTTTTTGGCACCCAAAGTTTTTTCGTCAATGGATGCTCTGATGATGCTACTCCCCTTGGCGGGTCCATAACTTTACTGGTTTAAGCTTTTATCCAGTATTATGCTTCTTCCAATTCAAACTTCCCCAGGGTATCTTTCTTCTCAAAGTCACGATTATAGGTTTTTAAGGTCATCAGAAGAATTAACAGGGCTAAGCTGCAAAAAAATATCATACAGATCCAGAGCGCCAGCGGCAGCCCCACCCGGTCGGATAGCGCCCCGATAATTGCGCCCGAAAAAAAGGCAACAGACGTCTGGAAGACGACCAAGAGACTCTGACAGGTGCCCCGATAGGGGGGAGGGACCAAGTCCAGTGCTGCGGCAATCAAAGAGCCCCAATGGCCGGAATAGAAGAATTGGGCCAGGGTCAAGACGGCAAATACCGCAATCAGGTTGATCTTATAATAACCCCCCAATAAGCCCACAGTATAGAAAACCATGGGTATGGTTAGGCAGATCAGGGCTGCTGAAATTCTTCCCCTGGGATTGCCGGCAGCCAGTTTGTCACTGAGCCAGCCACCAAACCAGGGCCCCGGGCAATAAAGTGCGGCCCCGATCATAAACAACTGGCCGGTCTGGGACATGTTCAGGTTCCAGCATCGAACGTAAAAGGAAGGGGCCCAGATGGCCAGGCCAATGATGAAAATCGTAATGGGAAGCTGGACGATAAAAACAAGTAAGAGGGTCCTTGTGGATAGAATATATCTAAATATTTCCCCAACGCCGACCTTATTGTCCTGTTTAATCCCGGCATCGACTTTTTTGGCTTTGTAATCCGGGGCGAAGAGCATTAGGATCGCCAAAATAAAACCGGGCAAAGCAAAGACGCCAAAAACATACCGCCAACCCCAATAATGGGCAATAATGCCGGCTAGGCCGAATCCTACAATGGCGCCCAGGGTCTGTCCCAAGTTGAAAAAACCGACCTTGGTGGCGCGCTGTCTCGAAGGAAACCAGGCCCCGATTAGGGCGTAACCGGCCGGGTTATAACCGGCTTCTCCGGCACCCACACCCAGGCGGGCCAGCAACAAATGGGCATAGTTGGTGGCCAGGCCCGTATACCAGGTGGTGGCGCTCCAAATGGCCACCATGATACTGATCATATACTTGCGGCTCCACTTGTCCACCAGAATGCCGCAGGGCACCACCAGCAAGAACATGGATAGAAACATGATGCCGCCGATCAGTCCGGCCGACGCATCCGTTAGCGAGAATTCCTTTATCAGGGCAGGCAGAACGGCGGCTACAATATTTCTATCCGCCTGGTCCAGCAAATAAATCAAGGTGATGACGACCAGCCAGAAGTTAGCCCTCCAGCGGGACAATTCAAGTTCTGCTTT
>CAZSTT010000220.1:2713-5694 GCA_964609705.1 uncultured Thermodesulfobacteriota bacterium
GCATCCCGGAACAGTTTTTCGATCAGATACTCTTTGGTGAGTCCTACCCCCCCGAAAATGCTTATGGCCTCATTGGCCACCTCATAGGCGGTATTGGTGGACAGAATTTTGGATGCAACCGCATGGGAATGGGATCCATTGGGTGCCATGACTTGATTGTACGAGGCCATACTGCGGGCAAAAGCCCGGGCAGCCTCGACCTTGATAAACATATTGAACAGTTGCAACTTGATATTCTTATGTTCAAAGATGGGGACTCCTCCCTGAATTCTTTCCTTCGCGTATTTTAAGGCTTCGTCATAGGCTGCCTGGGCCAGTCCTACAAAAACCTGCCCCATGCCGCCATTGGCACCGGTGAAGATCATTTTGGATACAGCCGTCATCATAGCCCCATCGGTAATGACCATGTATTTCTTGGGAAGCTTTACTTCCTCAAAAAATATCTCTCCTTGATTCAGAGACCTCTGGCCCAACTTATCCAGAGGCTTGCCTCGTGTAATCCCGGGAAGATCTAAAGGGACTACCGCCAATCCGTTCCCCTGCATACCCTTTGATGGGTCCAGACAGACATAGAGGGAGGCGTGGGTGGCGATGGATCCGTTGCTGACCCAGGCCGATTTCTGCCCGGTGAGAATATATTCGTCCCCTTTCAGGACCGCCCGAACACTGGGGGCACATTTGGGGTTGGTGAACTTAGGATCGGTCCCCAAAATCCAATCCGACCCGTGGTCCGGTTCGGTAATGGCCCAGCAGCCGATGATCTCACCCTTGGTGTCCTCGCAATAATCCCGGACCAACTGATGCAGTTCCGGTTCCTGGGATAACATAGCGAAGGTTATGGGATGTCCGGCCACACTGAGACTGACGGTCAATCCTGCATCGGCATAGCCCATTTCCTGGGCTATTAGGGGCATAACTTTAGGGTCCATTTCCTCGAGGAGACCCCCGAAAGCCTTGGGGATTCGACTCTTGTGGAGTCCCAGTTCGCGGAGTGTTCTGAGCACGTCCCAGAGGGGAGATCCTTTGGCGATCACCTCGGCCGGATCTGCCATTTTATCCAGAGCGATTCCCGCCGGTCGCATGACCTCCATAGCAAATTTTTTAACCATTTCATGCATAGCCTTGGCTTCACTACTTAAGGTGAGATCCAATTCAAGATATCCCATAACTATTCCTCCTTTTTTATGATAAGGGTTTGTGGATCCAAGGATTAGAGTGGCCCATTGGAAAAGGTTTCACTTGCTTCCAGGAATCCTTAATTTATCTAATTCGTTTCCATGGCCATAAGGGAAATCAGATGGATCACTAGCGGTAGTCTTCAAATCGGTAGACATTTCCCGCGTCAGGGTTGAAGTCCTCCCGCAAAAGGCGACCGAGATTTTTCTGGGAAGCCGTTTTGGGGATCTCCGGTACTATCTGGATATAAGAGGGAATGCTGTTTCGTTCCAATTTTGACCGGCATAAAGCGAAAATCCCCTTGATGTCGGGTTGGGAGGTGGCCGGTACTATGGAGGCCACCAGGTCGCTTTCCCCCGGTGCCCCCGAAGCCGCAGGAATCCCGAAAACGCAGACATCGGAAACGTCCGGATGGTCGGCCAAAACGGCTTCCACATACTCCGGCATGATGAAGTCACCCTGACGTCGCAATCCGCCGCCCTTGCGGAAATCGAAGTAAAGCCAGCCCTCTTCATCCCGGTGCACCATGTCTCCGGAACGGAGCCAGCCCCCGCGCGTTTTTGCCCGGGAGGCCTCCGGATTGGCATGATATTCCACTTCGACTTTGGCGGTTAAAGAGGCGAAGATCAGTTCTCCAATCTCTCCGGGAGCGCATTCCGAATCGTCCTCGCGGACTACCCGAATCTCAGAACCCTCTAAGGGCTTGCCGAAGGAACCGACAGGGCCGACGCCCGGGGGGTTGTGGGCAAATCCTCCTTCGACCGCGGCATACCATTCGTGGATCTTGACTTTAAAGCGATCCTCAAAGGCCTCCCATATCGGTCTGGGGGTTCCGGCGCTGATAACCAGTCTGACGGGGTTGTCGGCATCGTCGGATCGTACCGGCTCCGAATATATCCCCATCATCATGCCGCCCAAAAGAGAGAAGGTCGTGCATCCGTAGGCGCGGCAGATGTCCCAGATCCGGCTCTTGGTGAACCTGCGGCTGATAACCGCCGGGATACCGAGCAGCAGGGCCGGGCTCAGGGTAATGGCCTGGGCGTTGCCATGGGTCAGGGAGAGTCCGGTATAGAGTTTATCATCTTTGGAATATTTCCAGATCCCCTGAGCCAGGGCTGCCGAGCGTGAAAAACGGTAACGCATTTTCACACCCTTCGGGTCCCCGGTCGTTCCCGAAGTATAAATGATCTGAAAGTAATCGTCCTCAGCCTTTTCTCCCGGTTTTAATCCCGGTTCCTCCGGCCCCTCCAGGATTTCATTCAAGCTCGGATATCTTGAAGATTCGGGAATTCCAAAGTCGTCTTTATAAAGCACCCCCACGGTTTTCACCCCGGGCAAAGAGGACAAGACTTCTTCCATGGAATCCAGAAATTCAGCCGTAAAGATGACCCTTTTGGAGCCGGAATTTTTGATCTGAAAGCTGAGCTTTTGACCCATTGATCTGGGATCGATGGGAACGACAACAGCCCCCAGGGCGGAAGCCGCGTACATGGCCAAAACGACTTCCAGGTGATTTCGCATCAGCAGGGCGAAGGCATCCCCTCGTCCAATACCGCTTTTTTGGAGGGCCCGGGTGAGCTTTCGCCCTTTGATGACCAGGTCTCCATAGGTCAGGACCTCATCGGGGTGGGGGGAATTTTCAAAGGTGACTACTGGAAAATCAGGATTCTCTTCGGCCATGGCATCCATCTGGCAGAAAAGGATGTCAGGGATTTTGCTCTCCGCCATTCCTACCTCTCCTCTTAGATTCTTACTTAAAGAGTCTGAGAATTTATCTCTCACTTTTGATTCTAAGGACCAAGGGG
>CAZSTT010000221.1:0-1883 GCA_964609705.1 uncultured Thermodesulfobacteriota bacterium
GAACCATTCATGACGAACCGTTTTCTTGTCAAAGGTTGAGGAATCAAACCCATGTGCGGAATTTTAGGATTTAACTGGCCGGATCGCTCTTTGGGAGAGCGTCTGTGCCAAATTATAAAACACCGGGGGCCGGATCAGGAAGGCGTTTTCAGTGGACCGGGGATTACTCTGGGATTTCGCCGCCTGTCCATCATTGACCTTTCCGAACAGGGCAGTCAGCCCATGCCGAATGAAGAGGGGACGGTTCAACTGGTTTTTAACGGAGAAATCTATAATTTCCTGGAGCTTCGTCAAACGCTGGAAAGTAAAGGGCATCGTTTCCGAAGCAAAGCCGATTCCGAGGTTATCGTCCACGCCTACGAAGAATGGGCGGAAGGATGTCTGGACCATCTTCAAGGCATGTTTGCTTTCGGGCTTTGGGATCAAAGAAAACAAAAACTCCTTCTGGCCCGGGACCGGTTGGGGATCAAACCCCTCTACTATTATTTTCAAAATGGGCGGCTGGCCTTTGCTTCAGAGATCAAGTCTCTTTTACAAATTCCGGAAATAAGCCGAGGGGTGGATCTTCAGGCGCTCTATTATTATCTGGGCTTCGAATTCGTTCCCAGCCCCTTAACCATGTTTGAGGGGATTCAAAAACTCCGGCCGGGTCATTACCTTAAGTGGTCCGGGAATGAATTGATTCAAAAACCTTATTGGGACCTCAACCGGCCCGGCACCTCCCTGACCCGGGAGGAGGCGGTGGTCGAATTGCGCCGACTGCTCCAGGAAACCGTCCAAAGCCATCTGGTCAGCGATGTCCCCCTGGGGGTGTTTCTCTCCGGGGGACTGGATTCCAGCACCCTGGTGGCCCTGATGCGCCGGTTGGGCGTTAATCCCTTAAGAACCTTTTCCATCGGTTATCCGGATCCCTCTTTCAGTGAATTGCCTTTTGCCGAACTGGTGGCCAGGGAGTTTGACACCGAACATACGGTATTGATGATCCCTGAAGTAACCCTCCATGATCTGGAAGAGGCGGTCTGGCATCTGGATGAACCGATGACCGATCTCTCGGCCCTGCCCCTTTATCTGGTCTGCCGGGAGGCTAAAAAGCATGTGACCGTCTGCCTTTCAGGAGAGGGCGGGGATGAAATCTTTGCCGGTTATGACCGCTTCAAGGCCAGTAAGGCCGATCAGTTTTACCGGATTCTACCTGGGTTGATCAGGGAAAAAATGATCTATCCGATCATCGAAGCCCTTCCGGACCAGCCCCAAAAGAAAGGGCTCATTAATATCGTCAAACGGTTTGTGGAGGGTTCCCACCTGCCTCTGGAAGGCGGGCATCTGAGGTGGCAATATTTTTCATCAGACGTTCAGGATGCCCGGCTGTTTAATGACGGATTTAAATCTCGGGTCAAAATGGACCCCTTTGCCCCGATAAAAGCCCTTAGGTCTAAATGGAGTGACGCGGATCGCCTGGACCAGGAGATTTATATCGATTTGCGTTTTACCATGCCGGACTCGGTGCTGATGAAAGTGGATAAGATGAGTATGGCCCACGCCTTGGAAATCCGGGTCCCTTTTCTGGATCACCGTTTTGTGGAATTTACGGCCTCACTTCCCGGAGAGTGGAAACTGAAAGGGTTCCGCACCAAGGCCATTTTCCGTCAAGCCTTGAGCGGCTTGCTCCCCGATCAGATCGTTTGGCGGGGGAAACAGGGATACAGTCTCCCCATTAAAAACTGGCTCCGGGAGGGTCTAAAAGAGCCATTGATTACCGTCCTGAAAGAGTCCCCGGTCATCAAAGAATATATGAACGGTCCTTATATCCAGGAGCTCATCGACCAGCATATGGCCCGGACCCATAATCACAATCATATCCTGTGGGCCCTGTTGAATCTGGG
>CAZSTT010000221.1:1983-5332 GCA_964609705.1 uncultured Thermodesulfobacteriota bacterium
AGTTTTTATGAAGAAATCGAATCTTAAATCCTACCTCTGGAAGCTGCTGGTCAGTCTTCTGCTTATTTTCTTCCTGCTTCGTTTTGTCAACCAGCGGGAACTGGCTGAACTGCTGAAAAATATCCGCTGGCCTTTCCTGATGGGTTATTTTGTCCTGAATTTTTTTGATCGGCTGATTATGACCTATAAATGGAAAATTCTTTTGGATGCCAAGGAAATAGCCTGTTCCTGGAAAAAGCTGATCGTGGTCTATTTTAAAGGGACCTTTTGGGGAAATTTATTCCCCACTTCCCTGGGAGGAGATGCCGTTCGCGCTTATGAACTTTCCAGGAATACCGACACCGGGATTGATGTGGTCTCGTCCATCATCATGGAACGATTCCTCGGTTTTCTATCATCAGCGGTAATGGCCATAATGGTCATTCCCCTGTTACACTTTTTTGTTCCCCACTTTCCCTCGATTCTCCTTTGGCTCCTGCTGACCTTCCTTGCCGCCGGTGTAATATTTCTGGTACTCCTGATGCGCGGGGGCGGCTCTCCGGTTTTTAATAAATGGCTGGCCAAACTTCCCTGGGCCGATAAGTTCTCACGAATCACCTCCTCCTTTATGCTGTATCGTAATCAGCCAAAAGCCCTCGGAAGATTTTTTGCATGGTCGTTCGCCGAACAGCTGGTGCCTATCCTGACCATTTACTTTTTGGTTTTAACCCTGAACCTTTCCGTGCCTTTTTATTATCTAATCCCCATCATTCCCATCGCTCAATTTTTTGCCCGGATACCCGTTTCCCTGAGCGGATTCGGGATCCAGGAAGGGTTATTCATTACTTTATTTTCGTTTTTTGGAATTTCCGCCACGGTGGCTTTTACTCTCGGGTTGGCTTCCAACGTAGGGAACATCTTCATTGGGCTTCCCGGTGCGTATTTTTATCTCAGAGAGCCGTCTTCATCCCGGCCGGCCCCCCCGGAAGGTATGTGATGTCCTCTCCTTATGGGCATGGCTTGATCGGTCTGGGGCTTTTCCATCTTTGTTATCCCCGGTGGTTTGCATCTAGAAGGAAAACCTTTCTGATGTATGGATTGGTAGTCCTGGGGGTTTGTTTGCCGGACCTGGATTTTCTGCCGGGGATTTTTTCAGGGAATCCAGGCCGGTTTCACCATGGCCCTTTTCACAGCCTGGGATCGGCAGTAGGATTGTCTTTGACCATCGGTATCCTGGGTACCATTATTAGAAGGTCCACCTTTGTCAAAACCTTCGGCTTCGTTTTTGCTCTGCTGTTTTCTCACCTCCTGCTGGATTTTTTTACCGAGGATCTTAAAGGCCCCTACGGATTTCCTTTGTTCTGGCCATTTTCAGGGACCTATGTTATTTCCCCCCGGCCGTTTTTGCCCTATGTGATGAGAGATTTGACCAACCCGGTCTTCTGGAGTCAGACCGCCCGGGTGTTTATCGTGGAGACCCTTTTGTTCCTCCCTTTTTTCTTTCTTTCCTGGAAGCTTAAGAGGGGCGGTGGGCAAGCGTGATTTGTTTTCCTTCTGATCCTCTCTTTTTTCTTCTTGGAAGAATCTCAATAGTTTCCCTCCGAAAATAAAGAATATGTAACTATTGGTTTCCAATTCGGAAACGAGGAAGTTTTTGTCCTGGCAAGGAAATCAAGAGTTTGGGCGGAGGTGTACAAAGGTACTCCGCACAAACAATCCTGCAGATTGACACAGCCAGGGCAAAAAAGGACCGTTCCCGGATGGAAACCAAATAAAACCTTGACTTTTAGGGCCAAACCTTCTACTTTGCTCAAATGTCGAGTAACTAAACAATACTATTAGGAAAAATAGGAAAGCCCCTTGGACCTTTCGGTTATTATTCCCTTTTATAACGAAGCCAAAAATATCCCGATCATTTTCGAAGAACTGGTTCCCGCTCTTGAAGCAACGGAACGATCTTGGGAAATTTTGGCCATCGATGACGGGAGTGTTGACGCCACCTTTTCCCTGTTAAAGGGAGAAGCTGAACAGCGCGACCATATCAAAGTGGTGCGACTTAGAAAAAATTTCGGACAGACGGCCGCCCTTTCCGCCGGTTTCGATTCGGCCGAGGGAGATATTATCATCACCATCGATGGCGATCTCCAGAACGATCCCAGGGATATCACCCCCCTGGTAGCCAAGATTGGAGAAGGGTACGATATTGTCAGCGGATGGAGGGAAAAGCGGAAAGACCCTTTTATCTCCAGACGTCTCCCGTCCATCATTGCCAATAAGATGATTTCCTGGGTCACGGGGGTAAAGCTCCATGACTACGGATGTACTTTGAAGGCCTTTAAAAAAGAGGTCACCAAAAACATCCGGTTGTATGGAGAGTTGCATCGATTTATCCCGGCCGTGGCCAGTTGGATGGGGGTAACCATCGCCGAGATCCCCGTCAACCACCGGGCCCGAAAATTCGGACGATCCAAGTACGGGATCTCCAGGACTATCCGGGTCATGCTGGATCTGATCACGGTAAAGTTTTTATTGACCTATTCCACCCGGCCTATCCATGTCTTTGGTCTCTGGGGGTTCCTTTCCGGGCTGACCGGTTTCGCTTTGGCCGGTTATTTAACGGTTCAAAGGCTTTTTTTCGGTATCCCCCTGGCTAACCGACCGATTCTGCTATTGGCCATCCTTTTGATATTTATAGGTATTCAATTCATCAGTATGGGTCTCCTGGGAGAGCTTCAAGTCCGCACTTATCATGAATCCCAGGGGAAACCGATTTATTATATTAAAGAGATCATAGAGAAGAAAGAAGCCCCGCAAAAAATATAAACTTATGGGGGGCGTCCAAGCTCATGAAAAAAGAATCAGGAGATCACCGGCTTAAAGGTCAAGGTTCAAGGCTTTGCGGCCTCGGGGAGTTTCTTCTGGTCGTCCTGTTGTTGTTTGTTATTTCTTCGGCAGTGGGTTGCCAGAAAAAAGAAAAAGGTCCATCGGCCACTCCAGCGGCTGGAATTAGAACCCTGGAAACGTCTCCGCCTCGAGCTGGTGAGCAAAAGACACCGGAAAGTCCGGGTCAATCCCGGGCCCCTAACTTTCATTCCATCCTGACCAAAGACCTGAATCGTCCCGTCCCGGCCTCTTCTTTTTCCAAAAGCGATCGGATCTATTTAGTCACCGTCTGGACCGGTCTTCATGGCGCCCATGAGATAAAGGTCCTTTGGATAAGACCCGATAAAACGGTGCAGGAAACCGTGCGTCTCAATGAGAATATTCCCTCCAAATCGCCGACCTATACCACCTGGGCGTATCTGTCCTTTACCAAAGGCCTGTTTAACATATCTCCCTCGGAGGGAAAATTTATCGGGGCCTGGAAGGC
>CAZSTT010000222.1:0-5213 GCA_964609705.1 uncultured Thermodesulfobacteriota bacterium
TGGCGGAAGTGCATGGGAATCGAACCCACCTGCCGCCCTCTTCAGACGGCACACCGGATTTGAAGTCCGGGAGCCCCACCAGTGAGCTTTCCACTTCCGTAAAGAGAATATAAAATATCCGGACGAAATAGTCAAGGCGTGGTTACTTGTCAACCGATGTTTCTTTGTGGTAAGGTTCTGTCTGGTTCTCTGGTCGATTTGGTCTATTTGGTCTATTTGGTCTGTCTGGTCTGTATAGATAAATCTGATATATTAAGGAGTCAAAAGTCTGGGGGTTGGATTCATTTTGCTTGAAACCTTGCCCCTGTTTTTAGTCATGATGAACATCGGATCCAAAACGATATCCTTTCCTTATATTATGGCCCCCATGGCCGGATATACGGACCTGCCCTTCCGTTTGCTGGTTCGTAAACTGGGCTGTGAACTGGCCTGCACCGAAATGGTCAGCGCCGAAGGCCTGGTTCGACAGGTCCCCTTAACCCGCCTGCTGCTCAAAACCGCTCCCGAAGATCACCCCTTATCGGTTCAGTTGTTTGGCTCCAAGCCGGAGGTCATGGCCCAGGCCGCCGGACTGGCCGGAGAGGCTGGTGCTGATATTATTGATATCAACATGGGTTGTTCGGTCAAAAAAGTAGCCAAATCCGGCTCGGGGGCGGCCTTACTTAAGGATTTGATAAAAACGGAAAAACTGATAAAGGCCGTTAGAAAGGCCACGACCCTTCCTCTGACCATCAAGATACGTTCAGGCTGGAAAGAAGGGCAGCCCGTCTACCTGATCCTGGCCCGAATCGCCGAGGAATCCGGTGTCGATGCCCTGGTGATTCATCCCCGTTATGCGACCCAGGGTTTTTCCGGCCAGGCGGACTGGCTGATTGTGGAGGAACTCAAGGAGCGGCTTCGTATCCCGGTCATGGGCAGTGGAGACATCCTCTCCCCCTCACAGGCCCTGGCCCTTAAAAAGCAGACCCACTGCGATGCGATTATGATCGGTCGCCAAGCATTAAGGACCCCCTGGATCTTTAAACAGATCAAGGAAATGGAGGCCGGGGGACCGCCGAGCCAACCCGATCCGGAGGAGAGGCGGGGTTGGCTGATCTCCTACTGGCAATGGATTGAGGAAAATTATCAGGGGTCGGCCCAAATCAAAGCCTTGCGCCGTACCTTATTTGTCCTGACCCGGGGATTGCCGGCCTCAGGAGAATTCCGGCAAAATGTGGCCCTGGCCCGGTCCAAAGAAAGATTAAAGGTCCTTTTTGAGGAATATTTTGATACCTTGGCGGCCTTGGAGTAAAATAAGCTTCGGGTAACCCTTTGGGCGTTGGAAAAAAGTATTTTTTCACCGCAAAGACGCAAAGAACGCAGAGAAAATCATTTGATTGTTCAATCCCGTGAGAGGCGGGATTGAACAAAACAGCTCTGGCTTTCGTCCAAATAGTTACCCGGGGGGGGTAGCGAAGCTTAGTGTTTGCCGGCCTCTCACCGGCAAACACTAATATTTCTTCTTTGCGCCCTTTGCGTCTTTGCGGTGAGAATAATAATTAAAAAGGTAAACTGACACAACTTATGAAAGTCCGAATTGCAAAAAAGGCCGGTTTTTGTATGGGGGTCCGCCGGGCCATGGAGCTGGCCCTGGAGGCCGGCTATCATTTCCCCGATCCTGTTTACACCTATGGCCCCCTGATCCATAATCCCCAGGTCTTGTCCATGCTTGAAAAAAAAGGGATCCGTATTCTGGACCCCCTTGAAGACCAACAAACGGGCACCGTGGTCATCCGGGCTCATGGCATCCCTCCCCAGGATCACGAACGGCTGAAGAAGAGCGGTTGCACTATTGTGGATGCCACTTGTCCGAGGGTGATTAAAGTCCAGGCCATTATCCGAAAATATGCCTCGGAAGGGTATACCCCGATTATTGTCGGTGACCGGGATCATCCGGAAGTCATCGGTCTGCTGGGTTATTCTCAGGACCAGGGGATTGTCCTGACCGACCCGGATCAGGTTAAAGACCTGCCCGAGTTAAGCCGGGTGATTGTCGTTGCCCAAACCACTCAGGATGAATCCCTCTTCCAACGGGTGGTTGAAAAACTCAGGGAGCGATTTCCCAACAGCCTGGTTTTTAACACCATCTGCAATGCCACCCATGAACGTCAGGAAGAGGTGCGCAACCTGGCCCGGGAGGTGGACGGCCTGGTCATTGTCGGGGGGTATGACAGCGGCAATACCCGGCGTCTGGCGGCTATAGTCGATTCCGCCGGTACCCCCTGCTTTCATGTGGAAACGGAAGATCAATTGGACAAGAAGGAACTCGCTCGATTTAAGACCGTCGGGGTGACTGCAGGCGCCTCGACCCCCAACTGGATGATTCGGAAAGTGGTCCAGGAACTGGAGATGACCAAAGGACAGGGCGAATATGTCTGGAGTGCCTTTCTTTTTCGTTGGGTCCGTTTTTTATTAAAAAGTAATCTGATGGTCGCCCTGGGGGCCGGGTGTTTGAGCCTGGCCGCCGCCCGATTACGGCAGGTGTCCTTTAACTGGATCTATTTTGCCATTGCTTTTTTCCATATTTATGCCATGCATATTCTGAATCACCTCCTGGATCGGGGAGCAGCCGAATATAATGACCCGGACCGTTCCCAATTCTATCAGAGGTATCGATCGGCCTTTTTCATTTCCGGAATAGGGGCCGTCCTTTTTTCTCTGGGACTGGCCTTGACCAGGGGCTGGGCGCCTTTCTTTTTCCTGGCGGCCATGAGCGCCCTGGGTATCCTCTACAGTTTTCAGATCGTTCCGGCCGTTTGGCAGCGCTTTACCCGGATGAAAAAAATAAAAGATATTCCGGCCTCTAAAACCCTTTCCGTGGCCCTGGGGTGGGGAGCCGTCACCGCCCTGATCCCGGCTATGGCCGAAAATCAGACGCTGAGCCTTTCCCTGGTTTTAATTTTTTTCATCCTTTGCTCTTTTGTCTATATTCGTTCCGGCCTTTTTGACGTCCTGGATATCCAGGGCGATATGATCGTCGGCAAGGAAACCCTCCCGATCATTATCGGAGAAGAAAAAACCATCCGTTTCCTGAAAAGGCTAAGCCTGGGGACGGTCATCGTCCTTTCAGCCGGCACCTTTGGCGGTCTTCTGCCCTACTGGAGCCTTTGGTTTTTGATCTGCTTTTTTTACCAATTTGGCTTTTTAATTATGTACGAAAGAAACAGGGCCTTACCCGGAAATGTATTTTTCGAAGCCATGGTGGAGGCCGGGTTTATCCTGGCCGGCCTGCTGGCCCTCTTAATACCTTGAGAAAGTAATGTCCCTGCCCCTGGTCAGTGTTATTATCCCGACTTACAACCGGTCTTCCCTGCTCCTCGAGGCCCTTGATTCAGTTTATAAACAAACCTTCCCGGATTTTGAGTTGATCGTGATCGATGACGGCTCCACGGATGGAACGGCAAAGGCCCTTGACTCCTATAAGGACCGGTTGGTTTACTGCTTCCAAAATAATCGAGGGGTCAGTGCAGCCCGCAACCGGGGCATCCGGATGGCCCGGGGGCGATGGATCGCCTTCCTTGATTCCGATGACCTTTGGCTGCCGGATAAACTGGAAACTCAAACACGGTTCTTTTCCCAAAATCCAGAGGCCCTGATTTGCCAGACCGAAGAGATCTGGATTCGCAACGGCCGCCGGGTGAATCCCATGAAAAAACATCGGAAATATTCCGGAAATATTTTTACCCCTTCTCTTCGTCTTTGCCTGGTCAGTCCTTCCGGAGTGATGATTAAGAAGGACCTGTTCGAACAGGTGGGTTTATTTGATGAAACCCTGCCGGCCTGTGAAGATTATGACCTGTGGCTCAGGATTTCCGCCCGATCCCCCATTTTTTTGATCGAACAGCCTCTGGTTGTCAAAAGAGGCGGACACCCGGATCAGCTTTCCCGAACAACACCGGCAATGGATCGCTTTCGTATCCAGGCCCTGGTTAACATTCTCAATTCGGGGCGATTAACGGCCTCACAATACCACCTGGCCTTTCAGGAGCTGGAAACCAAATGCCGGATTTATGGACAGGGATGTCTGAAACGGGGACGGTTAGAGGAAGGAAACTATTATCTGCTCCTGCCGGGGAACTTAACAGGTTACTGACTCAGGAGTTATTCGATTAGATTTCTTGGCTTTGGTTGCGGACCTGGATGAGCTCGGCCACGATTGATACGGCTATCTCTTCCGGAGTTTCAGCCTGGATATCCAGGCCGACAGGAGTATGAACAGCTTTTATCAGGGCTTCGGAAAAATCCTCTTGCTTTAAAGCCTCAAAAATAACACCTCTTTTATGCCGGCTGCCGATCATTCCGATATAGCGGGGAGGGTTTTCCAGGACCTGCCTCAAGACCTGATGATCATGCAGGTGGCCTCGAGTCATTATGACCACAAAGCTATTGGGACCGAAATGGACATGGTCCGATATCCGGTCGAAAGACCGGACCAGGATATCATCCGCTTCCGGGAAACGGCCGGGGTCGGCAAATGCAGCCCGGTCGTCAAAGACCATTACCCGAAACCCGACCCTTTTGGCCAGGGGGCAAAGGGCCGAGGAGACGTGACCGGCCCCGAAGATAAAAAGGTCAGGAGGTGAAATAACGGGTTCCAGGAAAATTTTTCTTTCTTTTCCATCCACAACGGCCGTCAACAAAACAGGCTGCCCTCTGGAAAAGACCCCCGAGAGTTCTTTCCTGACAGGAGTAATCCAGGGCGGATTTTCAAAGGCCTGATCTTCTCCCGGTACATAGAGAAACTTAAAATCCCCCAGGGGTCCAGCTGGGCCTTCATCCAACCGGGTGGCCAAGATTGCTTTGATACCTTGCCGCCTGAGATCTAATATCTTTTTAATAAACTCCCGATGCAAAGCACCCCCTCCGGGAAAAAACTCCAGATGGATTTCCAGCTCCCCACCGCAAATCATCTCAGTTTCGGCAGCCTCTTCTCCGGTTAAGCGGAACCGGATGGTCCTGTTTTTTTTCTCGGCAAACAGGATGGAGGCCTCCACCAGGACATCGGCCTCCACCTTTCCGCCCCCGATCGTTCCCTCAAAAGAGCCATCGGACCTTATCAGAAACCGGGTTCCCGGGGCACGGGGGGCCGAACCTTTCTGAGCCACGATAGTGGCCAGAACCACATCTTGCCCTTGCTCCAGTGCCCGGTCTATTTCCTGGTAGATGTCTTTCAT
>CAZSTT010000223.1:0-3404 GCA_964609705.1 uncultured Thermodesulfobacteriota bacterium
ATGGAAAGGCGCAAGGCCAGGGATTTTCGTTCTTCCAAAGGGAGCTTCTGGAGAGACGGGCGGCCTTCCAATGACTTCAGGGCATATCGGGTGATATTGATGCCGTCCCGAACCGTATAGCGTTCGTGGGCCTGATGAGCCCTTTGAAGAAAATGGACCACATAATTAAGAATATCCTCAGGGGCAAAGGGCAGGTTCCTTTTCAAGATCAGCCGTTCCTCTTCCGGTTCAGGAAAATCGATAAAAATCTGGGGCTGCAGCCGGGAATGAATATACTCCGGCAGTTCAAAAGTGCTGGCATCGTCGTTCATGGTAGCACAAAAACGAAACTCCGGATGGGCCATGATCTTGATGCCGGTAATCACCGACTCTACATAACGGCGGTTGTCCAATAGGGGCGCCAGGGAAGCCCAGCTTTTTTCACTCATCCGGTTCCCTTCGTCAAGGATCAAAACCCCGCCGCGAATCATGGCCGTTACCAGAGAACTGGCCATATAATGGATTTTTCCCTGCTCGGCGATCACCGGAGTAACGATCAGGTCTTCCGGCCGGGTATCCATGGTGGCCTGATAGAAATAGATTTCCCGTCCTAATCTCCGGGCGGCGGCATAGGCCAGGGTCGTTTTACCCACTCCGGGTTTTCCGATCAACCGGGGATGTAAGGGGAGGTCGTTTTTATCCACCACCAGCCAGGCGGCCAGGACCTGGTCGATCAGATCCGGTTGCCCCACCCAGTCCAAGGGCGGGGTATCCGGATGGCTCAAATAAAGGGTTACCCCTTCAATCGTTACGGTTTCCATAATTTAAAGGCTAACACAGTTTTCGTTTGGATTCAACAGGAAGAATGGTTGGCTGTGGTTGTAGAAGAAAGACATCGATGAAAATCCGGAGAGGGGCCGGTGATTCCGGGTTATTTCTCTCCCAGGATCACCAATTCATATTTCCGGGTTCCCAATCCGATCTCTTCACCGTACTGAAGCTGAACCTCCCAGTCAATCTTGGGGTAAACGCCGCGGAATTTGTCTTCGCCGGATTTATAGTTCTTGGTCAAGGCTGAATCTTTAAGGCCCGGTTCGTTGTTGACCAGGTCCACCGAGGCTTGATCGATGGCCACAGGATCGGTGGAGGCCAGGATACCGATATCCCGGACGATGGGACGATCACTGTGATCGTAACAATCACAAGCGGGGGTAATATCCGTCAGAAAATTTAAAAAGATGGCCCGGCCTTCCTTGCCTTTCAACACCCCCAGGGCGTATTCAATCATTTTCTGCTGAAAAACGGTGATGGAAGGATTCCAGCGGATCCGAATGGCCTCCTGCGGGCAGATCAGGATGCAGGCACCGCAGCCGACACATCTCTCGTGATTCATCACGGCTTTTTTTTCTTCAAGGGCAATGGCTTCCTGGGCGCAATGCATCAGGCATTCCCCGCAGCCGATGCATTTTTTCCGGGTGATCTTGGGCGCCGTTTGGGAATGCTGGCTCAGCTTGCCCTCCCGTGAAGCACAGCCCATACCCAGATTCTTCAGGGTTCCGCCAAATCCGGACAGTTCATGCCCCTTGAAATGGGCCAGGCTGACCAGGGCATCGGCATCGACGATGTCGGCCGCGACGGAAACCTGGTCAAAATGTTTTTGATGGATCGGGACTCGGATGGCCGATTTGCCCTTGATCCCGTCGGCGATCACCAGGGGAGCCCCGACGGTGGTGAAAGAGAACCCGTTTTCCAGAGCGGTCTGAAGGTGGGACACGCTGTCACTGCGGGTGCCCAGATAAAGGGTATTGGCATCGGTAAGGAAGGGTTTCCCGCCCCATTCCCGGACCTTGTCGATAATGGGGCGGACATAAATCGGTTTTACATAGGCCGTGTTTCCTTTTTCCCCGAAATGGATTTTGATGGCCACCAGATTTTTTTTGACCAGAGGTTTGGGAAAAGGGACACGGTCCAGCAGACGGGCGATCCGTTGCAGCCGGTTTTCTCTGAAGTTTGCTTTTAAATCCAAAAAATAAACGGGGTGAGGCATAAAACCCTTGTTACTCGTTACTCGTTACCGATTTCCGGTTAAAAAAAGAACGGTAAATTCAAATCAATAAATATCCGGCATCCACTAACCACTTACACGGAACGGTGCAACAAGAAACAAGGAACAAGTAACTTGCAACTTTTTTATATAATCCCCATCCCCTTCAAAACCGAAAGCATAACCGCTGCGGCCATGACCGATCCGATCTGACCTCCGGCATTGGCCCCCATAGCGTGCATGAGCAGGTAACTTCTTTTATTGTATTTTAATCCTTCTTTCTGGACCACCCGGGCCGACATGGGAAAGGCAGAAATACCGGCGGCACCGATCAAGGGATTTACTTTACCGCCGGTCAGGACTTTTAAGGCCTTGCCGAAAAGGACCCCGCAGACCGTGTCCAGACAGATGGCCAACAAGCCCAGAACCAGAATGATCAGGGTCTGGGTCTTGACGAATTCCGGCCCGCTCATGGTGGCCCCGATGGAAATCCCCAGGAGCAAGGTGACAATATTGGCAATCTCATTTTGTGAGGCGTTGGTCAGCCGGGGCACAACCCCCGATTCCCTCATCAGGTTGCCGAGCATGATGGTGGCCAATAGGGGCAGCCCTTTGGGGGCGATCAATCCGCCCAAGATAGTGATGACAATGGGGAAAAGGATCCGGGTGGTTTTGGAAACCGTTTTTTTGTGGGTTTTCATGATGATCTGACGTTCTTTTTCGGTAGTCAGCAGTTTCATGATCGGTGGTTGGAGCACCGGAACCAACGACATATAGGAATAGGCGGCCACCGAGACCGCTCCCAGTAAATGAGGCGCATACTGGGAGGCAACATAGATAACCGTGGGACCGTCACAGGCCCCGATAATCCCGATGGTAACCGCATCCAGTTTGTTAAAACCCAGGGCCAGGGCCAGGAGTAGGGTTAAAAAAATCCCGCATTGCCCGGCGGCACCCAGCAGGAAGGTATAGGGATTTTCCAACACCGGCCCGAAATCGGTCATGGCCCCGATGCCGATAAAAATAAGTAAGGGAAATAGTTCCGTGATCACACCGGCATCATAAATGATCCGGAGAAAGCCGTCTTTTCCCATTAAATCGGCCAGAGGAATGTTGACCAGTATGGCCCCGAACCCGATGGGGACCAACAATAAGGGTTCAAAACCCTTCTTTATCCCCAAGTAAAGGAGAAGACAGCCAACGGCCATCATGACCAGGTTGGACCATTGGAGATGGCTGAACCCGGCGATGAGTCCGGTTAAGCCGCTTAGTATCGCTTCCAGCATGAACCCCTTCCCCTTTCTCTTTATTCTTCCCCTTCTTTAACCGGGAATATTTTTTTTAAGACCCCCATCAGACCGCTCATAATGAGCAAAGTAAG
>CAZSTT010000223.1:3504-5197 GCA_964609705.1 uncultured Thermodesulfobacteriota bacterium
TGACGATTTATTTTCGATAATGCAGTTCATTGCGGACCGGATGGGGATCGGCTATTTGGTGGACCACCTCTTCCACCAGATGAAATTCTTTGGGAGTATGGACCACCCCTTTTAAGACAATCGACTCTCCATCATGCGAGACCTCCAGGGTGGGGATGAAAATTTCCGGATGGGTCATAATCCGGGCTTTGACCTTGGCGGTCAAAGCCCGTTTCTCCAGCTTTTTTCTTCCCTCGGCGGTGGCCCGCTGTTCCCACTCTTTCAAGGCTTCCGTTAACTTCCGGGTCAACTGCTCGATGGAATAGTCGGCCGTATTTAATACCAGATCATAGTGTTCCTGGTCTTCCCAGTTTTTTTTGTAAATCGACCGGATATAGCCGGCCCGGTCCTGGTCCGTCTTTTTAATCAGCAATTCCGCTGTTTCCCGGGCCGTTTCATTTTTTATGATAGCCCTCTCGACCCGGACCTCAAGGGGGGCAAATAAACGGACCCTTAAGACATGGGGAATGCCCTCCAGGATGAAGTTGGCACCCCTTCCCAATAGGACTACCCGGTCTTTGAGGGCATACTCAAAAACAATACATTCGATCAGGGCAATAAAACCCTGGAATTGCCAGTCGTTCTTTTCCCAGAGACTGGGGGTTACCTCATCTGATTCTTCAAAAGCACGCCCCCATTTTTTCCCCAGGGATTTCAAATCGGAAAAAATTTGCGTTTTATCGATAAAATCGTAACCGGTTCCCCTAGCGACCGCTTTTCCGATTTCATGCCCGCCGCTTTGGTAAGTCCTGGAAATGGTTAATACCGCCATATACGTTTATTCCTCTTTGGGTGAATGAAGGGTTTCCGATTGGGAAAAACCGGCCATTTGTCGTTCCTCCCGGGACCTTTTCCATTTGATCCACAACTTTCCGGCAATCAGGACGCCGACCGTAAAAAAGATCTCCACCCCGTATTGCATTATCTTCGTCGGATGAAGGTGTTTAACGATAAACGGATCGGTAATCATCATCTCCCCCCCCACTCTACCCAAAACCGCCGCGCCGAGGTAAATTATCCAGGGATATTTGTCCATCAACTTGGATAGGAGGTTGCTGGTAAAAACCACAAAGGGGATACTCAAGCCCAGACCGAAGAGGAGAAGAAATAGATTGCCCTTGGAAGCCCCGGCTACGGCCAGGACATTATCGGTGGACATGGTAATGTCGGCGATGATAATCACCCAAATGGCCTGCCAGAGGGTTTTGGCTTCTTGGTGGGCTTCTTCTTCCCCCGGAGCCCCTTCAACAAAGAGTTTGACGGCGATCCAGAGAATAACCGCCCCACCGACGAATTTGACAAATTGCACCTGCAGGAGTTGGGCGGCAAAAAAGGTCAGAATCACTCGAAGGACCACGGCCGCCCCGGCCCCAAAGGCAATCCCCCTCATCCGCTGTTTGCGCGGCAGGGTCCTGACCGCCATGGCAATAATGACGGCATTGTCCCCGGCCAGAATGAGATCGATTAAAATGATACTTAACAAAGCAACCAGAAAATCCCAGTTGAAATGAATTTGACCTAAGATTCCTAAATCCAATGCCTTCACCTCTCCATCATGTTACCCTGACGTATATTCTTGTTCCAGCGGGCTTCACCCTTCACAATGGAACTCAAAGCTATTACAATGAACCTCTTTTTGTCAAGAATAAATACC
>CAZSTT010000224.1:0-3871 GCA_964609705.1 uncultured Thermodesulfobacteriota bacterium
CAGCCTCCTTTGGAGGCTTCTTTTTGGGTCGGCAAAGCCGACCGAGTCGACCGGCTCGTGGTGCCACGCCCCAAAAGGCGGGGCATGGCGGTTTAACGGTGTTTCTTTTTAAGTGGAAGGAGTATAAAATGGGGGGTAAATAGGAGTCAAGGGGAAAAGGTTTGTCGAATCAGGGATCCTGCTTCATCAGGGTTAGAAAATCGGGCAGCTACTCGAAGATAAGAAGAAGGAGAAATTACGGATGAAAGTGATCGCCTTTAACGGAAGTCCGAGGAAAAAATGGAATACGGCCACTCTGTTGAACAAGGCCCTGGAAGGCGCGGCCTCCCAGGGCGCGGATACGGAACTGATTCACCTTTATGATCTTAATTTTAAAGGATGCCTGAGTTGCTTCTCCTGCAAAAAAAAAGGCGGCCCAAGCTACGGGAAATGTGCCGCCCGGGATGAACTGACCCCGATTCTGAAAAAGGTGGAGGAGACCGACGCCTTTCTCCTGGGCTCCCCGATCTATTTTGGAACGGTTTCCGGAGAGATGAGATCCTTCATGGAACGTTTGATGTTTCCCTATCACACTTATACCTATCCGCCCCGCACTCTTTTTCCCAGGAAGATCAATACCGGTTTTATTTATACGATGAACGTAACCGAGGAGTGGATGAAAAAATTGGGTTACGATAAAATCATCGCTAGTAATGAAATGACCTTGAATACCATATTCGGATCCTTAAAGTCGCTTTTCAGCTTTGATACTTATCAGTTTGAAGACTATTCTAAGGTAGTCGTAGAAATTTTTGATCCGGAGAAGAAAGCCAGGAGACGTCAGGAAGTCTTTCCCCACGACTGCCAAAAGGCATTTAATATGGGGGTTGGATTAACCCGGCAATAGGGCCAGGATCCATTTTAGTATATGGCCATGAGGCCCTTCATCAAGGGGAGGTTTTGTGAACTGGAAAAAGCTGATTACTCTGGACAATCAATTTCAGGCCGATCTCCTGACCGACGCTCTGGGTCAAGCCGAGATCCCGTTCCTGGTCAGAGAATACAAGGATACCGCCTATGACGGTCTGTTCGTGACCCAGAAGGGCTGGGGAACGGTCATGGTGGACGAAAGCACCTTGGATGAAGCCAATACCATTGCCAAAGAGCTTCTCGGTTTCTAAGTCGTTTCCATCCGGAAAGACCATTTCCGGACGAGAACTAAGTCATTTTTTTAATTTTCTTGACCCTGTATTTTTCCTTCATTATAATTTTTTCATTCTTGAAGGACATACAGATCAATCCGTTATCCTGCCATTGCCCTGACCGAACAGGATTTCTGACTGACGAAGGAGGTATTCCCGATGAAAGTTATTGACCTAGAACTGGACCTGCCCCCGGATGCCGAACAACTGGTTTCCCGGTTAAAAGACTATCTTTTTCATTCCACAGAAAAGGGCATGGCCAATTATGGAAACGTTTTCGGGGTCCAACGGGCGCGGGCCCTGGATTTCACCCCGGAAGAGATCAAAAAAATGAAAAAAGAGATGTCTCCGCTGGAAATAGAAAAGGTCCTCAAGAAAAGGGCCAGGAAAGCCGTGATGACCCTGCCCCGCTTCGTGGAAGAAATGAATGGGGCGGGAATCGAGTGGGGGGCTGTTTTTGCCGGTGATTCCGATAAAACCGCCGCCGTAGTGGCCCAATTTCCCGATCGATTTATAGGTACGGCCAATATCAATCCTCTCGAGGGCATGAAAGCGGTTCGAGAACTGGAGCGGGCGGTCAAAGAGCTGGGCATCAAATGTTTTTATGCCAGTCCATTCCGTTACGGGATCCGGGCCAACGACCGCCGGTTCTATCCTCTTTATGCCAAGGCCGTGGAATTAAATATCCCGGTGTTTATTTACACAACCATGACTTATCGCACCGACCTGCCAATGGACATCGGACGGCCCTTATATGTGGACGACGTCGCCATGGACTTCCCTGAAATGCGGATTGTGGCCGGGCTGGGGGGCTGGCCCTGGGTACCGGAGTTGATCGGGCTGGCGCGACGACACCAAAATCTCTATATCAGCACAGCGGGTCACCGCCCGAAATATCTGGGGACCCCCGGATCGGGATGGGATATGCTCATGCAGTTTGGAAACACTTTGCTCCAGGACCGGGTGGTTTTTTCTTCGAGCTGGTTCACCTTTGCCATGCCTATCAAACAGGTGGTCGAAGAAATGCTGGCCCTGCCCCTCAAAGACTCCGTGAAAGAAAAATGGATGTATCGGAACGCCCGGAGACTTTTCAGGATGGAGTAGATCGGAGTGGGGTTGAGGCCAGGTCTATTTTCTTGGCTTTTAAAGAGAATGATAAGAAAAAAGACCTGGCCCTCTTTCCGTGATCCATACATAACCCAAGGGATGTTCCTCAACGGCTAGAAGGCGAACTTAAGCCCGAAGAGAAAGGTTACAAATAAATTTTCATCCCGTACCTTAAGATTGGTAGCATTCAAGAGGACGGTAGCATCCAGCGATATCGCATTGGTCAATTTATACTCGGCCCCCAGCCCAAAAGGAATAAGGAAACTGGTATCACTTTCTTTTTCCCCTCCCCCCCGTTTTAAATCAGCATAAATGAATCCGATGCCGGCCTGGGCGTAAGGTTTGAGGTTTGGAATGCCCCCGAGGTCGAATGTATATTTTGCCTGGGCGGATGGGCCGATCATAAAGAGATCGCCCGTGAACCCCATCTGGAGAAGCGGACCGATTGAGAATTCATTGGTAAAGTAGTAATCGCCGGATAAGCCGATAGCAAAGGCCGTATTATCCGGGGTGTCGACCATAAAACCCAGCGCACCCCCCAAGGCAAACCTTCCCCTTCTGTCTGACGCGTCGGCGGATAACGTTAGTGAAACCATTATCAGGGTAATGACGACCCCGACAAAGAAAAGCCTGATGAGTGATTGCTTTTTTGCTTTCATGGTTGAATCTCCTTTCACATTATTAATGGTTAATGAGGGCATTGACAAGATTGAAACCGTAAAATCAGTTCGGCTGGCCGGCCCCTCGTTTCGGTAGGACTCAACAAGAACTTAATTCCTTCCTGCCGTGTTGAGTTAAAAATCCCAATATAGGTCAAACCTTTGGCCTCTTTATACAGCAAAAGTATATCCGGAACTCTTTCCAGAATGAATAAAGTAAAGTCTTTATTTTCGACCTGGCAAAACTGTATTTTAGGAACCACGCCGGGAATATCCTGACTTTAAATCTTTAAATTCAAGATCCGGCCCTTTCTCAGAAACAATTCTTTGATTACACCGTTCTCTTGACCGGTCCCTGTTGGTTACGCTTTATTGATCCGACCTGCAATCCAACCTTCATAGGGTTAAGCTGAGGCCAGTTGCGGTATTTTTCCCCTCCAGGGGTAAGCTTTCTCAAAGGCCCTCGCAGCCCTCAACACCATGGCTTCGTCAAAGCGTCTGCCTACTATCTGCAGTCCTACAGGGAGTCCTTCGGCGTTGAATCCACAAGGCACCGAAGCGGCCGGATGGCCGGTGAAATTAAAGGGATAGGTAAAACAAACCCAGGAACTCGCACTGGCCTCCTGCCCATTTATTTTCTCGGGTCCAAGCGGTCCCCTATCCCCGGCCGCAAAGGCGGCTGTAGCCACAGTCGGTGTTAATATTAAATCATGCTTTTCAAATACCTGGCTGACCTGTTCATATAAATGGTAGCGGTTGAACTGGACCTTGATGACATCCCTGTTAGTGTAGGCTGAAGCGAACTCAATGAAGGGCTGATAAAGAGGATATCCCAATTCTTTTAGCTTATCCAACTCATTTTCGTGGGCGGTGAGAGTTTCCGACAATAAGGTGACCAGGAAATCATTTTCCATATTGATCCAG
>CAZSTT010000224.1:3971-5128 GCA_964609705.1 uncultured Thermodesulfobacteriota bacterium
GCAAGGGTTTCCCAGCCCGACAAATGTGGATAAGTCGGCACTCGGCCGAAAGTGGGTTTCAGGCCAAACACGCCGCAGAAGCTCGAAGGGATTCTTATGGAACCGCCGCCGTCATTGCCGTGAGCTACCGGACAGAGACCTGCAGCCACAGCGGCCGCTGAACCGCCGCTGGAACCGCCTGGGGTTTTATTCAGGTTCCAGGGGTTCACCGTTTTGCCGAATACCAAGTTATCCGTGATACCCACCAGTCCGAACTCCGGCAGGTTGGTCTTGCCCAATATAACCGCCCCGGTGTTTTTCAGGCGCTCTACCAGAATGGCATCCTTGTCCGGAATAAAATTCTCATATAACCTGGAGCCAAAGGTAGTTCGGATACCTTTGGTGAAGATATTGTCCTTAATAGCGACAGGGACACCTTCCAGAGGCCTCGCTTTCCCTTTCTGGAAGGCGGCTTCTGACTTCTTGGCCATGGATAAAGCCATTTCATCAGTCCTGGTGACAAAAGCGTTGATTTTAGGATTGACCTGGTCAATCCGCGCCAGCAGTGTTTTTGTTACTTCCACCGGCGAAAGCTTCCCCTTTTTGTAGGCCGCCAACAATTCGAGGGCCGACATCCAGCAGATTTCAGACATGGTCAATACCTCCTTATTTATTTTCTATTTATTCCAATTAATGGACAAAGGACCAGGGTTTCTATGCTCGGCTAAAATGAAAAACCCCGCTCTTGGTTGAGAAACGAGGTTTCCATAATTCCTCCATATTTTTCTCCCCTTTAGGTTAAAGTGGCGAGGTTGAAGACATTTTATTGTAAGATAGGTTTTGATTATACCCGGTTTTTGGAGTAGTAAACAGGAAAATTTTCCTTGGGAAGGGGACAATGGATTTACCGGTCTCAGCAGACGCAGATCAGTTATTTTTTAAAAGATTGCTGCCCCAGTGATATTCTATGCCTAAGGGACAAGCACTAATAGAAAATATCAGATCATCTTGTATTTATCCAGCAATATAGACCTGATCCAATGAATCCCCAACCCATCAAGAAATAAGACGGGAAAAGAGTTTATTGACGTATTTAAAATAATGATCGCTGTTATCCACTCCAAAAATCCAGAGATCATAGAAGCGGTCACAGGCCAGGGCATGACGTTCGGCATATT
>CAZSTT010000225.1:0-5109 GCA_964609705.1 uncultured Thermodesulfobacteriota bacterium
CGACCAAGGGGTTTCGAACCGTCAGCCCTGGAAAGCGGCTGAAATCCCGGTCAGCAGTCCACAACTCGCTTACCCCGTGGAGCTGACACAAAACCGCTATACGGGCATCGTGCACCAGAGGACCGGACACCTTCCCGGTCTTAATGTCGGACCGAAGGATCGGCCAGTAGTCGGTTGATTCTGAGATTAAAGTCAGACTCGGGGATTCAAGCCAGGCATCGACCTGGTCAATAGCCTTGTTCAAAGGGGTGGGCGGACTAAAAATTCGGGGATGGGTCACGATGGAAAGGAATTCATGAATGCACGGCCAGGGGATCGTCCAGGGGATACGGCCTTCGGCCATTTCAACCAAGCAGGAGTAAGCTTTCTTATGCCAGGGAGAATCTTCGCGATGGGCGTATACCAACAGGTTCGTGTCGACGGCGATCATGCACCCCGGCCTTCATAGCTTTTTTCGCGAATTTGATCCCAAGAAGCCCCTTGAAGGTCGGGCTGAAGTCCCTGGCCCTTGAAAGTGGCTTTTCGGAGGCGAAAGCGGCCGCGTTGTTTCCTTTCGGTAATGATTCGGAGAAGCCCTTCCTGAATAAGGGCTTTCATCGTGGTTTGTTCCCGGTGCGCCAAGGTGCGCACCTCCTCAAAAAGGCTGTCGGGTATCTGTACGGTTGTTTTCATATGGCTAGCCATATCATAAAATACGGCAATATGTCAATTCAAATCACTAGAGATCAATACAATTGCCCGGGAAACGATTTTCTGTTAAACCGTCATGCCACGCCTTTGGTGGCGTGACACCACGAATCATGAAAATAGGTTGGATCAATGAGTCGCTTCGAACCCTATTTTCGAACTAAATGGAGAATCGACTGTATTTATTGATTAAAGAAATCAAAATCCCTCAAAAAGATCGGTTTCATTTCCGGAGTTACACCCTTGGATACACTCAAAATGCTCCTGCCCAAAGGCCTCTGCCCTCCATTCCTCGGG
Source organism: uncultured Thermodesulfobacteriota bacterium (assembly GCA_964609705.1). GTDB lineage: Bacteria > Desulfobacterota > RBG-13-43-22 > RBG-13-43-22 > RBG-13-43-22 > RBG-13-43-22. Next base: position 985 of record CAZSTT010000225.1, read on the forward strand.
AATGCGTCGAAAAAAACTCTGCGGCCCGAATTGGCTTTCATGGCAGAAAATGGCCTTGAATTTTTGGGCCAGGAAATCCCTGACATCAATCCGGGTGGAAATTCTTTCTTCCGGGGTTCCCAGGACCTCAGGATCGAATTCCAGTTTTTCCCCTCTATCTTTAGCTACCTGGGCCATCATCCGTAACCAGGTACGGGGAATAGCCGTATAATACAATTTGGACGGTCGCCAGGGCGGAAGACCGCTGCCGTTCATAAAACCAGGATCCCCGGCGGCCTCAAAAGCACGCCGGGTCACCCGGTTGGCCATGATGTGGTCCGGATGACCATAGGTCCCTTTTTCATTATAGGTGACCATCACCTGCGGGGAGGTTTGGCGGATAATTCGAACTAGTTTTTTAGTGGCCTCCTCCAGATCAGCCTGGGCGAAGGCCTGGGGATGACGATTGGCCGGGGTGCCGGCCATCCCCGAATCCCGATAGCCTAGGAAGAAAACGGATCCTACCTGAAGCACCTCCAATGCCCGGTCCAATTCCATTTTTCTGATTTCCTTTATCCCCATTCCCGGGGAAGGGGGAACATAGGCCGGGTCCTGGATATCCCCTTCTTCCCCCTGGGTGCAAAAAACCACCACCGTTTTGACTCCCAAAGCCGCGTATTTGGCCAGAATCCCACCGGTACCAATGGACTCGTCGTCCGGGTGGGCATGGACGGCCAGGAGGGTTCGATTATTTTTAAGATCCATTCTTGCTCTCCCTTATGCGGCCTGTCTGGCAGCCGTTAACTGCGACCATTTTTCTTTGAAAACGGACAGAATATTATTTTTTCGGTCTTCTTTCCAATCCGGATTCCAGCCCAGCCCCATATCCTCTCCGACCAGGATGATGGAGATCTGGGTCATTCTGGGTTTGGCCTCAATGATGGTGGTCACGGTGCAGACCCTCATGGGAGATTTGCAGTCCGTACACCGGCCTTCCACCGCACAAGGGGTTTTTAGCCCGGCATTCCTGGCGATATTGGGGGCGATGACGTTTTTTATCCGGTCCAGGGCGGCCGGCACATCCTTGACCACCTTGTTCATCCCGGCCACCACGATAACCTGTTTCGGCCCAAAGATCATACTGGTCACCCGGTTGCCGGTCATATCGGTATTGACCAGTTTGCCATCCAGGGTGACCGCATTACTGGAGGTCAGGTAAATATCCGACCGGGAACGGGTCAACTGCCCTCTTTTTATCAGTTCATCGATGATACCCAGCTGCATCAGGGAGGTGGAACCGCCCATCCCCACTTTAGCCTCGGGGGGTATCATCTCCAGGACTATTTTAGCGGCCTCTGCGGCCTTCTCCACATATTCCACCGGATCAAAGCGGTTCGATTTCAAAGATTTCACCAGGGCCTGAATGTCTTGCTCACTTTTTTCGGTCATCATCTTTCCTTTTCATGGTTAGTGCGTATATTTGATACCTGCTCAGCTTTTTTATTTTTTTCTCCCGGCCAATTCATAAATTTCTTCCATCGAAAAACCCTCCAGGCAGCAGCCAATGGCCCCGTTGAACTGCGGTTGTTTGGGGACAAGGACCGGGAGGTCATATCTTCTGGAAAGCAGAGTCCTGACGCCTTGATTTAAAGCCACCCCGCCGCAAAGGACCAGAGGCAGGGAGGGATAACGGCGGATCATCTGGGTGATTCGCCGGGCGATGGAATCATTGATTCCGGCGCAAATTCTTTCCAAGGGAATTTGTTCCATGAGAAAGCCGATAATCTCGCTTTCCCCAAAAATAGCACAGGTGTTATTGATCGTTACCGGGTCCTGGGATTCCCTGGAGAGCCTTTTTACAGTCAGGTTCAATAACCGGGCCATATTTTCCAGGTAGCGTCCGGTTCCGGCCGCACACTTGTCATTGGTCTGAAAATCCATGACCTTCTTCCCCTGGACCCAGAGGACCTTGCTGTCCTGCCCGCCCAATTCCACCAGGATAAAATCGGTCAAACCGGTTTGAAAACAGGCTCCTCGAAAATGGGCCCGGATCTCGGTGATGGTTTTGATCTTTTTTCCCAGAAGGTGTTTTCCGTATCCGGTAACCACCATCCATTTTTCCTGACGAAAACCCAAATCGGCCAGGTTTGGCAAGCGGTTTTTCTTTTTCGTCCGCCTTAATATTGGTTCGGTCAGAAACCGGACCGAGTCCATACGAATTTTTTTGTAACTCCTGAAGTCGGAAGTCTGGATCATCTTGACATATCGGCTTCCCAGGTCTATTCCAATCGGCATTTTATTTCCTCAACACATCGATAAAGGCCTCGATACGAAATTTGGTGCGGTTATCGATCGGCCGGGGTTTGTCCCCCTCCAGGGTCAGAATGGGAAGAGCCAGATGCTTTCGAATCAAAAGGTCCTGGACCTGGCGAAAGCAGAAGGTCTGGGTATAGTGAATCAATCCGTCCAGCCTTCGCTGCGCCACCGCCTGTTGGATATCTTTGATTCTCCCGAAGAGATCATACGGATAGGTGTAGGCCAGATATTGTTGAAGCAGGGAATGATGAAAATGAGGCATGCTGAACTGACGCTGAATTTCATTGAATACCACCCTGCCCCCCAGATCTTCTATGTATTCATATAATCCAGATTGAATGGGAGGAATGCCGATAAATCCCAGGCGAACCGCCTCCCGGATTTTGGGCCGGTCGATCAGGCCGGTTAAAAAGGCGTCCAGTTCTTCTTCAAACAGGTACGGCTCTCCTTTGAAATCGGCACTGTTGACCAGGAAAAGGTGGTTTTCCCAGCCGTGCACCTTATTCCCCTCCCAGGTCTCCCGATCCAGTAACACCAGTTTTTCCCGAATGGATCTTATTCGTTTTTTAATTCGGTTAACCCTCGGCCAGGATACCCCGAAGGAGTCCATCAGAGCCTCCATGTTTTTTTTCAGTAAATCAGGATTTCGATTATAAGGATAATTGAAGTGAATGATGCTTATTCCCTGATGATCCAGGATTTCGGTCAAGGCCTGGGTATTACTGCAGTCCCCCTGGGTGACGGCGATAACGGTTCCAATCTCCGGCCGGTACTGCAGGGCCGAATAGATCCCCTTGATCCAACTGCACAAGGTCCGGGGAAAACCCTTTTCTTCCGCCTCCTCCACCCAGGTCCCCGCCCGGGAAGAGGTGATAAAAATATTATTCAAATCGATCGGGACAAATCCGCCGGCAATGAGAATTTCCACCGGTATGGTGGAAGTAATACCAATCATTTTATTTAAAATTTCGACTTGTTTTACCACGGTGGCCCCGAGTTTACCTCATAGTTGCGAAAGTCTGGGAGGCTGCAGATCCGAGGCGTTCAGGACGAAGCCGTATTCCGTATACTGCGAGCCCTGAACAACAAAGGAGATGCGGCTTCCCAGACTTTCCCGGAGGGTAAAAATTACCAAAACCCTCTTAGGGAGACTTTTGGCACAGTTTTATAATCATTTAACCAAGCCATTATTATTAACAAATAATTATTCATCGCAAATTTTTATGCAACTTTGAGGTTTATTTTGATTAAAACTACTTCAAATTCCCCTGTTCCTTTAAACCACAAGAGCGGAGAGTAGTCAAACAAGAAAGAAGGCGGGAATGTCCCTGGTAAGGGCAATCAACTTGATTCCTTCAGCTTTTTACTTTATACTCCGATATAAAAGAAATGGAGACGGCCTCTCCCTTTAAATCTAGAAATTCGATGAGATCTGAAAAGAAAAATACGACCAAAATCAGGGATCAGAAAGAAGACCCGAGAAAGATTAAATCCCCCGAGGCGTCTGAGCCGGTCCAGGAGGAAGACCAAGGAACCAGAGAATTCCTGTTTAAAACCTTCCATGACATGAGAAATCCTTTGCACGCCATTATGGGGTATACCAGTCTGATCTTGAGAAAGACCAGGGATCAGATTCCGGAAAAGCAGCAAGAGAACCTGGAGAAGGTCTTGCGGAGTGCGGAAAAGCTAAACGAAATAGTAGATCGGATGGTCACCTATTATCGGAAAAAATAAACAAAAACCTATCATCTTTGTTAAGTGGATCATCTATAAATAGTTCAGATTTTATTTTCGCTGCCTAAGAAGGGACCGGAACCCATGCCAGAACCG
>CAZSTT010000226.1:0-2337 GCA_964609705.1 uncultured Thermodesulfobacteriota bacterium
CGAAATTTCAAAACAAAAGGAACTGAGGACATAAATTATGGTAGAGTCACCAAGGAAGCTCTCCGAACGCTTCCGAAGGAGTTACACCTCAAAGCCCGGATAAAACTTGCTCGTTTAGGAGCTGTAACCTCAATGCAAGATTTACAGGAAATACGGGGGAATCGTTTTGAAAAACTAAAAGGGGAAAGACAAGGTCAAAACAGCATACGAATAAATGATCAATATCGGATTTGTTTTAAATGGGAAAAAGAAAACGCGGTGGATGTGGAAATCATCGACTACCATTAAATCAAAGGAGCCACAAAAATGAATCAACTGCATTACACCCCTATACATCCCGGGGAAGTGCTAAAGGATGAACTCGACGAGGTTGGGATCACTCAATCAGCACTCGCAAAACATATCGGGGTTTTACCGAAGACCATTAATGAAATATGCCGTGGTAAGAGGGGCATCAGTGCAGAAATGGCCATGAAGCTCTCCAGGGCTTTAGGAGGCAGCCCTCAGTTTTGGTTAAATTTGCAAAATAATTGGGAGATCAGCCAGATTGATGGAACTGCTTATGAAGACATTAAACAAGTTGCCGCATAACACCGATATAACGTTGCTCTTTCAGCCATAGTTAAACACCTCGGCTGGATACCATTGCTTAACCCATAATGAACAAAATACAAATATGAATAAGGAGAAGCCGATGTTTAGCAGACTCAGGGCCGTCCATGTCGCTGTCAAAAGTGTTGAAGATGCCGTGAAAGAATTTTCGGAGAATTACGACCTTAAACCTTCCAGATCAGGGGAAATGCCTGAATTGGGGATTCGCAATGCCTTGCTCCCCCTGGGAGACGCCTTTATTGAATTCATTGAACCCCTGGATCCGGAGAAAGGGCCGTTAGCGCAGTTTCTTAAAAACCGCGGCGAAGGGGTTTATATGATGGCCTGGGAAGTCGAGAATCTGGAAGAAACCATACAGACTTTACAGAAAAAAGGCATCCGCCTCATCAACGCCGAGGCCGAAGCGCGGGCCAAGGGGGCTAATGTTTTCATTCACCCCAAGTCTGCCCGGGGCATGATGATCGAGTTGCTCGAAAAGCCGAAATAAAACCATCTAAAAAATTTCAGGCCCATTCAAGCATTCATAGCCACTCACCTTTCACCTCTTTTGCCCAATAGATTTTGCATTAGTAATAAGGTATCCTGGAACCATAAATGATAGGAAAGAGCTCTTCAAAGACTAATGGATGAAAATAAACTTACTTATGAATGGATAGAGACCGCTCCGCGATTGAACGAGATGGCCCGGATTCTGGGTCAGTCCAGGATCATCGGGGTCGATCTGGAATCGGACTCCTTCTACCACTACTACGAAAAGGTATGCCTCCTGCAGATCGCCACGGAATCCGCCGCTTATGTCCTGGATCCCCTGGCGCTAAAGGACCTTTCCGCTTTAGAACCCGTTTTCTCCGATCCCGGCATCCGCAAAGTGTTCCACGGGGCGGATTATGATATCCGTTCTCTGCACCGGGATTTTCAGCTCGAAGTGAACAATCTCTTTGATACGCAGTTGGCCTGTCAATTTCTGGGCCTTCCCGAGACCGGACTGGAAGCGGTGCTGCGAAACCGGTTCCAGGTGGAGCTGAACAAAAAATTTCAGCGGGCTGATTGGTCCCGAAGACCTTTATCCCGGGAAATGGTGGAATACGCCGCCATGGACGGCCAATACCTGATCCCCCTGGCCCGGGAACTGGAAAGGGAACTGGAAGAGAAAGGGCGCTTAACCTGGGTGGAGGAAGAATGCCTGTACCTGACCAGGGTTCGCTCGACCCCCCCCCGCTCTGCCCCGCTGTACCTGAAGGTAAAAGGGGCCGGCCATCTCGATCCCAGGAGCCTGGCCGTTCTGGAATCTTTGTTGGAATTCCGGGAGACCCAGGCCCGAAAGTCGGATTTTCCCCCTTTTAAGGTGATGCGTAATGAACCCCTGCTGGAATTGGCCCAAAAAAAACCCTTGACCCTGGAAGAAATGGAAAGCGGGAAATCCCTGAGCCGGAAGGAGATCGACCGTTATGGCCCTCACCTGCTTCGGGGAATTCAACAGGCCCTGGCCATTCCCGAAAAAGACCTTCCGCGGTATCCCCGGGAAGCCAGACCTGATTGGCCAAAGGCTGTTCGTGACAGGATCAAAGCGCTGAAAAACTGGCGGGAAAATCGGGCGAAAGAATTGAAGATCGAGCCTGGAATCCTTTTGAACAATGTTCTGATCAATGCCCTGGCTTTGAAAAATCCCCGGTCCCTGAAAGAGATGGAAGAGATACCGGGTTTAAAAAGATGGTTTAAGGAACA
>CAZSTT010000226.1:2437-5083 GCA_964609705.1 uncultured Thermodesulfobacteriota bacterium
GAAAAAAGCACGGTAGCCACTTCGGCCAAGGTGGCCCTGGTGGTGGGAACGATCCTGGCGCTGATCAATTACGCCGACCGCATCTTTTTTCGACAGGACATGCAGGCTTTGGACTGGATCAAAGTCGTCATCACCTACGGGGTCCCCTATTGCGTAGCCACCTACGGAGCCGCCCGGTTCGGAACCAGACAAAGCAAGAACAAATCCTAACGTTAATCCCTTAACATTGATGCCTCGAAATAAATTCGACTGGTGGTTGACCGGAATCTGCACGGCCAGGGTCTTTAACGGACTGGTATTTATGACCTATGCCGCCGCCCTGCCGGTTCTTCAAAAAGAATGGAAGATGACGGCCACTCAGGCCGGCACCATTGCCGGCGGATTTCAATTGGGGTATGCCGTCTCCCTGATCATTTTCTCCAGTCTGGCCGACCGGATCAGCGCCCGAACGGTGTATCTCTATTCCCTTTTCTTTTCCGGGGTCTCCTCCCTGGCCTTCGCTCTCCTGGCCAGAGATTTCCTGTCCGCGCTGATCTTCCACACCCTATTAGGTTTGTCCTTAGGCGGAACCTATACCACCGGAATAATGATCATTGCCGATCAATATCAAACCGGCAAAAGGGGTCTGGCGGTAGGCGCCTTTATTGCCAGCACTTCCTGCGGGTATGCCTTGTCCCTGATGGTCAGCGGATTCGCCCTTCCCCTGGGCGGGTATCCCCTTTCCTTCCTCCTGACCTGCCTCGGACCGATGCTGGCCTGGGGGGTATCCAGGTTCACCTTGCGCCATACGGTGGTATCCGTCCCCAGCCGGCGGGTCGGTCAAAAATTCACCAGAGAAGTATTGGGTAACCGAAAGGCCTTACTGCTCATTGGGGGATATACCTTTCATAACTGGGAGCTTCAAGGCATGTGGGTCTGGACGCCGGCTTTTATGGCTGCCTGCCTGAGCGCGGCAGGGGCGGCCGGTCTGAGAGCGGTCGGGTCCGGAGCGAATATCGTGGCCCTCTTCCACCTGATGGGCCTGGCAGCCTCCCTGTCCATGGGAATCATGTCTGACAAACTGGGGCGCGCCAGGGTGATGCTGATACTGGCCGCGGTCAGCATGGCCTGTTCTTTTACCTTCGGCTGGACCCTCGGCTTACCTCTCTCCCTGATCATCGCTGTCGGGTTGATCTATGCCTTTTCTTCCCTGGGAGATTCTCCGATTCTCTCCGCGGCCCTGACCGAGGAAATGGAGCCTTCATTTTTAGGGGCGGCCTTAGGGTTGCGCTCCTTCCTGGGATTTGGCGGCGCGGCTATCGCTCCTCTGGCCTTTGGAGCGGTCCTGGACTGGAGCAATCCTTTCCTTGGCGGGCAGAGACAGTACCTGTCCTGGGGTTGGGCCTTCAGTCTTTTGGGACTGGGCGGGCTGGGGGCTGTCTGGACTATTTACCGATACGGTACCTTTGTACGAAAATAGGTTTCACGGTTCCCAGGGTTCAAGGTTTAATTTTCCATGCCTTTCACTTGAAACCTTGCCCCCTAGGCCCCTCGAACCCTTATGATAATTTTCATGGTTAGTGGTGCCACGTCACTGGCGTGGCCTGACGGTTTGGTGGATAATACAATCTTTTCACTGTAAAAATACAGCATTCCCTCTATTCACGGTTTTAATAACCACTGGTAGGCTTGATCTAATTTGATGACAACCCTTAACAAGGAGGTTTGTAATGGCCAAAGCAAAGAACCCAAAAGGCAAGATGGACATGCAGGCGATGATGAAAATCTACACCAAGGTGGGTACCCCGGGAGCGCCTCACCAGCGGTTGGCAGGTATGGCCGGAAACTGGGTGACCAGGACCACAGCCTTGATGGATCCCGATAACCCCATGGAATCCAAAGGCACCTGTAAACAAAAAATGATTCTGGACGGGCGATACCTGCAGCAGGAGTATTCCGGCAATATGGGCGGGGCTACCTTCAAAGGTATCAATCTCATCGGGTATGATAACCATACTAAAAAATATGTGTCGATTTGGATCGATTCCATGAGTACCGGCATCTATTTTTTTGAAGGGACTGCCGACCGGAGTGGGAAGACCATTACTCAAAAAAGCCGTTATGACGACCCGGCCCGGGGTCCCCTGACCTGGCGCAGTGTGACCAGGATGGTAAACGACGATACCATGGTCTATGAAATGTACATCGCCGTCGGGCGGGGCAAGGAAAAGAAGGAAATGGAGATGGTCTTAAATCGGAAGAAATGATCCCGGATTAGAAAGCGGATTAAAGAATGAACAAGATGACCGTCAGGCCGGCGGTCTGACAGTCTGACGGTCTGACGGTGAGGAGACCTGCGGGGCGTCTCATAAGATGGTCTCGCAAAAAATCGTCGAATCCCACTTAGAGTCGTTCCGGTCGGTCGGTTTCACCGACCTCCATGAAGAGACCTCCGAAAGAGGTCGAACGAAAGCCGGAATCCAGGAAATTAAGACTGTTATAAAACTCCTGGACCCCGGTTTTCACCGGGGTGACGACTTTTTGCGAGTCCATCTCATAAGGCATAAAATATTTCAGGCGAACCGTATCGATGGGCCTATCCGGAGTTTGATTATGAAAATTTATATCGGGACCAGCGGCTTCGGGTACAAGGAATGGAAAGGAATT
>CAZSTT010000227.1:0-1275 GCA_964609705.1 uncultured Thermodesulfobacteriota bacterium
TTGGAAAATCCCGGTAATTCCAGAAGGGATTCCCGGCGGGAGACATAATTTTCCGGGAGGGATTCCTGGGGGTCCAGGTAATTTTTCGCCCGGCAATAATCATAAAGCTCGGTCCCCGGATAGGGGTAAAAGATGGAAATACTGACCACATCGGGATTGATTTCCTGGTTGATTTTTATAGTCTCCTGGAATTTTTCCGGTGTTTCCTCGGGGAGCCCCACCATGTTCAAGGTCTTGACTTGGAGGCCCACCGATTTGGCCAGACGGGTGGCCTCGATGATCTGCCGGTTGGACATCTTTCTTTTCATAATCGTCCGTCGCAGGTCTTCATGCCCCGATTCCAGGCCGAAGTCGATTCTTCGACCCCCAGCCTCCTTGAGCATGGTCAGAATATCCTGGTGACAAGCCTCCACCCGTCCGCAAAAAACAAAGGGTTTACCCACTTCCCGGGGGTAGCGGGAGCAAAATTCGGCAACAATCTCCCGGTTCATCATGAAAATATCGTCATCGAAAAATATTTCTTCAAAGTGATACTTGCTTTTTACGGCGGTTATTTCTCCCAGGATATGATCGGCGCTCCGAAAGCGGACATACCGTCCAAGCTGGGTTTTGCTGGTTCTTTTATTTGAGCAGTAAGTACAACTAAAAGGGCAGCCCCGGGAGGCCATGATCCTCAACTGGGAAAAACCGTACTTGTCGATGGCTTCCTGGGTATTGAACAGCTCGCGATCTTCGAAGGGCAACTCATCCAGATTCGAAATAAACGGCCTGGTTTCATTACGGATGATATTTCCATTCTTTCGAACCCAAAGATTTTTTATGGTTGAAAAGTCTTCACCTTTTTCCAGGGCCTGGACCAGATCCAATAAGGCATATTCGCCTTCACCGATGCAAATGGCATCCAAACGGGGTATGCTTTCCAGGCAAAGGGGATAGCAGGTGGGATGGGGACCGCCACAGAGGGTGAAAACCGGTCTGGGAACTTTTTCAATCAGGGTTTTGATAAAATGAAACTGTTCTGCTGTTGAGTAAAAACCGATCAGGTCGGGTTGAAAACTCCGGAGGTCCTCTTCCCATTTGTGAAGGTCCATTGACTCGGCAAAATAGGAAAAACCGATTTCACTCCTGGTATTTTGTCTCAGTACGGCCGAAAGTGAAGCCAGACCGTGTTGGGAGCGAAGGGCCCCGAATTTCTGGTTCAATTCGGTAAAAACAAACATAATTTTCATAGGTTCTTCCTCTTTGCCCGGACGATATGGACAAAAGTCTAACTTG
>CAZSTT010000227.1:1375-5050 GCA_964609705.1 uncultured Thermodesulfobacteriota bacterium
AATTTTCATAGGTTCTTCCTCTTTGCCCGGACGATATGGACAAAAGTCTAACTTGTTCTCATCCGGAAAATTCGTATTTCCGGATGGAAACTAACTTGATTTACCATTCAAATTATAAAAACCCTCCGATTAAATCAATACAAATATCGGCCATTCTCCAAAGCAAATACGGGAATTTTTTCCAAAAGAAAAGCCTGTTTGAAATATCTATTTGAATTTCAATGAGTTTTTTGTTACTATGAAAAAATAAATTTACATTTAGTTTTTGTTATTTAGGAGGTTTTGTGCAGTCCATTAAGTGTTTGGTGACCGGCGGTACCGGATTCACCGGAAGTCATTTGGTGCGACGGCTCCTGGAAAGGGGTCATCTCGTTTCTGTGGTCGATAATTCCCGGGGCCTTTTCTGGGATGAATTGGAACATCTTGGGGCGAAGATAACCCTGGGAAGTGTTACGGACAAGGCCTTGATGGACCGCCTGGTGACCGGAAACGAAGTGATCTTTCATGTGGCGGCGGCCTTCCGGGGGGTGGATCTGCCTCATAAGGTCTATTGGGAAGTCAATGTCGAAGGGACCCGGAATATTTTAGAGGCTGCTTTCAGACATGGGGTACGGCGTTTCATCTATTGCAGTACCGAGGGGGTTCATGGTCACATCAAAAATCCACCGGCTGATGAAAACGCCCCCATCGCCCCCAAGGACTATTACCAATACACCAAATGGGAAGGGGAAAAGGTGGTCCGGGAATTTATTCAAAAAGGACTGCCTTCGGTGATCCTGCGTCCTACGGCCATTTACGGGCCCGGCGACCCGGAACGGTTTCTGATGATCTATCGTCGGATCAAAAGCGGGGTCTTTCCCATGTTCGGTTCAGGCCGAATCACCTATCATCCTTTGTATATCGATAATTTAAGCGACGCCTTTGAGGCCTCCATGGAGAAAGACGAGGCCCTGGGACAAACTTATCTGATCGCTGACGATGAGGCCATCGCCATTGAGGATCTGGTTAAGGCCGTAGCCCGGGTTATGGGGCGGGAGGTAAAAATTCCTCATTTTCCTTTTTGGCCTCTTTACCTGGCCTCTTTTCTCTGTGAAGTGGTTTGTAAACCTTTGGGGATCACCCCGCCCATCTTTCGCCGCCGGGCGGACTGGTATCGTCAAAACAGGTCCTTTTCCATAGAGAAAGCCCGGAGAGAGTTGGGATACAATCCCAGGATCGATTTGACCGAAGGTCTCACCCGGACCTTTGCCTGGTATGAGGAGCATGGGTACTTATAGAGAGTTGAAACGGTTGGTTCGGATTGTAAAGGCTTTTCGAAAAGGGGAGACCACCTTATCTTATTTCCCTTCCAGGATTTGGATCGAGTTGACCGACCATTGTAACCTGAAGTGCCCGCTCTGCCCCAATCAAAATTTACCGAAGGAGAATAAAGGGTATATTTCACCAGGGCTTTTTAAAGAGATTGTTGATCAAATCCAAGGTCAAGTTCACGATTTGTATCTTTTTCATCGTGGCGAGCCTTTACTGCATCCTAATTTGATGGAGTTGATTGATTATGCTCAAAGCCGGGGGATCCCCTGTCGAATCCACACCAACGCTACGGTTCTTTCGGAGGCCCTTTCAAAAGAGATGTTAAATGCCGGACCGGATGTTCTTTCCTTTTCTTTTGACAGCGGCGACCCCTCCTTATATGAAAAAAACCGTTATCCGGCTAAATTTGAAAAGACCCTTGGTAACATCAAACGTTTTTTACAGCTAAAAAAGGAAAGCGGAAAACGGAAACCTGTTACCATCCTGCAGATGATGGGTATCGAAAAAAATCAGGGGGAGCTTGAGCCGAAAAAATTTGTTTCCTCCCTGAAATCGTTGGGATTGAACCGGGTGGTCCAACGCCGGCCCCACAATTGGGGCGGGGCCATATCCGATCTGCTTGAATCTCCAGCGGATCAAAGTGGTCCATTTTTTTCTTGTACCTTTCCCTGGTATGCTTTAGTAATATATTGGAATGGTATAGTGGGGCCTTGTCCGCAGGATTTTTTTGCCCGGATGATGGTGGGGGATCTAAAGAATCAATCGATCCTCGAAATCTGGAACGGTCCTGAGATGCGGAAATTGAGAAAAAAGATAAAAGATCGCGAGTATCGTTTTCTTGATCCCTGCCGACAGTGTGACCGCCCTCGAAGAAAGACCTTTGCCGGCGTGCCTACGGAGTATGTCAAGACCTTCCTGAAAGATAATATCCGGGGGTATAATTAATTATGGAAGTTGTTCAAGAGCGACCCATAAAAATCTTAATGATCGCCCCAACCCCTTTTTTTGCCGACCGGGGCTGCCACATGCGCATCCTGGGGGAGATCCGGGCCCTACAAAATCTGGGATATGATATTGTCCTGTGCACCTATCACATCGGCCGGGATATTCCAGGGATCAAAACCGAGCGTAGCTTGCGGATCCCCTGGTATAACAAATTGGAAGCCGGTTCTTCCTGGCATAAATTTTATATTGATGCCCTGCTTTTTATTAAAAGCCTAAAGGTTTTCTGGCGGGAAAAACCTGACTTGATTCACGGCCATCTTCATGAAGGGGCCATCCTGGGTCATTTTATCCGAAAGCTCAGTTTCCGCAAAGTTCCTCTGGTCTTTGACGCCCAGGGCAGTCTGACCAAAGAATTGATCACTTATTCCTTTTTCAAGGAAGGTTCCCTGCTGAAAAGAATTTTCGGATCTATAGAACGGTGGATCTCAAAAATGCCCGAGTATACCGTGGGCAGCAATATCTCGGTTTCCCATTTCATGGTGAAGGAGATGGGTCTGCCTGAATCGAGGGTCGAGACCGTTATTGACGGGGTTCATACCGATTTTTTTGAACACACCGGGGAGGAGGGCGATTTACGAAAAAGGCTCGGGATTTCTCCTTCGACCCCGGTGGTCCTTTATACTGGCGCCTTACTTAAATCCAAAGGGATTGATTATCTGTGGCAGGCCATACCCCGGGTTTTAAAAAAAAGGCCGGATTGTCTTTTTGTCATCGTCGGCTATCCGGTGGAAGAATCCCGGGCCTTTGTTGAATCCCTGGGCGTTTTGGATAAATGCATCTTTGTCGGGCAGGTGGATTATTTCCTTCTGCCTCAATATCTTTATCTGGCGGCCCTGGCGGTAGACCCGAAGTTGGATGAGGCCGGAGAGGCCAGCGGAAAGATCATCAACTATATGGGAGCGGGCTTGCCGATCGTTTGTTTTGAGGGGCCGAATAACCGCAGGTTTTTAGGAGATTCCGGGGTGTTCGCCCGGTCCGGAGATCCGGTGGATCTGGCTGAAAAAATTGTAGAAGTTGTGAATGATCCTGTCCGGGCGAAAGAAATCGGTTTGAAAAACCAGCATAGGGTTGAAGAAGTCTTCTCCTGGAATGCCAATATCAAAACGTATGACCGGGTCTTTCGTTCCGCCCTTGAAGAATACCGAACGAAAAGGGTATGATATCCCTTTAATTCCGACAACACGCCACTCTTCTTTGTCTCCAGAGAATTCATAAAGGATCCATTCCCGATTTAATTTTTCACAGGACTCCGGTGGGGGGCTATTTTGCCGCAGGTCATTTGAAGTTTGAAAATATATTTAGCGGAACCATTCATGACGAACCGTTTTCTTGTCAAAGGTTGAGGAATCAAACCCATGT
>CAZSTT010000228.1:0-4943 GCA_964609705.1 uncultured Thermodesulfobacteriota bacterium
GCCGGTCGACTCGGTCGGCTTTGCCGACCCAAAAAGAAGCCTCCAAAGGAGGCTGGGGTCGACCTAAAAAAGAGGCTTCTTTCAGAAGCCGAGACATGAAAATAGGGCTAGGCGTGAGTGGCCTCGAATCCTATTTTCGAACTAAATTCATACATAAACTGATCCAGGAAAGGAGCTTGTCCATGGCCTGGGACGCAAGATTGGAAACGGCCTTTCATCCAAAGACTATAGCGATTGTCGGCGTATCATCCGATGCCAAACGGGGGGCACCCTGGGCTCCGGGAGGAACCTCCTTCATTACCAGCCACGAACAGCTTGGTTTCAGCGGGCGCCTTTATCCGGTTAATCCTAAAGCCTCCGAAGTATTAGGCTATAAAGCCTACCCCACGGTGTCGTCCATCCCCGAGCCTCTCGATCTGGTGATTGTGGCGGTACCGGCCCGGGCACTGCCCGCCGTCCTGGAGGATTGCATCAAGGCCGATGCCAAAAACATTCACGCCTTTACTTCCGGTTTTGAAGAGACCGGCGAGCGGGAAGCCATTGAGTTAGGCCTGAAGGTCCGTGAGATTGCCGAGCGGGGCCAACTGCGTCTCATCGGACCCAACTGCATGGGATTGTATGTGCCTTCGGCAGGGATCGGGACCTTTGACCAATTGACCCGTAAGAGCGGCCCGGTCTGCTTTCTCTCCCAGAGCGGCGGGCATTGTAACTGGTACGCCCACTATGGTCCGAACTACGGCATTTATTTTAGTAAGGTCATCAGCTTTGGCAATGCCTACCGGCTGGACAGCACCGATTTCCTGGAGTACCTGGCCACGGACCGGGAGACCAAAATTATCTGTTTGTACCTGGAAGGGGTTAAGGACGGCGAAAAGCTGCTGCGACAAGTCAGGGAGGTCAACCGGATCAAGCCGGTGATTATCTGGAAGGCGGGACTTACCGATCATGGTTCAAGGGCGGTTGCCTCCCATACGGCTTCATTGGCCGGTCAGGAGGCCGTTTGGCGCGGATTCTTCGCCCAAACCGGGTCGGTCGCGGTTTTTTCCCTGGAAGAGATGGTTGAAACGGCCATGTCTTTTCTCTATCTGAAACCGCCCAAGGGCAAGCGGGTTGCGGTCCTGGGACTCGGGGGCGGCACGAGTGTGTCGGCGGCCGATACCTGCAGCCGGGAAGGGTTGGATATCCCTGCCCTAAGTCAAGATACCCAGAATGAGCTGAAGAAATTCATTTCCCTGGCCGGGGCCAGCATCCGGAATCCATTGGACACGGGTCTGGTTTTTCGGAATGTTTCAACCCTTAAGCGCGAAATGGACCTGGTAGCCGCCGATTCGGTGATAGACATGATCATCATTATGCCCCATCTGGATATGGCCCGTCACGGTGGTATGGAGCAAGTGGATGAAATGGTGGAGTATTTGCTGGATTTCGCTAAAAACAACCCGGCCGGAAAACCCGTGGCCCTTGTGTTTCATTCCTTTGCCAATGACCCCTGGGAGAGCGAGTTGCGCACCAAACTCAGAGTGGAGCTTCCCAATAAAGGGGTTCCTGTTTTTGGAACCCTGTCCGGCGCCGGCCGGGCCCTGGCCCGACTGGCCGATTATTACCGATTTCAGAAGACGACCGTCATTGAATGATATTATCGAGTGCCTGGTTAATTTTCAAACGGAAACCTCGGTTTTCCGGATGAAGCGGACAGCTATTAGCCTATTGCCGTCAGCAAAAATATTTTAAAAAATGGTTTTGCTAAAAGCTAACCGCTGATAGCTTTACCTATGGGATTTTAATGGATCTGGGATTTGGGCGGATTTTCCGAAGTTGGGCCTCCTCTTCGCCGTATCTGCATCTGTAAAAACCCTTCGCTGAAAGGATAAGGGCCGAATTTAAAATGAGGGCAGGGGAAACTTTCGCAATCCCTGAGACAAAATTCAATCTTTCGTTCCACCGCACAATTCAAAATAGGGCACACCCCGCCGATAAGCCGCAACTGGGAAGCCAGTTTCCGGGTGGCTTGTTCCGACAGGCCGGACCCACAGGGACTGCACCGGCCTTCGGTAAAAAGTTTACAGGTTAAACAATTAATCCCGCAGGCACCGGTTCCCTCCATCTGCTTTCCTCACTCTTCTGGCTCTTTAAAGTTTTTTCGCATTTTCCCGCACTGAAGGCGATCCAAAGTAAACATCATTTATGGTCCTGCCGTATAACCTTCGACTTCAGGAGAGGAGATCCTTGAAATTTTTCAGGATCCTGGCTGTGGCTCCCCAGATGATATCCCCCTGATAATCAACATAAAGATTGGCAATAGAACTTCCCTGGTAGGTAAAGCAGCCCTCTTGTAATTGCGTTTGATTTAAGAGGTAATCCAAAGGAAGTTCGATCAGACGTTCAACTTCGAAGGAACTTAACTTAAAAGGATAAGGATAAGGGATACTCCCGACATAGGGGCAGACACGGAAATTGGAGACAGTGACCATATGGTCCAATTCTCCCAAGACTTCGATGGCGTCCATTTCCAGGCCGATTTCTTCCTCGGTTTCCCGCAGAGCCGTGGTCAGACAATCCAGATCCTCATAGTGGAAGGCCCCTCCCGGAAAACAGATCTGACCTTTGTGATGTTTCACCTGATCCGTTCGTTTGGTCAAAAGGATATGGATTTCCCCGTTTTTTTTAAAGAGAGGGAGCAACACGGCCGCCGGAGAAAGGTCCGGGCGATCGGGTATCGATTTGCATTTGTTGTCCAGTATTCGTTTAAGCTTTTCTTTTTCCATGGGCGAATGAATCAACTTTAGGACACCGACGAAACATTAAGAAGGTGTCCAGGGGTCAAGGATTCAAGTGAAAGGCGTTGAATTTAATATCCTGGAATCCTAGAATCCTCGAACCCTATTTTCCTATTAAACCGCCATGCCCCGCCTTTAGGGCGTGGCACCACGAGCCGGTCGGCTCTGCCGACCTAAAAAGAGGCTTCTATCCAGAAGCCGGATGAAAATAGGCCGGTTCAATGAGTCGCCTCGAATCCTATTTT
Source organism: uncultured Thermodesulfobacteriota bacterium (assembly GCA_964609705.1). Taxonomy (GTDB): domain Bacteria; phylum Desulfobacterota; class RBG-13-43-22; order RBG-13-43-22; family RBG-13-43-22; genus RBG-13-43-22. Next base: position 3,023 of record CAZSTT010000228.1, read on the forward strand.
CGCACTAAACGGTCCCGTATTCGTTAAGATATTCATCGAACACTCTTTTAAGCGAAGCGGAGATTGGCTGCCAGTCGCCTTGCACCTGAACCGGGACCTGTTCGGTATAAAGATAGTCAACCACCTCGGAAATCGGGGCTATCGAATAAACCGCCACCCCGGTCGTTTGGGTAAATTTTTTCAAAGCGTCTTCCCCTTTTTTCCCTGGAAGGACCTTCCCTGCCGAATCATAACAGGCCGTGGTCTGTTGACGGTCTATGCCCAGACATAAACCCACCACCCGAACCGAGATTTTTTTCTGCTCCCCTTCCCGGTCGATTTTCTGCAGTAGGTCATATTTGGTGGCCATGGAGGTGCCCACATCATCGACGATCCAAATCCCGCAGCCGTCGAAAAAGCTATTGTTGACCATCAGGTTCTTTTGTCCGGAAGCTTCGCCGTAATCTTTTAACTCTTTTCGGTCATATTCAAAAAACACTTCTTTCCGGTGCTCGGTCCAGAAGTTGATGGCCATGGCCTGGGCAATAGCACTGCCCTTATAGGAAGGGCCCAAAAGGATGTCCACTTCCGTTAATCGGTTCAACTCCAGGAGCCGGCCGGCAAAAAAGGAACCAAGGGAATAACTTAATTTGCCGGTACATAGACGGCCCATATTGACAAAGTAGGGACTCGGGCGGCCATCCTTCAAAACCAGTCCCTCTCTAAAAAAAAGGCAGCCCGTTTCCGCTAAAAAACGGGCGAAGGCCTGCTGATAGGACTTAAGAGCCATTCCTAAAATCTCCCGGTCACTTTTATAAACAGGCCGACCTGCAAGGTTTCGGCCTGGTCTAAATCCGCTTTGCCCACCCCATTATTGGAAAAAAAAGTGGTATCTGTTCCGTCCTGGACATAGAAATAAGATAGTCGGACTCCTCCTTCTATTTCCAGGAATTTCCAAGGCTGGGAAACCAGAGAAATGGCCCCGTCCACCCCTAAAAGCCCGAAGTTGTCGGCTTCATGAGTAAAGCTGGGGTTTTGTTTTAAATCATCCCGCAGGTTCCATACCCCTTGCCCGCTATAACGCATATAGGGAAACAGGGCCAGATGGCTTTTTAATTTTAAAGGAGATAGGCCCGGTTGTCGGGTCTTCACCAAATCCAGATCACCCCTGATCCCCACTCGCAAAGCGTCCCAGGTAAAATCGTAATGGGAATCGAGACCGATAATAGGGGTATAATCATCCCTGCCCTCGATAACCGTCCAGCGGCCATCGGCCAGGTTTAATTTTTCTTCATAATGCTGCCAGCCCAGGAAAGGCTTTAATACTAATCTGGGTTTGGAAGTAAAAGAAAAAGCCGTCTGGACATCGGCGATCCAAAAGGACGTTTCTCCGGAAACATCAAATCGGGACCTGAACTCCAACCTACGGGAAAGGTAATCTGAATCCGTGCCCTCTCCATTCGAACCCCGGCCTTTTCCATATTGGAAACTTAACGAGGCGTAAGAGTCAGGATGGTGAATATCCAGGAACACGATTGGAATACCGCCGGTTTTCCTTTTGAAATCCAGAACCGATCGACTTCGGCCGTTTTGATCCCAAAAACTGATCTCCCAGGAGGTACTACTACTGGAAAAAAGGTATCCCAGGCCGATATCAACCAGGTTGGAAGGCTGACCCCAGGTCAGGGATTTGCTCCTCTCCGATGTGGAAGGAGATAGAGTCTGCTCGGCGGCCCCAACCGAAAAAACGGTCGCCTGAAAAGCCAGAAGGGTAAATAACACGGTGAAGAGAATGGATTTTTTCATAATAATACCTGTGCTTGACTTTTAAGCCCTTTCTTCTATATTTAACACGAAAATAGATTTCGAGGCATCTCGTTGACCCGCTCTATTTTCATGTCCCGGCTTCCGAATGGAAGCCTCTTCTAAAGCTCGACGAAGT
>CAZSTT010000229.1:0-4916 GCA_964609705.1 uncultured Thermodesulfobacteriota bacterium
AGGTAGGTCTTGCTTGACACTTCCCGGGGCAGGGCCAGATTGATATTCGGATTGGGCTTATCATCCAGTATCAGGCGGCCATGGTTAGTCAAGGTCACTACCCGGATATTGCCCGGATATTTGTCTTGTTGACCGGTAACCACTTCGACGACCTCCGTTAAGGGCAGGCCACTTTCAGGATCAAGGACAGGCTCACTGGTTTCCGGGTTAAGGAGAGGCTGTTCGACCATCTCCTTGATATCCTCTTTCGTATAATCCCTGACCCAAATCTCAATAACCAGGGCTCTTTCTTCTTTGATGTTGTGGCCGCCGTATTTGGGGTGTTGAACAGGGGTGTAATTCCCGGGATAGTTTTGTGACCCGAAATAAGTGCCGGAGGGAATGGGCCGGTTATCTTCCCGGTCTTCCCCTAAAAGGCTGTAAACATCATCAGCCTCTATTTCTTCCACCTTCTTACCGAACATATTGGCGACCATCGCCCGGTTCATGGGGTAGAAGTGACAAAAATAAGGGCTGTCATCCCATTCTTCGTAATACCCGGGCGCGGGAAGGCAGGCAAAAGGATCAACCACGATGGTATCGGTACGCTTTTGAGAATGACTATAAATAGACTTCTCGGTGGTGATCCCGTAGATCTCATTATTCAGGGCGGACTTGGACAGAGAAATGGCCTGCTCGGCATCGTTCCACCAATTTTTAATTTTCTGGCTGACCAGAATATCGGTCCCGTCTTCGATCCCGTCAGTGCTGACGACCTCAGCCACCGGGTTTCGGGCGGTGATATTGGCCACAGTCCGGATGATATTGGCGAAGAGCAGGTTGATGGTCTGTTTTTTCTTCCGGTTCTTATAGACGACCCGGCGATGATTGGGGCCATGATGATCCCCGCGATACAGACGATGGTTTTCCATCCAGCGCTCTTCGAGTTCCAGGCGTCGGCGTTCCTGCAGGGAGGCCTCAAAGAGAGTAAAGAAAAATGTTCCGGCCTTCAAATGTCCTGCGGGCGGAAGGCTGGACAGGTTGAAATCCTCTCGGCCTGTTTCTGGTACGGTTTCGTTTCCGGTTTCGTCTACCATGTTGTTCCTTAATCAGGGCCAAAAAAAACGGCTGTCAGAAGGTTAGGCTCCTAACAGCCGCTTAATTTGCTTTATCGGATCTCGGGACCTGGCCGGGTCCCTCTGATCACCCTGATTGTCGGTTTGGTTATTACTGCTGTGTTACCTGCTGCACTCCCCCCAGGTCATGGGTCTTAATATGGGCCTCAAATTCAGGATTATGCTCAAAAGATAATTCACAAAAAGGGCACGCCATCCCGAAAAGCTCCGGCTCGTTCACTTCCCGAACGTTCTTTTTTCCCTTGCCTTTACCTCTCTCTGGCCGGTTCTTACCCTCTGCGCTATGCTCCATGCTTTTTGCCGGTTCTATCGGTTTCAGTATCTGCGCCCGGACTTCCGGAGTATGAGACGCCAGGTGGACCTCCCATTCATCAACTCCAAAAAACCGTCCGCATTCCGGACAGGCTTTTTGAGTAAGGTATTTAGCCATGGGATCTTCGACCAGTTCTTCTTCCTGACTGGATTCCGTATGGTCAGAAAGAATCGAAAGCTGTTCCTCTTCCTCCTCGGTCGCATTCAATACCGGGATACCGGCAATTTCCGCCTGTGGATTTTCGCCCTCTGCGCTCTGCGCTATGCCCTCTGCGAAACTTAGCGGTTCAACCTTCACCTTTCCGCTTGGAGCCAGGGGTCCCCCGCATTCAACACAGACGATCCCCTCGGACATATCGTGATCCGAGAAAGGCAGGCTCCAATTATAACCTTCTGGACCGTACTTTTTCTTGAACCTGAGCATCTCCCCGGTGGTCATTTTATTGGGATCATAAAGCTCGGTGGTTTCATAGAAAGCCTCAGCGCAATTCGGACAGCGCACGTCGTAACAAATATAGCCCATAAAATCACCCCTTCAATAGGCTCATTCTGCCTCTGCTTGTTTGCGTTCATTATACTGCCGTAAAAATTTCTCATTAAACTTGGCCATAATTGACGGGACCGGATCATCGGTCTTTGGGTCTCGCCCTTTAGTGATCGTATCCTCAACTCCATCCCTATAATCATCGACAATAAAAGCGTCGCCTTTTTCCTGTCCGATCTTAAAAAGACTTTCGTGCGGTTCCCTCTTGGTCCGAAAGACCACCAGTGCCCCGAGCGCGAATCCTGTGAGGGTCAGGATCGCGCCCAGAAACACGGCCAGGAGGATTACAAGGACGGTAGCGGTAGAAATTGAAATCATTTGAGACCTCGTGCTGCTTATACTGAAGCATTGATCCCGAACGCTTCCAGGGCGGCCAGGATAGCATTGAGTTTTCCGTTGGTGGTATTGAAGGCCGTGATAATCTCAGCTTCCGTGTCCAGGTCGGGAGTTGCATAATTGACCCTGGCATCGCCCACATGGACCTGCTGGGTTCCGCTGGCCACAATGGCCCCGGCACCGGCGAGTTTGCCAAGTTCTGTTTTTGTAGCGGCCAGGCCGTCGAGTTTATTGATTTCCGCCGCATCAGCAGTGATGCCCCCGATTCCGATAGAACTGTCCACATAGGCCTTCACGCTTTGTTGGGTTGGGATTGCCTTGTCGCTGTTTGAGGCCATATTGTCTTCATCAAGCAATTCATAGGTGGCTTGCCCGCCAATCGTTACGACTTTATCTGCCATTTTCCTTACCTCCCGCTAAAAGTTTAATGCTTTAGTGGCCTTTCGCCGAACGACGAACGGTTATTACATATCTTCCTCTTCAATAACCCCTTCATCGACATCCAACATCGGATTGACCATCAGCCCATGGACCGCATAGGCCAGGGCGCTTACCTCCGGGAATTCCTCCCAGGCGGTTTCACCGCGGGTGGTCAGGGCCTCTTTGGGAAAGATATTCATGGCATTCCGAAGTATGTCGCATCCACCCCGGTCCAGAATCTTTCTATACATACTCAGGGTGGCCATATAATCACGGAAGGACGTGGACTGCTGGCTGTAAAGACCGGGGATCATCACCAGCGGGATCTCATCTTCAAAAGAATTCATGACCTGGGCGATCCGAAAACTTAAACTCTCATCGCCGTCACAATAGAAACCCTTATCCAGTGCCGGGAAATAAGCTTTCCTTAAGGCCAATACCTTTACAACGAGATTGGTCAGGTCCTTGGATTGATCCTCGGCCAATACGGTTATTCTCTTGGTCCCCAGCTTCCAGGCCTTATCAATAACCGGATCATCATTTCGGCCTAATCCAACCACCACCGCAAACCCGGGCTTTTGGGCCGGAGGAACAAACCCGCCGCAAATCTCCTGAAACTCCGCACCGCCATCCAGGGCCTTATAGTAATAGGCCCTGGCCATAAATCCGGCATCCTCGCCGGTGATATGGGCAAAGTCCTTTTGAGCCATGGTCGGGAATAGCTCAGAAATGGTCATTTTTTCAATCAGAGGGGTTGGGGTCATAATTATATTCACGCCTCACGCGCCTTTATCAGTCAAGGCAGTCCTCAAATCCGGCGTGTAAGCTGGCCTTGATGTAATCGGAAATGGAATATCGTATTCCATCGATGCAGTGGTTATGGGCATCGACAATAATCGGGAGTATAAGTCCTGTCTGCTTGTCTTTCTTCCAGGAATAGAGTTCGAATTCCTTCTTGGTGTTTTTGCAGCGCTCATGGATAACAATCTGCTCAAACTTACGCAGGAAGGAGATTCCGTCCTTGACGCTTCCCTCCCACTTGTCGGCTGCTTCGATATTGAACCCTTTTTTTTTATGTAACTGATGGTCTCCGGTCTGGAATTATCGCCTTTTATCTTCCAGTCGCGGGCCCCGGGGACCGAATCATAAAACTCGGGCATATCGTCCAGCTCAACCCCTACCCCATAGGCCTCGTATTCAATAAAAAGCCTTTTACCTCGGATAAAACTACGGGTAAGAGACGACGGATCGGTCGAGAAGCCAAAATCAGCCCCAAAAAAAAGCTGCTCATCCTCCTGGGCCTCAAAAATATCTGTTATGTATTTTTTCTAGCAGAAGACGGCATACGAGATCTTGAGCGGCTTCCCCAGCCAGACGTGCTCATAGGCCTCGGGATCGACCCGTTTTAGATAAAGCCGCTCCTTTTCCATGACCTCAGAATGAAACGGATTATCGTAATAATTGACATTGCGGACCTGGGCATCAGGCGGAGGGCTCAACACAAATCGCGTATAGGTAGGATCATCAGCCTGGCCGGTGTTAAATGACATCCAGATCTCGGAGTTTGGCTTTCGAATCGTCGGGATCAGAATTTGCCAGGATTCGTCGCTCATCATTTGGGCCTCTTCCACCCAGCAGATATCAATCCCCTCGGTCGATTTAATCTCCATGATATTCATCTTGAGACCCTTAAAGATAAATTCAGACCCGCATTTACTTTTGATAATCGTTCGCTGGGGGGCTTCGTAGTAGTCTTGAAGATTGAGGCGGACTATTTGATCGATGAGGACTTTATAGACCGATTCGGCAATCGAGGATTGGTATTCGCGGGTGCAGAGGATACGCAGGGGGCGACTGGCAGCCATGATCAGGAGGACATCGGCGAAGGTCCAGCTCTTAGCCCCATCCCGGCCTCCATAGGCCACCTTGTAACGTGAGGGTTGAAATAGGAAGCTGAACGCTGCCGGTATTTCAACCCTCGGTACCTGGGACTCTGACACCTGCTGATATTGAGGAACCATCATGGTTCAACGCAATATCAGACCTAAAAAACCCTGTCAAACTGCCATGAGGACTGCCATGAGGACTGCCATGGAGACTTCCATGAGGACTGCCAAATTCATAAACATTTATTATTATTTTTAAATCCGGATTTTACTAAACAAATTTGATTGTTACTTTTATTATTT
>CAZSTT010000230.1:0-4885 GCA_964609705.1 uncultured Thermodesulfobacteriota bacterium
GGTTATTAACGGTTCAGCCGGTTTACACGATCAGGGCTGTTTTCTTCAACCTATTCTTGTCTTTTAATACGAAAATAGATTTCGAGGGATCTCGTTGTCTCGGTCTAACTTTATGTTTTGTGGTGCCACGCCCCAAAAGCAGGGCATGGCGGTTTAACGGGACTTTCGGGGCCTTCTCCGGTCGGCTTTGTTTTCCTTTTCACTAAATTCTTGACAAAGATTTTTCTTTATACTTAAGTAGGCCCAAAGATGTCGGAATAGAGGTCACTTTTAAAAGAGTTCAAAGAAAAAGGAGAACGAAGATGAAGAGAGGGGCTTTTGTAGGAATTTTATTGGTAATTTTCTGTCTTTTGGTCTCGGGTTTTGCCTTGGGGTCGGATTATCCCAATAAGCCGATCAATATCCTTATCGGTTATGCCGCCGGTGGTTCCACCGACCTGACCACCAGGGCACTGGCTTCGGAAGCGGCTAAGATCTTAAAACAACCTATCATTTGCACCAACCAGGTCGGGGCTTCCGGGACCCTGGTTCTGGGAAGGGTCAAGGGGGAAAAAAATGACGGATACACCATCTATAATGCCCCTACCGCCAATTTTTGCCGGATCCCGCACCTTCAGGAAGTCCCCTATGATCCTTTAAAAGACTTCACCTTCATTATGCAATACGGCCTTTATCAGTATGGTATCGTGGTCGGGGCCGATGCCCCCTGGAAATCCCTGGAGGAGCTCCTGGATTATGCCAAGAAAAACCCCAATAAGATCAAATATGCCACCTCCGGATTGGGATCAGGGCAACATCTGGTTATGGAATACCTGGCCAAAAAAAATGGGATCAAATGGGACCATGTCCCTTTTGCCGGTGGAACCCAGGCCGTGGCCGCCCTGCTGGGCGGGCACGTCCAGGTGGTTTCCCAGACCCCGGAATGGAAAGAGCATGTCCTGGCCGGGAAATTGCGACTCTTGGTGGTTTGCACCGATCAACGGATGCATGCCTTTCCCAATGTCCCCACTCTGATTGAAAAGGGGATTAAATTTTCGGTCCATTCCGGTTTGAGTTTTATGGGGCCGGCCGGAATGCCTCCGGTGGCGGTGCAGAAACTTCAGAATGCCTTTGCCGAAGCCATGAAATCCAAAGTGTTTCTGGAGTCCATGGATAAGTTCGATCTGCCCCCGGCCTATCTGGGAAGTGATGCCTTGACCAAGCTGATTATCAGGGATTACCAGGAGACGGGTGAGTTAATCAAAGGCCTGGGTATCGGCTATAAAAAATAGACCTCGAATTTGCATAAAAATTGACTTTGAGATGGCGATTTAATAATCCAAAATAATATAATAATTCCTGGCTAATACTAAAGTCACTCAAGGAGAAATTTGGATTTTACTAATAAATCGATCAATTTTTACCCTCCGGGAAAGCCGTATGATCTTGCATCTCCTTTGTTGGCAAGGGTTCGCAGTACTTTAGTACACCTTCACCCTTGCCGCCGCGGATCTGCAACATCCTCGGCTTTTGCAACATCGAGGTAGGCCATGAAAAATAACGACCAGCGATCCAGTCTCTTCTGGTTAGCCGCCGGTCTGGCCATTGCCCTCTATTCAGGGAAATACGGGCTGGGATCCTTTTCTTCTCCCGGCCCGGGATTTCTCCCCTTTCTTTCCGGTCTGGCCATTATCGGATTGTCCCTGGTGGTTTTCTTCCAGCAGTTTTCCAAGAAGAGCAGGGAAAAAATAAAGGACCTTTGGCAGAAAAAAAGCTGGCCGACCATGTTGATGGTCATGGGGGCCTTGGTCCTTTATACCCTCCTTTTCAAGTTCCTGGGGTTCCTCCTGGACACCTTTTGGCTCATCGCTTTTCTTTTGCGGGTTATGCAGCCCCTGCACTGGATAAAAGTCATTGCCGGAGCCATCGGGGCGGCCGGGGCTTCCTATGTCATCTTCCAACTCTGGCTGAAGGCCCAGCTCCCGACTGGGTTCCTGGGATTCTGAAAAATGGATATTTTCGCCAACGTTCTTCTGGGCTTTCAAGTGGCTCTTCAGCCGATGAACCTTTTTTTCTGTTTCATCGGAGTGTTGATCGGTACACTGGTCGGGGTGCTGCCCGGGTTAGGCCCGGTGGCCGCCATGTCTTTGCTCCTTCCCAGCACCTTTCATGTTTCACCGGTTTCGGCGATCATTATGCTGGCGGGCATTTATTACGGGGCCATGTACGGCGGATCCACTACCTCCATCCTGGTCAATATCCCGGGGGAAGCGGCTTCGGTGGTCACCTGCCTGGACGGCTATCAAATGGCCCGCAAAGGCCGGGCCGGACCGGCTCTGGGCATGGCCGCCTTTGGTTCCTTTATTGCCGGCTCGATTTCTATCGTCGGCTTGATGTTCCTGGCGCCTCCTTTGGCTGAGGCGGCTTTGAAATTCGGTCCCCCGGAATATTTCAGCCTCATGCTCCTGGGCCTGATCATCCTCACCTTCCTGGCCGGCGGGTCCATGCCCAAGGCCTTGATTATGGCCGCCTTCGGCTTGTTCCTGGGGCTGATCGGAATGGACATCATGACCGCCACTCCCCGTTTTACTTTCGGTTTCTATTTCTTGAATGACGGGGTGGGACTGGTTCCGGTGGTCATGGGTCTGTTCGGCATTTCCGAAGTACTGTTAAATGTGGAAGCCGGAATCAGGCGGGATGTCTTCAGAACCAGGATTAAAGGGTTGTTTCCGAACCTGAAGGACTGGAAGGACAGTGCCTGGCCGATAACCCGGGGTTCGGTGCTGGGTTTTTTCCTCGGTATCCTCCCCGGCGGAGGGGCGGTGATTTCTTCTTTTGTCTCCTATGCCCTGGAGAAAAAAATCTCCCGCCATCCGGAAAAATTCGGGACCGGGGTTATTGAAGGGGTGGCCGGCCCGGAATCGGCGAATAATGCCGCCACCGGCGGGGCCTTCATCCCCTTGTTCACCCTGGGCATTCCCTCTAATGCGGTCATGGCCATGCTTCTGGGGGCCTTGATCATTTACGGAATGCAGCCCGGCCCCATGCTCATCAAACAGCACCCCGATCTGTTCTGGGGGGTGGTGACCAGTATGTATATCGGTAATATGATGCTCCTGGTTTTGAATCTCCCCCTTATCGGATTGTGGGTCAAAATTTTAAAAATTCCTTATCCGGTTCTCTTCCCTCTCATTCTACTTTTTTGTCTGATCGGGGTTTACAGCTTGAACAACAATACGGCCGAGATCAGTTTGATGCTGGTTTTCGGGGTCGTGGGTTATTTAATGAAGAAGTTTAATTACGAAGCCGCCCCCCTGGTCCTGGCCCTGGTCCTGGGACCGATGATGGAAAATGCCCTGCGTCAATCCCTGATCATGTCCAACGGCAGCCCCGGCATTTTCTTTACCCGGCCGATTACCCTGGTCATCATGCTGGTGGTCCTGACCCTGTTGATCCTGCCTCTCCTCCCCTGGGTCAAGCAGAAAAGAGAGGTCGTGGGGGAAATCGGCGAAGATGAATAAAAAAAGAAGATAAAATTCTCGGATAAATTATAGTGTTAATCCCTCTTGCCCGCCTGCCCACTCCGAAGCATGAAAAAAGGATTCCAGGGGCCAAGGGGTCAAGGATTCAGCCGCTCGAGCCGCTCGACTTCGTCGAGCTTTTGAAGAGGCTTCCATTCGGAAGCCGTATCGTCGAGCTATAGAAAAGGTTCCCCATGGGGAACCGCGTGAAAGGCGTGGAATTTAAAACCCTCGAACCCTATTTTTGTACTACAGTTCCCGTCCGGCGGCTTTCACAAATGGGCGCAATTCCTTCATCAGCCGGGTAAATTGTTGGGGATAGAGGGATTGCTGCCCGTCGGAAAGGGCTTCTTTGGGATTGTGGTGAACCTCGATCAAAAGACCGTCGGCACCACAGGCCGCCGCCGCCTTGGCCATAGGCGCCACGAAGTCCCGGATCCCGGTGCCGTGCGAGGGATCGACGATGACCGGCAGGTGGCTGTTCTGTTTTAGAAAAGGGATGGCATTTAAATCCAGGGTGTTGCGTGTGGCCGTTTCAAAAGTGCGTATGCCCCGTTCGCAGAGGATCACATTGGGATTTCCTTCAGAGACGATGTACTCGGCCGCCAGAAGCAGGTCTTCCACAGTGGCGGCCATGCCGCGTTTTAAGATGACCGGTTTACGGCAGCGGCCCAGCTTGGTCAGGAGGCGGAAATTCTGCATATTGCGGGCCCCGACCTGAAAGGCATCGGCAAACCGTTCCACCGTGGGGACATCTCCGGCCTCGACGACCTCGGTGGTGGTGGAAAGGCCGGTCTTCTGTCCGGCTTCCTGGAGCATACGTAAGCCCTTAAGACCCAGTCCCTGGAAACTGTAGGGACTTGACCTCGGTTTGAAGGCCCCGCCCCGCAGACAGTGGGCCCCGGCCTCCTTGACCGCCTGGGCGGTGGCCGTCATCTGTTCGTGGCTCTCTATGGCGCAAGGACCGGCAATGACTACAAACAACTTCCCGCCAACCGGAACCTGGCCGATCTCAACCACCGTATTTTCCGGGTGGATATCCCGGCTTACCATTTTATAGGGGGTCAGGATCGGGGTGACCCGCTCAACCAGGGGATGACTTTCCAGATGCAGACCGGCCAGGACCCTTTCGTCGCCGATAGCCCCCAGAACGGTCCGTTCTGTTCCCGGCATATAGAGCGGTTTCAGGCCCAGGTCGGCGATACTGGCGATGATCTCATCGGCGTCCAGTTTGGTGGCTCTCGGTTTTAAAATAATGATCATGCAAAAACTCCTCTTCTTACAACGGGCAGTCCTCAGGCGGCCCGAAGAAATATCTTTTCCATATACCCTTAGTAACTAAAGAATAAAATTCTACGCAAAATGGATAGAATTTATCAAAAAAA
>CAZSTT010000231.1:0-4816 GCA_964609705.1 uncultured Thermodesulfobacteriota bacterium
TTCGCTTGACCTCCCTCGTGGTCCTCGTAAAGCTGTCCGTGTATCCTACCGGCCGCCATGACGTTTTTTGGGTTGTGGCCACTTGTTACGATTGTATCAGTCTTTACTGATTTCCCCAATAACCAGTGCTCACCAGTTTTCTAATTCCCACATCCAACATAAGAAGCAGCAAGGCTCCTAACGTTAGGAAGGGCCAAAGGGGCGGGCCGGTCTCCTTGAGGCTGCCATCGGTCTTGAAAAGCCCTTGGGGCGGGCTATTGACATCCAGAAGGCGTCCCCGGGTCAAGGCGGCCAGGGAGGAGAGGAGTTCCTGATTCACCCCGACTTCTTTGAATTCATCGGTGTAAGGGACGCCGTAACCAAAAATCTTCGGACCGGAAGGTGCCCCAGCGGAATCGGAGGAATAGAGGCTCAGATAATAGACCCCCACTTCTTCGGCCTGAAATGTTCCTTCATATTTTCCAGGGGCGGTCTGATTGACCGGGACCTGTGTATTTTTCCTGGACGGAAAAAGGATGTTCATTTTCAGATCAAGAAGGTTCATTAAAAGACCCCGATCGTCGGTTACCTCTACCTGGAAGGTGTTCCATCCGCCTTTCCGCTCCAGGGCAGCCTGGTAGTTCATGGGGGTTTCTTTTTGCTTGGCCCATTTGACCATCTGGGAAACAAAGGCCCCGTAATGTTCCCAGAGGATCCAGGCCTTCCCCCATCTGGGGGAAAGATCAGAGGTAAAAGCAACCGTCCGGCCCAGACCATATTGCCAGGTCGATAAGAGGGGCCCTTCCCCGGTCTCGAAAAGGATCGTCGCCCCCGGCTTGGGATAGGTAATCACCTGCCCCTGCAATAGAGGCAGGTCCCCGGTGGGGATCCCTTTGGTCAGGTCCGATGTCATCCGGGCTCTGGGCTTCAACGCTTTTTCAACAATGACTTTTTTAGCGGCGAGCTGAGTTTCACTCACGAAAATCCGGGGTATCTTTTCCGAATCGTCCGTATAATAACTGCGGCCGGCCCCCCATTTGGCGATGTCTTTCATCAGGTTGACATCCGCGTCATTGCCGACGGATACGGTGGATACCGTTATCCCGGATTCCCGCAGGGAACGAAGTAAGGCCGGGAAGTTCGCTTCCTGGGTGAGTCCATCGGAGAGGATGATTACATGCTTTTTAAAGGCTTTCATCTCCCGGAGCACGCGGTAAGCTTCCTGAAGCGCCGGATAAAGATCCGTTCCTCCACTCTCTTTAAGGGTAGAAAGCTGGCGGGCGATTTTGGGCCTCTCCCTGGCCGAGGTCATAGGAACCGTCCACTGAAAGACCCAGTCAAAGGCCAGAATGCCCACCACGTCCTGGGGATTCAGGGACTCCACCGCCCCATAGGCGGCAATTTTGGCCCCCTCCATCTTATTCTTCTTTTCCAGGTTCCCGGCCATTGAGGCGGATTTGTCGATCAAAAGAACCAGGGCAAATCCCGGGAATTCCATACTGGTCGGGACATCCATGGAAACCGGCAGGGCTTTTTCCACCGGCGTATTGAGATATCCCCCTGCGCCAAAGCCGTTTACCCCGCCGATCATAACCAGCCCCCCTCCGGTATCTTTGACATAGCGTTCCAGGTTTTCCATAGTGGCCAGTGAAAAATGCCGGCTTTGAACATCATGAAGGACGATGGCGCTGTAATCCAGGAGGTCGTTAAACAATTCGGACAGATCAGCGGGGTCTTTTTGAATGATCGCCAGACCCTGTTTCTTCAATGCCTCCGCCAGGGGAGACGTTTTTTCCCGGTGGCCTGTTAAGTAGAGTATCCGGGCTTTTCGGGTTCCCTGGGTAAAGGATAATCCCTGATTGTTTTGAAAAATTTCATCCCTGGGGGAATTGATGACCGCCGTGTAAAGGTTGAGGCCCGGATCCTTGATCACGTCGCTGAAGCGAAAGACATTCTTCCCGGCCTGGAACCTGACCCGCTCATTTTTCAGCAGTCGGCCGTTTCTCAAAAGGATCAATTCCCCCTCCCCCTCGTGGGTACTGGAGAAAAGGGCACGGATTTCAAAGGGCGTCTGGAGATCTGCTGTCGGTGGACTTTCCACCTTTTCCATAAAGACCTCCTGCCCCTGGAACCAGGAGGTCAGCGGGGCCGGCAAAATCTCTATACCTAGAGACTTGGCCAGATAGGCCGCCTCCCTGGCTTCTTTCCGGTTCTCATTGCCGTCGCTAAAAAGGACGATCCTGTTTTTCCCTGATTCCGGAAAACGACCTAAGGCCAGATGGAGGGCATCTTTGATATTGGTGGCATTGGGATCGATTTGTGATCTGAGATCGGCCGGAAAAGAATCATGCCCCAATTCCCTTTCCAGGGAGGCCTCTTTTCCAAAGAGGATAAGGCCCGCCCGGTCCTCTTTCCCGATTCCGGACACGGCCTTTTTCATATAGGCCAGGGCCGCGTTTTTCCCCCGGGCGTTAATGCTCTCCGACTGGTCAAAGACGAAAAAGAGATTGACACGGTCCGAAGGGCTGAGGAGCCTGAGATCACAGAGGGCCAGAATCAGCAGCAAAAGCAGCAGAGACCTCAGGCCTCCAAAGAGGACCTTTTCTCTGGAGGACAATTCCCTGGGAAAGGTTTTTTTAAAGCCCATCCAGAGCAAGGGAATGGCTATCAGGGCTATCAGAAAAATGGGTTTTAAAAGGGTAAGGGACATGGGTTCAGCTTCTGATTAATGTAAAATTAATGGTCCTCGGCCTTTGGAAATCGATAGGGAATCTCACTGACATTTAAAGCCGATTCAGCCAAAGGTAATACTCCAGGACCAGGAGGATAACGGTCACCAGGAGAATCAGGAACCAGGTCTGAACCGGAGTTCGGACGGTTTCTTTTCCCGCTATAAGTCGGTCCGGTTGTTTTTCCAGTCCGGAAGGGTCCACCCGGATATTGGATTCTGATTCGTCAAACAGATTCACGGCAAAATGGGTTCTTTTCTTTTTTTCCAGGACCGTATAGATCCCCACCTGCTCCGTAGGCGAATAGGGAAAGGGATTGGAGGGCACCGGTTGTTTCACCCATTTCCCGGAGGGTAAGCCGATGGAAACCGATTGGGTGGCCGGTCTCAGATATAAGGGAAATGGTTCTCCGGCTTTAACCTGGAGGGGAGCGGAGGAAAACTGATGGGGCGAAAGCCATTTGAAACAGTTTGTCATGAGCACGGGGAAGGCTACCCGGAAGGGAAGATCCGATTGCTTCAAATCGAAATTAATTAGGATGGCCCTTAGGCCTTCTTTTTCATAAGCATAAATCAGGCCCTGATTCCTGGCCTCCAGCAGGGGCTTAATCCCTTTTTCCGGGTTTACCAGGGTGGCTGATCGGACCTGAAGCGTTCCCAGATCAAGATCCTGCATGATCGGATGGCTTCGATCCCAATCCAGTATGACGGGACTTTCCCGGATGCCGGTCCTGGTGATGGGGATCGAGGGGGAGAAGGCGTTGATCATCAGGAAGTTCCCGCGCTCGGTGGCCGGTGGGGAAATGCCATCAAGGATAACGAGATCGTAGTTTTGGACTTGCTCCTCCCAGGAGGAGCGATTGATCTCCTGGATCGTATCGACTCTGAAATGAGGGAAGGCTTCCAACAGGGTCCTTAGATAATAATTTCCACGGGTCACCATTAAAATCGATAGTTCTCCGGAGGCCCTCAATACCTGGTAGGCCTGATTATCCAAAGGAAAATCGTCCCTGAAATCCAGTGAAGCTATGGCGATTCCGCTTCCGGGCCTTAAGAGGGGGATCAGAAACCGTTTTTTTTCCAGACTCCTCAGTCCGACGGTTTTCTTAAAGACGATTTCCTGACCGATGGTCAACTGAATCGGGCAAATGACGGGGTGGAGATTAAAATTTTTTACTTCGATCAGGGCCTGGTAAACATCGCCAACTCCCGGATCGGGCCGGCATTGGAAGTTGATAATGCCCACATTGGTCTTTCCTTCTGAAATAACTCGGAGCTGCAATCTGTTGTGTTTTTGCAGGAGGCTGTCCAGGCCTTTTACCGCCCCGTCGGTAATAAGGTAGACCTGGTCCTCGGTTCCCGGTTCGACGAAAGAAAAGGCCAGGTAGAGGGCGCTGTTTATGTCTCCGGAAACATCCGAGGGCCGAATACCTTCAAGCACTTCCCTTAGGTGTTTTTTGTTTTTTGAAAAAGGGGACTTTATTTCAGGCCTGTTCCCGGCTTCAATAATGAGCATCCTGCTTTCTTCCGAAAGTTCGCCGACCAGCCGGAGAGCCTCCGCTCGGCTCTGGTCAAACCGGGTCCCCCTGGAGGTCCTGGTTTGCATGCTGGCGCTGGAGTCCAGGACCAGGACCACGTTTCCTTTGATTGTGGTCGGACGGGTCCAGACGGGTTCGGCCAAAGCCAGGGAAGAGAGGATGACGATCAGGATCTGCAGCAGAAGGGGAAGATTATGCATCAGGGACTGAATCCGGCTTCCCCCCCGGGCCTCTTGCAAAACCTCTTTCCATAGGAAAAGTCCGGTCACCTCCACTTCGCTGGCCTTGGGTTTGAGGCTGTGAATAATAAGGAGAACCGGGATAAGGCCCAGAAGAAGGAGCCAGAGCGGGTTTAGAAGCTGCATTTATTTCTCCCTGAGACTTTTGCAAAACGCCCCATTTTCCCCAATTTCTGCGTCGGAAGGACCAAGGGGGTCTTATTTTTGGGTTGTCCAAAAGGTGAGTAATCGCCCAATCCCGTCCCGTCCAGCAGAGTTTGATTCCAGGCAGTGCATTCACCATAGCCCGTTTCCAGCTTAGGTGACGCTCTGCACTAGATTTAGGCAAATAA
>CAZSTT010000232.1:0-4810 GCA_964609705.1 uncultured Thermodesulfobacteriota bacterium
GAATAATGAAATTAATGTTTGATATCCGGGACCGGTTGGTTTCGGTCGGATCCCTTCTGGATCGGTTCGGGATTGAAAGGGGTCAGACCGTAGTCGATTATGGATGCGGTCCAGGTTCCTACCTGAAACATGCCTCGGAACTGGTCGGACCCGAAGGGCGGGTACTGGCCGTGGACATCCATGAACTGGCCATCGAAACGGTTAATAAACGATCCACCCGGGAAGGCTGGACCAATGTGATCGCCCTGTTGACGGAAGGCGGGATAATTCCAATCCCAGATGAAACGGCGGATATCATCTATGCCCTGGATATGTTCCACATGGTTGCTTCCCCGGAGAGTGTCCTGCGGGAATTAAACCGGATATGCAAAAAGGAAGGGGTTCTTTTTATCGATAACGGTCATCAAAGCCGGCAAGAAGCCAGAACAAAAATCAGGTCTTCCGGGCAATGGGATATCATCGAAGAACCGAAGCGCTATATGAAATGCAGACCCATCAAATCAGATCAACCCGAGGCGGCCTAATCGGTTGCTGGTTTCTGGTTACTCGTTGCTTGTTATTACGGGCAATGAGCAGCCAGTAGCCAGAAACGAGCAACAGATTTCAAATAATCAGGAAAACAATAAAAAAAGGGTTAGCCTGTCGGACTAACCCAATAAAAAGCTTTGGCGTCCCCAACGGGATTTGAACCCGTGTTGCCGGCGTGAAAGGCCGGTGTCCTGGGCCAGGCTAGACGATGGGGACTTTAAGTGGTGGGCCGTGCTGGACTCGAACCAGCGACTCTCTGCTTAAAAGGCAGATACTCTACCTCCTGAGTTAACGGCCCGATTTAAAAATAATAAAAATATTATTTTTGTTTCGTTTTGTCAAGAAATTTGTTATATTTTTTCATTTTCAACTTTTATCCTTTATTAAGGAGGCTGGAACCCTTTTCCCCTGCCACCCATGTTTAAAAAAATCTCTTTAATCCTGTTTATACTGGTATTTTCAGACCTTGCCTTGGGCTCATCGACCTGGGCTCAAGTAAAAATTGCCACTTTCCCCTATCTGCCGTCCAGATATATCACGGTCAAAGTCTTCGATAACCAGGGAAGATTCGTCGGCCGGCTCCTTCCTGAAAAAAGATACTGGGTCTCTATCGACCGGATCCCCCTTTTTCTGCAGAAGGCCCTGGTAGCCATTGAAGATGCCCGCTTTTATGAACATAAAGGGATCGATATCCGTGGGATCGCCCGAGCCCTGGTAAAAGATGTGGTCAAAGGTAAAATGGCCCAGGGTGGTTCAACAATCACCCAGCAGTTGATCAAAAACAAATACCTTTCCAGCGAAAAAACCATTCAGCGAAAGGTCAAAGAAGGCCTCCTGGCCATGGAATATGAGCGGAAGTACACCAAGAATCAAATCCTGGAAATGTACTTCAATGAGGTTTTTTTCGGCAACGGGGCCTGGGGTATTGCTCAAGCCGCCCAACTTTATTTTGATAAAAACCCGGAGGATTTGAACGAGGCCGAATGTGCCTTGTTGGCCGGAATTCCTAAGGCCCCCTCCCGCTATAACCCCCTGGGAGAACCGGCTAAAATCCGGGATCGGAGAAACCTGGTCCTGCAACGCATGCTGGAATTGAAGATGATCCCTCTGGGACAGGGGCAAAAGTTAATGAATCGCCCTATTTCTATCATAAAACCGGGGGAGGCCCCCTCTTATCTGGCCCATATTCGCAGTAAGTTAATCGAGCGGTATGGGTCGGAGGTAGTCGAGCAGGGTGGCTTAGAAGTGACTACCGCTATGGATTTGCCTTTTCAAAGGATGGCTGAAAAGGTTTTGAGCGAAGGGGTCAGAAAAATTTCTGCAGAGATACAGGGCGCCTTGATCTGCCTGGATCCCAACACCGGCGATGTCCTGGCCGCCGTGGGGGGAGCGGACTTTAAACAGAACCCCTATAATCGCGCCTTTTATGCCAAACGGCAGCCCGGCTCGGCTATTAAACCTCTCATTTATGCCGCCGCTCTGGAAAAAGGGATTACCCCCGGTTCTTTGTGGAATGATAACCCGGTAGCCTATAATAAAGGCAACCATGAAATATGGAAACCTTTAAATTATGAAAGAAAACTTTACGGGGATCTTACCCTTCGGCAGGCTCTGGCTTATTCCAATAACATCATTACGGTAAAAGTATTGGACACCATCGGGGTCCCCTATTTTGTCGACTTTGCCGGGTCCCTGGGCCTTTCCTTACGCTCCCCTAATGATCTCTCCCTGGGGCTGGGGACTGAAGAGGTGACTTTAATCGACCTGGTATTAGCTTACACCCCCTTCGCCAACGGGGGCTTACGACCTGAAACCAGGACCATTATTCGCATCTTTGACCGAAACCGAAACTCCTGGATTGAGAATAATCCGGTCGTTCATCCTGTCCTCGCTCCGGCCACCGCTTACGTGATCACCCAGATGCTTAAAGATGTATTGATTTACGGCACGGGTAAATCCATCATCAATTTCAGTCAGGAGCGACCGGCCGCCGGCAAAACCGGGACCACCGATGACTACCGGGATGCCTGGTTCATCGGTTATACCCCCCAGGTGATCACCGGGGTTTGGGTGGGCTATGACAAGCCCAGGCCCGGGGGAAAAGGTTTTACCGGAGGGGCGATCTGTGCCCCGATCTGGGCCCGGCTCATGCGATCGGTATTGGCCGACAAACCGGCCATTGAATTCCCGAGACCGGAGACGGTCTCCACCGCCTGGATTGACCCGACATCGGGCTATTTGGCGACCCCGGACTGTCTGATAAAGCTGGAAGAATTTTACCTGGAAGGGACTCAACCCACCGAGTATTGTCCCAAACACCGAAGGAAAGATATTCTGCCCTGACCTCTGCCGCTCCCTAACAGGTTTCTGAAAAAGGCCCATCAATCCCGCCGTTGGCGGGATTGCCCTCATCCGTCCCCCACTTTTCAGCGGGGCAGGCTATTGCGGCGTACTACTATGGACGCCTCATTCCTCAGGATTTCAGGCCACTCACTTTCCGGCCAGTTTAATTTCTTTGATATAGCTATCGATCCCCTTTAACAAACCTTCAACAATCTGGTCCAGATAATCATCCTGACACAACCGTTCCCGTTCCCGCTCATTGGAAATAAAAGAGGCCTCCACCAGAATGGAGGGCATCTGGGCGCCGATCAGGACATAGAAGGGGGCCTGCTTGACCCCAAGATTTTTTACCGGTGAATATTTTTCCTGTAAGGTCTGGACCACATTTTGTTGAACGTGACCGGCCAGACGTGAAGATTCATCGATTTTCGAATTCAGCATGATGTCCTTGAGTGTTTTTTGCAGATCACTGATGCGCTTGGTGGAGGTGGCATTTTCAAAGGCCGCCACCCGCATGGATTCCTCATCGGTAGCCAGGTTTAAAAAGTAGGTTTCGAAACCTTCGGCATGGGAATTGGGACTGGCGTTGATATGGATAGAGACAAAAAGGTCGGCGTGCTTGGTGTTGGCAATGGCCGTTCTCTCCTCCAGAGGGATAAAACGATCCGAATCTCGGGTCAATAAGACCTCCAGATTAAGGTCTTGTTTAATCCGTTGAGCTAACTTTCTGGCTATTTTCAAGTTTAAATTTTTTTCGTGCAAGCCGTTCTTCCCGCTGGCCCCTTTGTCCTTGCCGCCATGCCCGGGATCAATGACAATCCGTTTCACCCCCAATCCCAATTGCTGGGCCAGGGAAAGTTTCTTTTCCTTGCCGGGGGGTTCCACTATGGGGGCCACGATTTTTTCCTTGCCGGAAACATCCACAATCAACCGGAAAGGATTTTCCAGGAAAAATATTTTATATCCTTTGATGCTTTCAATATCCAGGACCAGGCGAACGGTGTTAGCGTTGTACTGCCCAATCCGAGCTCCCCGTAGAAGACCGTCCTGAATGGTTAAGGGAGAAGTGCCTAAAGCCAATCGTGCCGGATAGAGGTCCAGATATAATCTTTCGGGTTTTTCGATCGATGGATCTTTTTTCAGCAATCTTTGGCGATAGGAAACCTGGCCTTCCACATCCACAGCGATACGGGTATAAAGAGGGGTCGACCAGTGTCGAAGTCCGGTAATTTGCGGATAGCTTTTCCACTGGTTTTCGGTCCCCGCCGGGGCCTTTTTCTCATCCCTTGATTCTTCTTCCTTGAACAGGTCGGTTTTATCCATTTCGGATAAAAGGCCGCTTTTTTCCAGTTTCGGCAACAATTCTTCAGCCCGTTTTTTCATGTCCCCTTTCGGGTAGGTTTTAATCAAAAAAAGGGCCGTCTCCCGTGCCTTTTCCAGGTTTTTCTTGTGCAGTAAAAAAATTTCGGCCGATAAGAAAAGGGCGTCGTCGGCGAGGAGGCTCTGGGGATAGTGGTTGACAAAACGTGAAAAATGATCGAGGGCCAGGTCCAGATCCGACTCCATCCCCGACCACTGGTAAAGGACATAAGCAACCCGGCCGGCCATGAACATGGATTTTTCTCCCCAGGGGGTCTCCGGATGCTGTTTGTAGATTTCCTTGAATCCTTCGATCAGGAATTGCCATTGCTGGCGTTGTCCCCTTTGAGGAGACCGGTCCAGGGCATAAAAGGCCTCCCGGGTCTGGTTATATTTATTTTCTAATTCCTGGTCGCCGGGAGCGGAGCAGACCGGTTGGGAGGCTCCATTAATAACCCCGATCATCCCGATCAGAAAGAGGATCAAAATGAACCGAAACCACTTAACATGAAAATAGCGTTTAATGTCCAACGAGTCTATTTTCATGATTGGTGGTGTCACGCCACCAAAGGCGTGGCAT
>CAZSTT010000233.1:0-4771 GCA_964609705.1 uncultured Thermodesulfobacteriota bacterium
CCCAGATACAGGCCATCGAAGCACAGGCCGGAGGTGGAGTCGAAGTTTTTATGGTTGATCAATGTCGGCACTCCCCCCATCGGGATCAGGAAGAGATAGTTTTTGAGGCCATGAAAGGTTTTATTCTTAAGGCAATAAAAAGCAGAGGTTTGGCTTAGTTTGTGCGATTTAGACCCAACACTGCGATCTAATTTAAAGAAAATAGACCCCTTTTAATCCCTCTCCGAACTCTGAACTCCGTGTTGTTTTATTTATCCCCCTATTTGGGCTTTCACACTTGGCTTCTCTCCTGCTTTTTTCCCCAAGATTGTCCCGGAGGATTCTCCCCAAGTCCGAAGAGGATACTCCGTTTTCATCCATATCAAGTTAAAGAATTAATTTTGACATTCCCTCTTATTTGGAGTAACCTCCAAAATAGTTGGATAAATTCGGAGTATAAAGGAAGGTAACGATGGCTTTAATTCAGCGAATTTTATCCCTTAAGCTCCCTGGCCGGCAATCAGCCTTCTTCTGGGGTCCGAGAAAAACCGGGAAGTCCACCTACTTAAAAGAAAAATATCCACAAAGTATTGTTTATGATTTTCTGCAAACCGACCTTTTGTTGGAATTTATGAAAAGACCTTCTTTGCTGCGGGAACAATTGTTGGCTAAAGATAGCCATCTTCTAAAGCAGCCCATCATCCTGGATGAAGTCCAAAAGGTACCGCAGCTCCTCGACGAGGTTCACTGGTTGATCGAGAATAAGGGTCTGCAATTTATCCTTTGCGGGTCAAGTGCCCGAAAGCTCAAGCGGGGGAAGGCTAACCTTTTGGGGGGGCGAGCCTGGCGCTATGAATTGTTCCCATTGGTTTCGGCCGAGATAGAGAATCTAAACCTTTTACGGGCCTTAAATCATGGATTGATTCCTGCCCATTATTTGCAGGATCATTATGAAAAGTCCTTAAAGGCCTATACGCAGGACTATTTGAAAGAAGAAGTGTTTGCCGAGGGCCTGACCCGAAATATTCCCGCTTTTTCCAGGTTTTTTGATGCAGTTGGGTATTCGCATGGAGAGGTCGTCAATTATTCCAATATTGCCAGGGATTGCGGAGTTGATTCCAAAACGGTTAAGGAATATTTTCAGATCCTGGTGGATACTCTCCTGGGAAGGTTCGTGGAGCCCTTTAAAAAAAGACAGGATCGACAAGTCATCAGCCGGGCACCGAAATTCTATTTGTTTGATGTCGGGGTCGCCGGAACGATTTCGAAACGCCGGATCCCGGAACTCCGGGGAGAATTGTTTGGAAAGGCCTTTGAGCATTTTATCCTTATGGAGATAGCCGCGTATAATGCCTACCGGGACTTAGGATTTGATATAAATTTCTGGCGCACGAAAAACGGTCTGGAAGTCGATTTTATCCTGGGGAAAGGAGAAGTGGCTATCGAGGTTAAGGGAACTCCCAGGGTCGATCAAAGGGATATCCGCCCTTTAACCGTATTTGTTGAAAGCTACAAGCCTCGTAAAGCCTTAGTGGTGACCCATGAAAAAGAAGAAAGGGTCTCGGGGGATCTTCGGCTGATTCCCTGGAAAAAATTTTTGAAAGACCTTTGGGAAGGAGAAATCATTCATTAGATCTTTCTCTTCCTCACCAGCTAAGAAGCGGAGGCACAGGCCTTCCAGAACCGAACTCCGATCTCCCACTGGCTCTTCACCCCCTGCCTCACCCCTTCCGCCTTCCGCATTTCTTCCCTTATGAGCTATCAGTCATGAGCTGGCAAAATCATCTTATGCCGAGCCAAAGGATCGGGGAAAATAGGGCAGATCAAGTTGCAGACCAAACCATTGTTTCCTGAAGGTCACCGAATACCCGCAGGTCCATGAAGCGGTTGTGGGCCAGGGCCGCTCCGATCCAGAGTTCATTCCAGGCCGTGAAGGCGGCCTCTTGATCCTCCTGCGTTAAGGCCACTCCCTCTATTAGACGCCAGCCCTGTATTTCGACTCGTGCCGTACCGGCAGTTTGAACATCGAGGAGGACGTCCTCCCCTTGGGCAGCCAGGAGCAGGGACAACAAGCGTGCAAAGACTGCCGGACTGCCGTCGTTGGGCAGAAGGCCAAGGGTTTTTGCGACTTCCTCGTAGTACTGTATCCCGATAAGGCGGGCCGTTCGACCGATTTCATCCACTGCGGCCTCCCGGCCGATCAGGTCTATGAGTGTCGGGATCAAAGAGCGCACATACTCCATGGCATAGCTTCGAAAGGTCTTACGCTGACGTTCTTCCGGCCAGGCCACCACATCCAGTTGGGGTTGCCCGGCCGGGTCGACGCGGGGCATCCGTTCGTTATCTGTGAAACGGAGGCGCTCGTCAGGAGTGATCGGCCGGTCGTGTTCGTAATAGTAGCCCTCCAGCCCAGGTGCCCCGGAGGTGATGGTTCCGGTACAGACAAAACCGAGCCGCGGATTCTTCAGACTTACCCCGTTGTAGGCATGCCATCCTTTGAGCATGGCCATGTTCACCTTGTGGGGTACGGCGCAGACCGCCGTTCCGCGCCAGATCCAGCGCGGCGGGGGATAGCGCACCCAAGCCTTGCGGTCACTTTCACGCAGATACTCGGTCTTGACACCACCGAGGGCGTTGGAATGGTAGTGATAGAGGGCGCAGGCTACGGCGTGCGGGTGCTCTTCCAAACCGAGCTTGCGAAGCCCGGGCAGAAACTTCTCGAGATGCTGCCTCCGGAAAAGGGCCTGGACAAAGTCTGCGGTCACTTCTTCCCCGCGACGGGTCACCAGGGAAAGCACCACCCCGGTCATCAGAGCGTTATACAGGGCGGCCAAGGCTTCGTAGGAAGAGAGATTGGGCTCGACCGATACAGAGGAGTGGTTCATATGAACTCTAACGCCTGTTCCAATGCTTTTGATATTCAGGATACGGCGACCATGCCGCCGTCGCAGGGAATGGTTTGACCCACCACATAGGCGCCCGCTCTTGAACTGAGAAATATGGCCAATCCGCTGATGTCTTCCATGGTACCGACCCGACCGCTGGGATTGCTTTGTCCAACCAGCTTCCAGTCTACGCCGTCGCCTTCAATTTTTCCGCCAAAGCCGACTCCGGTGCTCAGCATCCAGGTCGGAAAGGGGCCTGGGGCAATCGCATTGACAATGATATGATCTTTGATCAGGCGCGCGGCCAGGACCCGGGTCAGATGGTGCACGGCCGCTTTGGAAGGACCGTAAGAGAAGTTGTCAAAAGACGGGGTTTTGATCCCATCAATCGAGCCGATGTTGATCACCCGGGCCGGACTTTCGACGGAAGCCGATTTCCGCAACAGGGGCAGCAGCTTTTGGGTAAGAAAAAAAATAGCCTTGACATTGGTGTCCATTACCTTGTCCCATCCCACTTCCGGGAATTCTTCCAGGGGGGCGCCCCAGGTTGCCCCGGCGTTATTAACAAGGATATCCAGTTTGCTTTCCCTTTCCGATAAGGCTTTGGCCAGAGATTCAACGCCTTTGAGGT
Organism: uncultured Thermodesulfobacteriota bacterium; assembly: GCA_964609705.1. Classification (GTDB taxonomy): domain Bacteria; phylum Desulfobacterota; class RBG-13-43-22; order RBG-13-43-22; family RBG-13-43-22; genus RBG-13-43-22. The sequence goes on from CAZSTT010000233.1 coordinate 3,496, forward strand.
CGCTCAGGTCGGCAGGCAGAGAAAGACATTCGCGCCCATAGCTGTCGCTCAGTCGTTTGGCAGTGGCCTCGCAAACCGCCGTCTTACGGGAGCTGATATAAACCCTGGCCCCATGACTCAAAAAACCGGCGGCGATCATTTCTCCGATCCCCCTTGACCCTCCGGTGACGAGGGCTGTTTTCCCTTCAATGGAAAAAATATTTTTCATTTTCTGATCCATTATTCCTCCTAATGGTTTATGGGTTTAGTTCGAAAATAGGATTCGATCCCACTCATGCCTAGCCCTATTTTCATAGTTCGTGGTGCCACGCCCCAAAAGGCGGGGCATGGCGGTTTAACGCGAAAATAGAATTTTGGAATTCAGAATCCAGGAGCCAGAATTCAGAATAAAATCTCATGTTTCGTGGTGTCACGCCACTAAAAAGCGTGGCATGACGGTTCAATACGAAAATAGGGTTTGAACTCAACGAGCCTATAAACCGGGACGTTGTTCTAAATTGCATAAAAATCCGACAAATGGGTCTGATTAGGCTCTTCATACCCCATCTCGGCGTCGGATCATCCGCTTGACCCGATATTCCATCACCACTTCCCCCTTCTGATTGGTTACCCGATGAAAAAAGGTTACGATCCCGCGGTCCGGTTTTTGAGTTTCCCGGCGGTCGAGGACTTCGATTTCCACTCCGATGGTATCTCCAATAAACACCGGCTTTTTGATTTCCATCTCCAGTCCCAGAAAGGCCAGGCCCGTGTGATGGAGGATGCCGGAAAGAATGGACAGCCCTTCGGCAAAGGCCAGGGTGAGGGCACCGGGGGCGATGCGCCGGCCAAAGGCTGTTTCGGCCTCGACATAGGTTTGATCCATAAACAGCGATTCGAAGAAGCCGCAGAGGGTAGTAAAATTGACCAGGTCGGTTTCCGTAACCGTTCGTTTGAGGGTCTTGAATTGTTTTCCCGGGGAAAAATCTTCAAGGTATAATCCTTCCGGTCCCATGGACTTTCCTTTCCTGTTCAAGAATTTGAGGGGGTAAGAACCCCCCTCTTTTTTATTATTGCCTGGCCATTTCGGTACGATACCTTTCGCCGGCCTCCTTCTTTTCGTCGGATGGCGACTGGAAGGGCAGGAAGGTTATCTCAACCCGGTGAATAGTCCCTGAGAAGGGGAAAGGGGCCCCATAATCGCTGGTAACCGGGGACAGGCTGTCCTTCCCGATGCTCATACCGGTACTGCTCCCGCGTAATATAGAGGGCATTTCCATGGACCCGCATTCAATCC
>CAZSTT010000234.1:0-4679 GCA_964609705.1 uncultured Thermodesulfobacteriota bacterium
GCAGAAAAGGTCGCCGCTATGGTGTGGTTGGCCGTAACATTGGTGAAGGTGTAGGTCGTCACCGCCCCTACCGAGGCCCCATCAACAGTCACGTTTGAGACTCTGTACCCGCTGTTGGGGGTGATGGTAAAGATTTGGTTGGACCCGGACTGAACGCTGACCACACCCAAGGGCGAGATGCCTCCCCCCGTTCCGGCCGATGCGGTGATGCTGTAAAGTGATGGGCCTGCTTCGTTTATTGTGAAAATATTTCCAGCCATGGTCAAACTCGCTATGCGGGAACCCCCGGTATTGGAAGAGACCGAGTAACTCATGGTTCCATTTCCCGTACCGGACCCGGAATTGACCGTAACCCAGGAAGGTGGGGCCGAAGTCCCCCAATTGCAGCCGGCCTGGGTCGTGACCAGTACACTCCCTGATCCACCGGAGATGGGAAAGGAGGCACTGGTAGGAGATATGGAATAAGTGCAGGAGGGAACCGAGTAGACCACCTCATTGGAGTAACCGCTCTCTAAACCGCTTGTATTATAAGCGGTTGCTGCGAAATAGTAGGTCCCCCCGGTATCAAGGCCGTTTATAGAATAGGTAGTGACATTCCCGACATCAATATTTAATTGGTAATTTCCGGATGCCGTTCCATAATAGATCTCGTATCCGGCCAGATCCGGTTCGCTATTGGGGTCCCAGGTGAGTGTGACCTGGGCGGAATAGCCTTCAGTTAAAGGAAGGACCAGAAAAAAAACAAGAAGGAATATTGAAACCAGTTTATTAAAAAGAGTTAATCCCTGATATTGGGGTCGATTGGCGAGACTATGTTTTTTCGATTTCATAACAGCATCCCCGTTCTTAAAAAGTTAAGATTTAACATCAGCAACAGCATGAGGATGCTGTGCCTGGAAACCCTGCTACCCTATTTTACCTGTGGTAAAACTTAGGCCAGTGGCTTTGCGTCCCACCCGTTCGAATGGTGTGCCTTTTTCAGACATGGATTCATACTAGGCGTGAGCAAGTAATATGCCAAAAATGATAACTGTTAATCGATTGAAAACATAAATAGTAATTTTTTCTCGAAACTCTTCTAAGGAAATTATTTGTAAAAATATGACAAAATTTGAAATTTTTCTCCCTCAAAGACGCAGGTTTCAAATTCCTCTATCTCAAGTATGGAACTGTAATAAAGCGGGCTTCGCTTGTAGAGCCCGGAGTTTTATTGATGAATTCTTACTGGCAGCGGACTACTTTAAGGATAGATTGCCTGGTTATAATCGTTGGAGGAGGTAGAGATAGAGGGGCCGGCGGCTTTTCATTTTCAATTGTTGAAACCGTTGTAACAATTGTCTCCGTCCGGCACGACTTAACGGGGACAGGTAAATAGCCCCCTTATCGAAATAATGAGGGAAAGCTTCCTGACTCAGCCGGGATAAAGACTCCCAGTGGCCGGCTGGTAAATTCAGGTCTATCACGAAATTAGCCGTGACTTCAAGTCGATCGTATTTTCGGTTGATTTCCGAAAGGCGAAGAAAAGCTTCCTCAACCTTCTCCGCCTTCAACGGTTTCCCCAACTGATCCAGGGTTTCCTGGTCGGCTGATTCCAGGCCCAGGTTCAGGAAGGTCCGGTAGGGTAATTGGTTAAAGGACTCGAAAAGAAGGTCCTTTGATTTTAAAAACGAATCCACGCTGCCAAAGAGAAAAAGAAAACACCCCTCCAGGTAGGATCGTTTGAACTCCAACAGTTCATAGGCCTGAAGGGCGGCCCAAACAATCCTCTCGCCGCCGCAGTTCAGGGCGTCATGCTGGCCCAAAAAAAGGCTGTTATAGTTGTTTAGGTCCGGTCCATAGAAATCCCTGATCTTTAGGAGCTGTTCCAGGATATCCCCGCGCGAACGGATCTGAAAATTCTGATTGGATTTGACTCGGCAAAAAGTGCAATGATACAGGCACCCGTCGGCAATATTTAAAGGGATGCAATCATAATCCACATGACGGCTGTCCGGAGGTAACACGCTGACGTTTCCCTTAAGCAGGGCGGTAAGCTGTGCGGCCCTTTCCGACAACTTCCGGTCATCCATGCTAATGGTTTTTAGCAAAAACTCCTTTTCTTCTACCGACCAGTGATCTTTTTCTAAAGCATCCCTCAATTCCCCCGGCAAGCGACGGAAAGCGGAAAGGGCCTCCTGTACCGAGGTCTCCAGGAAAGGATTGGACTTCCCCAGGTGGTTCGATGGATACATAAAATAAGGAAGGTAATATTCTCCCAGGTAATCAAAAACCTGGTTATAGCCATCACTGTCATAATAAACCCAATGATTTCCAGCTGTTCTTTTCAGCCATTCGGAAGGATGGGGCCAATTTTTTCCGATTCCCTGGAGGTACTTGATTTCTCCGTTTAAATTGAATTGAAAGCAATGACCGGACGTTGTGATCTGAGTCAACCTCCCATAATGGATCGGATAGCTGACCTTGTCATACCGCCTGGCACCGGGGATATTCAGTTTAAGATCAATTTCCATAAAAAGAAGGGGGATTGAAATTCAGGTCAAAGCAGAAAATTGGCTTCTTCGAAGGTTATATAAGTGGAGTCTCATGGCAAATGTTTTTTTTGAATTGCTTTAATAAAAGTCATAATGGAAGTATAAAAAAATTTACCTGAAGTATCAAGAGAAAACATTTCCTGTTTATTTCTCTTGACCGGGAAGCAGGTCTATCGATAATTATTAAAGGTCTTCATGTAATAACAACCTAAGAAAGACTGAGGGGGATGCAGGATTGAAGGCTGAAGAGGATATACACGGTGGTTCAACAGGCTGGTGGCCGCCCAAGGGTGATCATCTGATTTTGTATAATGCCAACCCGATTCGTTTTGGGTATTTTGATCTCTTTTTAGAGAGCTGGACCGGCCTTAAAATGTGGGTGTCGGCTGCGGCGGAGGGTATGTCTGCGAATATCTGGCCCGACGCCGGGCCGTTGTTTTCGGCACGGATATCCTGGAAGATTCTCTCCTGGAAGCCCAAACACATGCCGCTCAGGAGCATCTTCAAATTGACTACCGTCTGTGTACCCCCGAACGGCTCCCTTTCAACGATCGGGAGGTGGATGCGGTCACCTGCGTTGATGTACTGGAACATATAGCCGATAAAAGTCATTTCCTTAGCGAAATACACCGGGTGCTTAAACCGGACGGATGGCTGTTCTTCGATACCCTGAATAAAATCTTTTTGTCCAGACTGGGTGTGATATGGTCGGGGGAAATCATTTCGAGGATCATTCCCCGGGAACCCACCATTGGCATCTTTTTGTCAGTCCCGGCGACTTGAAGGTTCTTTTGGAATCCGCCGGTTTTGAAAAATCGGAATTTGCCGGGATAAAATTCGATTGGCAGGCCCGGTCCAAGAGCGGCTTGCCCGTCAAAGTGAATTTCCGTGGAAACACTACCGTCATCTATTTCGGAGCGACCAGGAAGAGCCTGGAGGGATAAACAGAAAGAACGAAATAATTTGAGAAACATAACTCACCAGGGGTTCAACCTTCGAGCCTTCATGGCTTAGATGATCGCTTTACTGGATTGGGATTGCCGGTTCTCCGGGCCGGTCAACCATCTTTATCAATCTTTATCAATGGGATTTGTTCGATCTCTTGCGTTACTCCTGGATGTGTGGCACCCTGTCTGCCTCAGTTCTATCCATCGTTCTCAGTTCTCATTAGTAGAAATATCTTGACAAAATAGATAATTATAGCAATATAAAAACAAATATGTATTTATAATTACCTCTAAGGAGAAACAAGTGAATTATAATACCAAATCGGTTTCTAAAATCATCGGCCTGACTCCAAGGCAAATTGATTATTGGGATAAAACTCATTTTATTAAACCTTCAACAAAGGAAGCCTCGGGGTACGGGAGCGCCCGGTTATATTCTTTTGAAGATCTCATCCGGTTAAAAATTGGCAAGACCCTTATCGACAAGGGAATCAGCCTGCAAAAGATCAGAAAAGCCATAACCTTTCTGAAGAAAAATATGCCTGATATTGAAAATCCTCTTTTTGATCTAAAATTTTTGACAGATGGGGAAACCATTTTTGTCCTGACGAAAAATTCCCGGGAAATTATCGATACCCTGAAAAACGGGCAATTGGTCTTTTCAGTGTCCCTTGGGGCAATCATTGAGGAGCTGAAGGGGGAAGTCAAAGCCCTTCACGATCAAAGAAATTATCAGGTTACCGTTATGAAAAAGAGATATCCGGTCGTCCTTCATGCTGATGTCGAGGATGGGGGATATTGGGTGGAGTGTCCGGAAATCCCGGGATGCGCCTCTCAAGGGGATACGGTCGAAGAGGCTCTTACTATGATAAAGGATGCCATACAGGGATGCTCGGAGTGTAAACCCGCCAAGAAGAGGTTCGCCAAAGCCTCATGACGGACCTGCACAACCTTAAACCGGAAAGGGTTATCAGGGCTTTTGTAAGGGATGGATGGCAAAAAGAAAGACAGACCGGAAGCCACGTGATTTTATCCAAAGAAGGACACCCCTCTATCCTGTCTATTCCCGTTCACAAGGGAAAACCGGTTAAGCAAGGTTTAATGAGAAAACTGATAGAGATGTCCGGGATCACGATAGATCATTTTTTTAGTTTATATAAATGATTTTCGTAAAAAGGAATCTGAGTCGAATCTCATTTTT
>CAZSTT010000235.1:0-4666 GCA_964609705.1 uncultured Thermodesulfobacteriota bacterium
TTACAAGCCTAAACACCATAAACGAAAATCTTTCTTGGCGGAATTATTTGATTAATTTCTGACCAACGCTTAATAAAGGACTGGCGGGTTATTATTGTTCCGGGTTGCGGGGTAATAAATCGATTTATTGACCAGCAGCCCGTAACCCGCAAACGGTAATTCAGTTAATTGGTTTCCATCCGGAAATTCGAATTTCCTGAGGAGAACTAATTGGAAATTCTCAATAAGAATAATTCAGGAATCCCGGGTTAACGGTTAGGATACCCCCATGTACTGGCATCAAAAGGAAATCAACACCATTATTGAGGATTTGAATTCATCCCCTCAAGGCCTTTCTTCCGCAGAAGCCCAAAAACGTCTTGTCCAATACGGCCCCAATGAACTCAAGGAGAAAAAGAAAAAATCCGGCTGGATGATGTTCCTGGATCAATTCAAGGACTTCATGATCCTGGTCCTCATAGCCGCCGCCCTTATCTCCGGCATCATCGGCGAACCGTCCGATACCATAGCCATCATCGTCATTGTCGTTCTCAATGCCTTGATCGGATTTATCCAGGAATTTCGAGCCGAGAAGGCCATGGCCGCCCTTAAAAAAATGGCGGCCTCCCATGCGGTCGTTTTCAGGGATCATCAGCCTTCCCAAATACCCGCCTCTCAGATCGTTTCCGGGGATGTGGTCCTTCTTGAAGCCGGGAATGTGGTACCAGCCGATTTGAGGCTTTTGGAGGCCGTCCAATTAAAAATTGAGGAGGCGGCCCTGACCGGAGAATCGGTTCCTACGATAAAACATATTAACCCCCTTGATGATCCGGCCTTGCCTCTGGGGGACCGGAAGAACATGACTTATAAGGGAACCATCGTCACTTACGGTCGGGGGACCGGGATCGTGGTGGCAACGGGCATGGAGACCGAGTTGGGACGGATTGCCGCCATGCTCAGGGATGAAAAGGAGGTTAAGACCCCCCTTCAGAAAAGATTGGCTCTTTTCGGTCAAAAGATGGCCCTGGCCGTCCTGGCCATCTGCGCCCTGATCTTTGTAGTTGGGCTGTTAAGGGCCGAGCCCCCTTTGCAGATGTTGCTGACCGCCATTTCCCTGGCCGTGGCCGCCATCCCCGAAGCCCTCCCGGCGGTGGTCACCATCTCCTTGGCCCTGGGGGCCAAAAAGCTGGTCAAACAAAATGCCCTGATTCGAAAGCTTCCGGCCGTGGAGACCCTCGGTTCAGTGACCTATATCTGTTCGGATAAAACCGGGACCTTGACCTTGAATAGGATGACGGTTGAAGAGGTATATGTGGATGGGCAAGTCGTTCAGCGTTCAGGCCGATCGGCTTTGCCGATCTTTCGAAAAGGCTTCCTGAGGAAGCCGGAGTTCAACGTTCAGCGTTCCGATTCAACTGATAAGCCCTTGGTTCTTGGTGCGGAGTCGGAAGTTTTTCAAGCCCTGCCGGCTTTTCTGTCCGCCCTGGCCTTGAACAACGATGTCCGGACTGATCAAAAGGGGAATCTAATCGGTGATCCTACAGAGCTGGCCTTATTCCATCTGGCCGCAGAAAGGGGATTCGAAAAAAAAGAGTTGGAAGAAATCCTCCCCCGCACCGGAGAAATCCCTTTTGATGCCGACCGAAAATGCATGACCACACTCCATCGGGTTTCCGGTAACAAGGGACAAGAACCGGAAACCGTCTCCTTTACCAAGGGGGCCGTGGATGTTTTATTGGACAAATCGAAAAATATCCTGACCGCTGATGGGCTTAGCCCCCTCAACCAAAACACTATCAATTCCATCAATGAAAAAATGGCCTCCGAAGGGTTAAGAGTTATCGGAGTGGCCATGCGCCGTTGGGTCTCTCCGCCTGAAAAATTATCCCCTGAAATCATAGAAACAGGATTAACCTTTTTAGGACTGACCGGCTTGATGGACCCGCCCCGAGAGGAGGCCCGTGAAGCGATCCTCCGGTGCAAGACCGCAGGGATCATACCCGTTATGATCACCGGGGATCATCCGGTCACCGCCGGAGCTATCGCTAAGCGACTGGGTATAATCGAGGATAGCTCGCAGGCGATTATGACCGGAAGGGAATTAGAGCAGTTGCCTTTTGAGGAGTTTGAAAAACAGGTCGAACAAATCCGGGTTTACGCCCGTGTGGCCCCGGAACAAAAACTAAAAATCGTCAAAGCCCTTCAGGAAAAAGGTCAATTCATTGCCATGACCGGGGACGGGGTCAACGACGCCCCGGCTTTAAAGAGGGCCGATATCGGAATTGCTATGGGCATCACCGGCACCGACGTTTCCAAAGAAGCCGCTCACCTGATCCTGCTGGATGATAATTTCGCCACCATCGTCAGAGCGGTCCAGGAAGGCCGGAAAATTTTTGATAATATTCGGAAATTCATCAGGTATCTTCTGACCACCAATTCCGGCGAAATCTGGACCCTCTTTCTGGCTCCCCTGGTAGGTCTCCCTATTCCTTTGCTGCCTATCCACATCCTCTGGATCAATCTGGTTACCGACGGGCTTCCGGCCCTGGCCCTATCCGTAGAACCGGAGGAAGGGGATGTGATGAAGCGTCCCCCGCGGCATCCTAAAGAGAGTATCTTTGCTCATGGTCTGGGTTTTCATGCCATCTGGGTGGGTTTGTTAATGGGTCTGATTGTCCTTTCGGTTCAGGCCTGGGTCATTCATTCCGGAAACAGCCACTGGCAGACCATGGTTTTTACCAGTCTTTGTCTGACCCAGCTTGGACATGTCCTGGCCATCCGTTCGGAGAAAGAATCCCTTTTCACCCAGGGTTTATTCACCAACAAGTTTTTGCTGGGGGCCGTCATTTTGACCTTTGCCCTTCAAATGGCCACTATTTATGTGTCCTTTCTGAATCCCATATTTAAGACCGTACCACTAACCTTCAATGAACTGATGATAACCTTGATCCTTTCCACCGGAGTCTTTTGGGCCGTGGAGCTGGAAAAATGGGTCAAAAGAAGAAAAGGATAAGACCGTTCCCAATATTTTCTCTTGATCCGGCTTAATTCAACCCTATTTTTCTCCTTGACTATACATTTATCGTTTAATATACTTTTTTAATTAACAGTAGGTTACATATCAAAAAAAGGGGGTATTCGTATGAAGAGACTAATGATAATTGGTTTTGCGTTATTGATCACCATTGCTTTGGGAAGTGCGGTTATGGCCGAGGAGAAACAGGCCAAAGGGAAACCTGAGGCTGGCGGAGCTATGCCGGAGAAGGCCAAGAAGAAAGAAGCCGTCAAAAAATTTGCCGGCAGAGCAGTCAGCGTTGATGTAACAGCGAAGATAATTGTTGCCAAGCGTATGAAGACAGAAATGACCTTCGATGTTTCCAATGCAGAATTCGCATCGAATACAAAATTAGAGAAAATCAAAGCCGACGACAAACTCGCAATCAAGTATAAAGAAAAGGATGGCAAGAATCTGGCAATGCATGTCGCCATGGTACCTTCAAAAGAAAAGAAGTAAAAAGGACCAAGAGGCAAAATTAGCCGGCCAACAATCAGTTTTTGTAAACGGAATCTCCTTGCCGTAAAGTGCCCCCAGCCAGCACTAATGCGCCCTGGTAAGCATTAAGAGACATAGTCGTTCGTATGCGCTGGGCACCGGGTTTTTGATTAGAGATACCTTGGGGGGGGGAAGGAATGTTCGTTAAAAAGCTTTAGAGGTTCTTTTAACACCCTTTCGGATCTTTGTCAGAATAGACTTTTTTTGCGGGATCCACTCCAACTACTCATTGCTTCAAGGGGTTTACGCTGCAACCAGTGTTGCCGTCTCATCCGGCGGGTAAAAACCGGATAGGACCTTAAGAAAAGATCCAGAGGTGTTTTTTGGAAAACTTAATCCCCATAACCGACATCAACAAGCCCCTCCTCCCCTTTAACCAGACCCTTTCTCAAAATCAACTCGTTCTGACTCGGCTCGAAACCACCACCCTGCAAATTAATATGGGATTGCTTTGTAACCAGGAATGCAGCCATTGCCATCTCGATGCCGGTCCAAATCGTCCGGAGGTTATGACGGGCGAAACCGTTCAGGAGGTGATCGGATTTGCTCGAAGAGGGAAATTTCAGATCGCCGATATTACCGGCGGGGCACCGGAGTTAAATTCCCACCTGCCCTTGATGATCAAAGAAATATCCTCAACAATTCCCCGGACGATGCTTCGCTCCAATCTAACCGCCCTGACCGGCGAAAAGCAGGAGTCCCTGATTCCCCTGCTGAAAGAGTATGGGGTGATTATCATCGCCTCTTTTCCTTCCTTAAACGGACCCCAGGCCGATTCCCAGCGGGGGCAGGGAATTTTTCAAAAATCAATCCGGGCCTTGCAGTCTCTCAACCTTCTGGGATATGGCCTTGACGGGTCCGGCCTGGAGCTGAATCTGGTCGTCAATCCGATGGGGACCAAACTTCCTCCCCACCAGGAAAAAACAGAGGATGAATTCCGCACCGAGTTGAAAAGTGCCTGGGGGATAGCCTTTAACCATCTGTACACCCTGGCCAATGTCCCGCTGGGGCGATTCCTCCGGGAACTTGTTCAATCCAATACCCTGAACTCGTATCGGCAGGAATTGGCCCGGACCTTTAATCCGGCCGCCCTGTCCGGGGTCATGTGCCGGACCACGCTCTCTGTGTCCTGGG
>CAZSTT010000236.1:0-1472 GCA_964609705.1 uncultured Thermodesulfobacteriota bacterium
TAAATTAAGTTCTATCGGTAAAAAAATACTGCCATTTTCAGAAAAAAATTACGGATTCCCGTTATTCTATTAAAAGCTTGGTCCTGTTATCCTTTCAGCTAAAGGATAAAGGAGGACGCGCCATGGCCAGACTGATTAAGATCCTGCACATCGACCCCGATTACCGGATCACCTATTTTCTTTTTAGCTCTCGCTTGTCCATCCGGACCTCGGTTCCCCTGCAATCGGCTATTGAGCTTCTGAAAAATGAGGATTTTGATCTTATCCTCTCAGAACCGCACAACAAGGCCGTTCTAAAAGAGCAACCACCTTCCCTTAAACTTCTTATCCAATAATTCAAAGGAAAGGAGCGCCTTATTAAATATGAAACCGGTTGCCGTTACTACAGAAAAAACCGAACTGGACTTTGACACCGGCCGGAAAGTCACCGGAACCCTGACCAAAACACAGAAAAAATCGGAAGGGATCCCGGCGAATAAAAATTCTAAAACAAAGCAGCAACTTATTTGGGAGATGGAAGGGCTTCGGAAGAAGCTGGAATCTGTGGAGCGAGAATTACAGGATCTTACCAACCAAAAGTCGGAGGAAATACTAAAGATTTCAGAAATGCGTAATCGGCGTCTTTTGGAAACGGCACAGAACGGCATTTTGATCCGCGATAAAGAGAACAGGCCTGGCAAAGCCATTTCTGAGGTTAGAGCCTTAAAAGACCAACTCGAGGCCGATCATGTTTATTTTAGTCAAGAGAACACAAATAGACATGGAATGGACCATATTCTTGGAAAAAGCGATGGTCTTAAGTATGTACTCTTTCGAGCGGAACAGGTGGCGACTCAGGAAACAACGGTCCTCATCCTGGGTGAGACCGGTACGGGAAAGGAACTGATCGCCGGCGCCATCCACAACCTTAGCCATCGCCAGGATCGGCCGTTGATCACCGTTAATTGTGCCGCCTTGCCGGCCAATTTGATAGAGAGTGAATTGTTCGGCCGGGAGAGGGGGGCCTTTACCGGGGCCGATACCCGGCAGGTTGGCCGGTTTGAGATCGCCCATCGCTCCACCCTCTGCTTAGACGAGATAGGGGAACTGCCCCTGGATTTACAGGCCAAACTGCTCCGGGTGATTCAATATAAGGAGTTTGAGCGTCTGGGCTCGTCCCAGACCATTAAAGTCGATGTGCGGATCGTAGCCACAACCAATCGAAATCTCGAAGAGGAGGTCCGTAAGGGCCGGTTCCGGCAGGACCTTTATTATAGGTTAAACGTCTTTCCCATCACGGTTCCTCCTCTAAGGCAGCGAAAAGAAGACATACCGCTTCTGGTCCAGGCCTTCACCGAGCGATATGCCAAAAAAATGGGTAAACAGATCACCTCCATCCAGAAGGAAACGATGAAGGCCCTTCAGGATTACCCTTGGCCCGGGAATATCCGGGAATTGGAAAGCATCATTGAAAGGGCCGTGATCCTGTGTCC
>CAZSTT010000236.1:1572-4630 GCA_964609705.1 uncultured Thermodesulfobacteriota bacterium
TTGGTAAGCTACTTGCAGTTACTATTCTCATGATCCAGGTCATCATACGCATGAAGGTTCATTCCGAGAAACGCTTAGAGCTGTCACAGACGATCGCTTTACTTGGCGGCTCCATTAGGCTGGAGAAGGGATGCCGGCGGTGCGATTTTAGAAAGAAATAAAATGGTTACCCAAAAAGGAGAACCCAATGATGAAACTGAGTAAGCGTGTCCTGACGGCATTAGTAATTGGCGCCCTGTTTGTTGGGCTGTCCTGCTGCCAGAAGAAAGAGGGCCCGGTTGAGCGCTTTGGCAAGGAAATCGACAAGAAGGTAGAAAAAGCCGGGGAGCAGATGGAAAAGGCCGGTGATAAAATCGAGGATACGGTAAAAGACGCCAATAAAAAATAGTCTCACCAAAGTTCCGGTTTAACCGGCCCATGGCGGCCATGGCCTATTCATCCTGCGAGAAAATCACTACGGTGTATGGCCCGATACTGATTTCGCCTGAGCAGGGCAGTCCATCGGCTTCTTCGATGTGCGTTTCGAGGTCAGGGGTAGGGTGATTGTAAAAGTTTGGATCGTAATTATAGGAATCACTATTAAAGCGCGTTTTCCACCATCCGGCCCGTGGAAACCCGATGCGATACCCATCGCGGTTTTGATTCGTCATGTTCACCACCACAACGACGCTGTCGGTCGGGCCCAGTTTGTCCCAGCGATGCAAGGCGAAGAGCTTGGCCCCATCGTCAAAATGGAAGATATGAATATTTTGACCGCACAACCCTCGCGTCACACCCGACCGGTTGCGCCGTAGGGCGATCAGGTCCCGATACATGCCATGAATACCGTTTTCGTCCTCAACTCGGGACCAGTCGATCGGGACTTTGTCCTGGAACCAGCGATCTTCCAGCAGCTCCTGCCCTTGAAAAAGCATCGGGATACCAGGGGCAGTAAGAACGAGTGCGGCACCCAGGGTGGAGCGTTTCTTGGAAAACCAGCTGTCCACCCTACCGGGCCAAATCTCTTCGGGCACGCGGGAACTACCATTGGCGACCTCATCGTGCGACTCGGTATAGATGATCCGATTGAAGGCGTCTGAATCGTAGCGATGTTCGATAGCTCTGCTGACCGCACCCAAATCACGTGCGGCATCATCACTGACAATGACGGCCTGGCGAACCGGGTGAACAAACTCGGCATCCCATTGCGCATTAAAACCTGCGCCGCCCGCGCCTACCTCTTTGGTAACCCAGGGGTTATTCTTCATACTTTCGCCGATGCTGATTTTGCCGGGAAACAGTTGTTGGATTTCCATATTGATCCACTGCATCAAGCTCCAGCCTTCAGGGATATCATTGGCCGGATTTTCGTCACTGCCATCAATGCTTTTGATATAGGCGATCATGTCCCAGCGTAAACCGTCGGCATGGTACTCCTCGAACCACATCAGGGCGTTATCGCGCAGATAGAGGCGCACCTCTTCCCGGCCATAATCGGGGCGCGTTTCCCCCCAGGGTGTTGACGACCGGCGATCATTGTAAAAATAAATTCCTCCTTTCTCATTTTCGCTCCAACCGTCAAACTGCCACAAATCAAGATCAGAGGGGCCGAGGTGGTTGTAGACAACATCGATAATAACAGCAATGCCATGGTCATGAGCCGCCTTTACAAATCGCTTGAGGGCATCCGGCCCTCCATAATGACTCTCAACGGCAAAAGGATGGGCCGGATTGTAGCCCCAGGAAAAGTCGCCTGAAAACTCCGCAATCGGCATCACCTCTACGGCATTGATACCCAACTGTTGAAGGTAGGGGAGTTTCTCAATGGCACTATCCAGGGTACCCGGTCGCCCTTCTTCTTTGACATTAAAGGTGCCGATGTGCATCTCGTAAATGATCAACTCGTTCCCCGTAGCCATTTGAAAATCATCATCACCCCAGTCAAAGGTCTTAGGATCATAGACAACTCCATGGCCGATGGAGCTGGTCACCTTTCTGGCATAAGGGTCAATGCGCGAGAGGGGGCCCTTGGGGCCGTGAATCAGGTACCGGTATTCATCCCCTGTTTTTGCCCCTGACACCTCAGTCGACCAGTAACCGTTCTCCTCTTGGACCAGAGGGGATGAGGTCTTGCTCCAATCATTGAAGGTTCCAGAGACATAAACCTTTTCGGCATGGGGAACCCAGACGCGAAAAGTTACGCCTTTTACATCGGGTATGGCTCCCATAGCTGAAGGTCCTGTCGCCTTTTGGGTTTTTTCCGACATGCGCTCCTCCCCTGTCTTAACCATGACTATTGAACCGGCACCCTGATTGGGCCAATCAGGGACGTCCTCCGGCCTGCTTCTTTGATACTTTGACAAGAATTTCTTCTGGATATACAAAATATAGGGTGGGAGGAAGAAATGGTCAAGGAGAAAAACAGGATACAAGACAAGCCGAAAAAAGGCATCCTCTTCAGTTTTTTTTTAAATTCTTACGCCACAAATTTGAGAATTTATCCACCCAATCGGGGGGTGCCCCTTTTCGGCAACCCGCAAAACAGCCCTTACCCTCAAAGTTCCCCTCCATATTTGGAGGTTCCACTAAATATGGAGGTCAGAAAATAGTTTCAGACTTCTTTATTATTCCCCCTTACTCATAAAACCCTACGATATCAGGACTGATTTCAAACTTCTGTTTATTCCCCGCCGGTTGGTAAGCTCTTTGCATTTTCTATTATCATGATCCTGGTCATCCTACGCATGAAAGTTCATTCGGAGAAGCGCTTAGAACTGTCGCAGACGATCACTTTACTCAGCGGCCATATCAGGAAGGAGAAGGGATGCCGGCGATGCGATTTTTGCCAAAATATTGAGAAGGAAAATGAACTCTTCCTTCTGGAGGAATGGAACACCCAGGAAAACCTTATGATCCATCTGAAGTCGGAGGGATTTAAAGTTCTCCGGGGAGCGATGAACCTTCTCCAGGAGCCTTTTGAATTAATGATCCACTCCCTGTCCCACCCGGCGGGATTGGAGAAGATTTAGTTCGAAAATAGGATTCGAGGCCACTCATGCCTAGCCCTATTTTCATAGTT
>CAZSTT010000237.1:0-4626 GCA_964609705.1 uncultured Thermodesulfobacteriota bacterium
CTGGATAAAGCCGGATTATACGCCTCGGTCCGAAAAGAACTGGCCGAAAAAAAATTGACCGAAGAAATCCTGCGGGGAAGTGAAGAAAGAAACCGCTTATTATTGCAGGCCTCTCCCGACCCCATTGTGGTCTATACCAGAAAAGGGACGGCGGTCTATGTGAATCCTGCCTTTGAACAGACTTTTGGATTCTCCGGCGACGAGGTGTTCGGAAAGCAAATCGATTTTGTCCCGGAGGAAAGCCGGTTCGAAACCCAACAAGCCATTACCCGCATGCTGCGGGGTAAAAAAATCGAACTCTTTGAAACCAAACGCCTGACCAGGGAAGGCCGGGTCCTGGATGTTCAGATCAGTTCCACCATCTACAAAAACAAAGACGGGCGGCCGATCGGGAATATCGTCATTCTGAGAAATATCAGCGCCCAGAAGCGGGCCGAGAAAGAATTAAAAAAATACCGGGACCATCTGGAAGAGATGGTTGAAGAACGGACGGCTGAACTGGCTAAGGCCAATACCCAGCTTAAACAGGAAGTGGAAGAACGTAAGCGGGCTGAAAAAACCTTAAGAAAGAGAGAAGTGGAATTGAAGGCCCAGTCCCATCATTTGGAGGAAGTCAATACGGCTTTAAAAGTGCTTTTAAAACAGAGGGAGGAAGACAAAAAGGAAACCGGAGAAAACGTGTTGTCCAATGTCAAGGAATTGATCTCCCCCTATATTAAACGATTGAAAAACAGCCGCCTGACTACCAACCAGCAGACTCTGGTCGATATCCTGGAATCCAATCTGAACAATATCATCTCTCCCTTCATCAGTAAACTCTCTTCCAGGCATTTCAACTTCACCTCCATGGAAATCAAAGTGGCCAATCTGGTCAAGGATGGAAAAACAAACAAAGAAATAGCCGACCTGCTGTACCTTTCTAAAAATACTATCCTGTTTCATCGGCACAATATAAGGAGCAAACTTCAGTTAAAGAATAAAAAAATCAATTTAAGGGCCTATCTTTTATCTTATGACGAATAATTGTTTTTACCCACTATTTACCCACTATTTTATAAACTTGACAGTTAAGGGAAAGTTCGATAGTACTAATGCAAAAATTTCCGATAAAGTATAAGACAACCCCAAACGGCCTTAACCAAAATGGTTTTTATTGACTAATAAATATGCCGGACCCTTCAAAAAGTTTCCCCTATCCCACCATCAAATTAAACGAAAAATATTTGGGTTTTATCCATTTAATATTTTTTTATTTAATCAACCGCAGGCCAAACTCCGGAAAGATGTCACCCTCGCCAAGGCTGGGGGGGCCAGACATCATCCAGGCGGATCCCGGTTCAGACTCCCGTCCCGGACTTGATCCGGGGTTCGGGTCAGATCACGAGATCCGGTTCCTTCATTCTGAATTACCGTCCCCCGATCGGATTAAAGACTTAACGAGCGGGAAAGGCGCCCATAGAATATTATTAATATAATTGATTATTGTAGTTGGCTTCATCCGGAAACACCTGGTTTGAAAATAGGGTTTCCCATTTGGAAACGAGGGATTTTCCCCTGACAAGGAAATCAAGGAATTGAGCGGAAACGACCGAGGCACGGCGCGCAAACAATCCCGTTGATTGACACAACCAGTTGGAAAAAGGATCGTTTCCGGATGGAAACCGGTTAGAGCCTTTTCTCTCCGCGAAGCTGGGATAATCATTATTTTTTTAGGAAGGAGAACGGCCGCATGTCATCCCGTAGCTTTGGTCCTGTACTGCTTAAAGTAGATGATATCAATATGTATTTTGGGAAGGTAGCCGCCCTTTCCGGGGTCGGTTTTGACGTCCGGGAAGGGGAAATCCATTCCATTATCGGTCCCAATGGAGCCGGAAAGACCGTTCTTCTGAACTGCATCAACGGATTATATCATCCCCAAAGAGGCGCGATTTCTTTTAAAGAACAGGATATCACCCGGATTAAAACCCATCACCGGGCCCAACTGGGCATCTCACGGACCTTTCAAAAAATAGAATTATTCAGGGGGATGACGGTACTCGACAACATCCGCTTGGGACGTCATATCCACTTGAAATCAGGTATTCTCAGCGGTTCCTTTTATTTCGGGAAAACGTCTCGCGAAGAGATTAAAACCCGGGAGTATATTGAGGAAGAAATCATCGATCTGCTCGAAATCGAATCCATCCGTGATAAAACGGTCGGAATGTTGCCCTATGGCCTTCAAAAAAGGGTGGAGCTGGGCCGGGCCTTGGCCTTGGATCCCCAGCTGTTGCTTCTGGATGAACCCCTGGCCGGACTGAATCTGGAAGAGGTGGAGGACATGGCCCGTTTTATCCTGGATATCAACCTGGAAAAACGGTGGAACGTGACCTGTATCCTGGTGGAACACGACATGGGAGTCGTGATGGATATTTCGGATCGAATCTCGGTACTCAGCTTCGGCAATAAAATAACCACCGGCACCCCCACTGATATTCAGAACCATCCTCAGGTCATTGAGGCCTATCTGGGCGAGGAGGACTTATATGCCACCAGGAGATAAAACTTTTACCATTCCTTTTCAAATTACTGAAGATTTGACCCTGCCCAAGGTTCTGATTGAAACCGCCAAACGCTATGGGGATTCCAAGGCCGCCATGCGTGAGAAGGAATTCGGAATCTGGCGTCCGATCACCTGGAAAATGTATCTGGAAAACGTAAAGAATATTGCCTTGGGTCTGGTCAGTCTGGGTCTGAAGCGCGGAGACAAGGTGGCCATGATCGGGGACAATCGTCCCGAAGGATTATGGATGGAAATGGCCACCCTTTCCGCCGGCGGAATCGCCGTCTGGCTTTTTCAAGACTCTCTTATGGAGGAAGTGGCCCATATCATCAACCATTCCGATGCCGCTTTCCTGGTGGGTGAAGGTCAGGAGGAGGTGGACAAGGCCTTATCCGTTCAGGGGAAATGCCCATTTCTGAAAAAAATAATCTGGGATGACCCTAAAGGGATGAGGGACTATAATGACCCCATGCTGATCGGCCTGAAAGAACTTATGGAAAAGGGAAGGGAATTGGACCAGAAAGAACCCGATCTCTTTGAAAAAATAGTCTCCCAGGGGAAAGCCGGGGATGTGGCCTTGCTTTTTTATACTTCCGGGACAACGGCCCTGCCCAAAGGAGCCCTCCTTTCCCATTATAATCTGCTGACCATGGGGCAAAACATGATGCAGGTGGACCCCTGCACTCCTGAGGATGATTTTGTTTCCTTTCTGCCCTTTGCCTGGATCGGGGAACAGATGATGTCCATCTCCAGCGGATTACAGGTGGGATTCACCATCAATTTTCCCGAAGAACCGGAAACCGCTCAAGAGAATATCCGCGAAATCGGCCCTCATGTCATGTTCGCCCCGCCCCGCATGTATGAACAAATGACCCGTACCGTTCAGGTCAAGCACCTGGATTCCACCCGGATCAAGAGAACCTTTTTCAATACCGCCATGAAAATCGGTTACCGGGTGGCGGATCTGAAGTTCAACAAAAAATCGATTCCCCTGATCTGGAAACTACTGGATCGGCTGGCCCATGTCCTGGTCTTCAAGAAACTGCGGGACCACCTGGGGTTGAGCCGGATCCGGAACGCTTACACCGGGGGTGCAGCCATGGGACCGGATCACTTCCGTTTTTTCCATGCCCTGGGAGTGAACCTTAAACAGATTTACGGTCAAACCGAGATCGCCGGTATTTCGGTTTTGCATCGCAGCGGGGATATTAAATTCGACACGGTGGGCACCCCGATCATTAATACCGAGGTCCGGATTACGGAAGACGGAGAAATTATTTCCAAAAGCCCTTCCGTTTTTCTGGGATATTATAAGAACCCCGAGGCCACCGCCAAGACCCTTCAGGATGGTTGGCTTTATTCCGGGGATAAGGGATTCATCGATGAAGACGGCCACCTGGTGGTATTTGACCGGACCAAGGACGTCATGATTCTAAGCGACCAGTCTATTTTTTCTCCCCAGTATCTGGAAACTCGATTGAAGTTTTCTCCTTTTCTCAAAGATGCCTGGGTGATCGGCCATGAGAAATCGTTTATTACGGCCGTGGTTTGTATTGATTATGCCGTGGTCGGGAAATGGGCCGATGAGAAAAAGCTCAACTACACCAGTTATCATGAACTGTCTCAAAAACCGGAAGTCTACGACCTGGTGGAAAAACAGATTCGGGAAGCCAACAAAAGCCTCAAGCCGGCGGCCAAGATCAAAAAATTTGTCAACCTTTACAAGGAATTCGATGCCGATGACGAAGAATTGACCCGGACCCGGAAACTGCGACGGGCCTTTGTCGAGAACCGTTACCAGGACATTGTCCGGACCTTGTATGAAGACCAGGACACGATTCATATGGATACTACCATTACTTATGAAGATGGACGGGTGGTCCGCATCAAGGCCGACCTGCATATCCGAAAGTTGCCGGATTAGGATAAAGAAAACGCCGTAGGGGCGACCGGCCGGTCGCCCTTACAACGGAGGGGAAATTATGAAACTGTTTATTCAGGTAATCATTACCGGGATCATGATGGGCGGGATTTATGCCCTGGTGGCCCTGGGCTGGACCTTAATCTACAAATGCTCCGGAGTC
>CAZSTT010000238.1:0-1244 GCA_964609705.1 uncultured Thermodesulfobacteriota bacterium
GTCAGCCGGGTGGCTATTCGCGAAGCCCTCCGGGTCCTTCAAACGGCTGGATTTACCTTAACCCGGCCGGGGGCCCTGGGAGGAACTTTTGTCACCAATTTATCCTTTCAACATCTATCCGATGCTTTTTTAGACCTTTTTCTGGCGGAAAAGATATCCGTCCCGGAATTGAATCAGGTCAGGCTGGTAATCGAACCCGAGATGACCCGGATGGCGGCGACCCGAGTTACCGTCGCCTATGCCAAAAAGCTCAGGGAAGCTCTCGACGCCGAAGATCAACCCTCCGCTTCCCTGGAAGAGGATCGAAAAAGAAAAACCGCTGTCCATTTTATCCTGGCCGAAATGTGCGGCAACCGGTTATTTGAAGCCCTAATCCTTTCCCTCTTAGGTTTAACCTGGAGGGTCATAAAGGCCGTCGATCCTGATTATCACGTCATGCACCCGACCGGCATGCATCGGCCTATTGTGGAAGCGGTCTTGGCGGGAAATTCTAATAAAGCGGCTTTAGCCATGGAAAAGCATGCCCTTGAATTCGGGAAGATTCTTTCCAAAATGGAGAAGTCCTTTCGCAAACGAAAACCACCCGCTCCATTCACCTGAGAACCTGCTTTCCCTTAAAGCCTTTCCTTTTCCCGGGTAGGCCGCCCCGCCCTTTCACCCTGTTCCTGGAGTTTTCGTTTCAGGATCTTCCCGGTTGGACTTTTGGGCAGTTCGTTGACCGAAATGAATTCCTTGGGGACCTTATAGGCCGATAACCGGGACTTCATAAATCCCTTCAATTCTTCGGCCGACAGAGAAAACCCCGGTTTGGGGACGATAAAGGCGGTCACCCTTTCCCCCCACTCCCGGTCGGGCATCCCCACTACCGCGCATTCGGCTACCTCCGGCCGGGTATAAAGGATCTCCTCCACCTCCCGGGGATAAACATTTTCCCCGCCGGTGATGATCAAGTCCTTAAGGCGGTCCACAATATAAAGATACCCTTCAGGATCAAACAAGCCGACGTCACCGGACCGATACCAGCCCTCTTCCCAAAAAGCGGCCCGGGTCGCCTCCGGGTTATTCAGATATCCTTTCATAACCACCCGACCCCGGACACAGATCTCTCCTTCCCGACCCGGTTCCAGCCGGTTTCCTTCCCTATCCCGGATCTGAACTTCCACACCGAAAACAGGCTGCCCCACGGATCCGACCTTATGGCGGTGATAATGATTATAGGTGATCGGCATGCCTTCCGTCATCCC
>CAZSTT010000238.1:1344-4624 GCA_964609705.1 uncultured Thermodesulfobacteriota bacterium
CTGTAACTGGAAAGGCTGATGCCTTCATGGGTCAGCATAACGCCCTTCGGGGTCCCGGTAGTTCCCCCGGTATACAGGATGGCGGCCGTATCCCAGGGGTCCCGTTCCACGGCTTTATACGATGCGGATCCCCGGGCCATCAGGGCAGGAAGGTCCAGATCCCCTCCGTCGCAGATTATTGTTTCAATCCCTTCGGTCTGTTTTAGCCCTTCGGCTTCCCGGAGTTTAGACGGGTCGATAAAAAGAAAACGGGGCCGGGCATGATGAATCAGAAGGGCAAGTTCCTGGCCGGTCAACAGGCCGGAAAGAGTGACGGCAACGGCTCCGGCCTTGAGCACGCCAAAATAGAAAATGATCCAGTCCGTTGAATTCGGGGTACAAAGCCCGATGGGATCACCAGGGGTAACCCCCAGCTTAATCAAAGCGGTGGCAACCCGGTTGGCCGAATCGTTGAGCCGGGCGTAGGTCGTTTCCACCCCGTCCTGGCAAACCGCGGGACGTTCCGGAAAGAATAGGGCCGATTGTTCCAGATGATGGGCAAGATTCATGTGAGATCTCCTGGGGATGGATAAGGGAGGGCCAGGGCCTTCAGAAACTCCCATTGAAAGGCCTCTTCCCCGGCCAGGTCAATATGGGTAACCCGGTCGACGATATTCTCCGCCTCTTCCCTTTTTTGAATATTCAGTAAGGCCAAATAAGCCCCCCGTCCGGCGGCATTTCCTACGAAGGTGATCTTCTCTGGATCACAAAAGCGGAAAAGACCGATGGCCAGGGCGTTTTCTTTGTTGATATTCAGACCGAAAGCGCCGGCAATCTTCAACCGGTTTACCGAGTCCAGACCCAGTTTATTCAGGAGAACCCGGCACCCTCCCTGGAGGGCCGCTTTGGCCAATTGAATCTGCCTGATATCTTTTTGAGTTAAAACGATATCTTGATGGGTGGCTGTTTCCTCTTTCCGGACCAAGACAAATTCCATGACCCCGGAAGGATTTTTTCGAATTCTCGGGGTGTCCGGCGCTTCTGAAAAAGCCCCGGTTTCTTTTATCACGCCGGCCTTGAATAACTGGGCCAGGGTATCGATGATCCCTGAACCGCAGATCCCCGCGGGTTGCAGGGCCCCGGGTTGATGCTCGCTGGCCCAGCCTTCCCTCCCCACCACCTGGTAATCGATATCCAAATCGGCCGGGGCGAGGCGCACCTTTTCTATCGCCCCGGTTTGGGCCCGCATACCGCAGGTAATATGGGCCCCCTCAAAGGCCGGACCGGTGGCACAGGAAGAGGACAGGAGTCTTTCCCGATTTCCTAAAACGATTTCCCCGTTAGTGCCCAGGTCTATAATCAAGGACCACTCATCCTGATGGTAAGGTTCCTCGGAGATCAGGACCCCGACGTTATCCGCCCCCACAAAACCGGCCTCCACTGGAAGGACATGGACGTACGATAAGGGATGGGCGTGCAGCCCGACCACCCCGGCCTTTATGTTTACAGCCCCTTTGACCCTGGGAGTAAACGGCCATAATCCCAAAGAGTCCGGAGCCATTCCCAGAAAGATATGATGCATGACGGTATTGCCCACCACAACACTATCGACGATCTGATGATGGGTATAGCCGTTCTGGGCCGCCATCCGGTCAATCAGGCTGTTCAGGGCCTCCAGGAGTTCCTTCCGCATTTTGTTGACCCCGTCACCCGGATGATTCACGGAATAAGCAATGCGGGACATAATGTCCGTGCCGAAAAGGATCTGGGGATTGGTGACCGCTCCCTGGGCAATGACTTCTCCATTCGATAAATCACAGAGATAGACCGCGACGGTGGTGGTTCCGATATCAATGGCCAGGCCTAGCCCGGTTTTATCCCACCCGGAACGGAGGGCGATTATTTCCTGATCCATCCAGATTACCGCCGTAACTCTCTGCCGGCCTTCCCGGATTATTGGGTCCGGGTCCCTTAAAAGGGCCGGGTCCGCCGTCAGGTTTTTCAGCCCAAAGTCCGCCTTAAGAAGGTCCATGATTCTTTCTAAATCATGGCCGTCATTTTTCGGTTCCTCCGAGAGTTCGAGGAAATAATTTTTCACCGCCGGATTGACTTTGCTCAACCGCCCGGAGAATCCCTTCCTGGCTGGCCCTGAATCAAGGATCTGATCACCGGGGACCCAAAGGGTGGCCTCCCCCCGTATCTGCGCTCTGCAGGCCAGCCGGTACCCTTGTTCCCTTTCAACGGGGCTGATGAAATCGTGTTCTTCTTCAGTAATGGGCCCCATATCCCCTTCCACCAAACGCACCCGGCAGCGACCGCATTGTCCTTTTCCGTTGCAATCGGAGGGAATATAGACCCCGGCCTCGCGGGAGGCCTCTAAAACCGATTTCCCTTCTCCCCCCGGGATTTCTTTGGCGGAAGGGGCAAAAAGGACCCGGTATGTTTTCACGGGTGCGCCTCTTTGGAATTCCATTGGGGGTAGAGGAGGTCCAGCTTGGCTTCGGCCGTTTCCAGGGAAAGACCTCCGGAAGAGCCGAATATCAGCCCTCCGTTATTGAACTCCTTTTCCGCCCGGCGAATTTCCTGAGCAATCCGGTCTTCACTCCAGGCCAAAAGGTCGATATGGCCCATGAAGGATATTTGTCGGCCGAATTTTTTATTCAATTCAAAGAGATTCATTCCGGCCCGGGTATCGACCGGGTGTAGGCAGTCAAATCCGGCTTCAATCAAGTTCGGTATGATTCCACTGATATTGCCGTCGGAATGAAAAAAAGCGTAAAGACCTCTACCTTTAATAATATGGGCCATCTGTTGGTAGGTCGGCCAGACCAATTCCAAAAAATCCCTTGAGGAAAAAAGAAGTCCCTTACTTCCGGCAATGTCATCCGTTACGGCGATAGCGTGGAAACCGTTGTTTTGTGCCTCTTTAGCTTTTTTTTCAACCTCTTTCAGAAGAGTCGCCTCCCGGGCCGGAAAAAGGGACCGGTTATTTTTCATGGATAGGAAAACATTAAAATAGCCGTGGGTTTCAATCAATCCGGCGACAGGTCCGGAAAGGTATCCGACCAGGAAATACGCTTCAAGTTTCTTATATGGTTTGTTCCCTGAGAGGGAATCAAACCAGGAGGAGGAAAGATCAACCCCAATCAAAGAAAGGCCTAAAGATTCACCTGCGGCCTGCAGTTGAAGGACATATTCTCCTGTAAATTTTCCAAAATAGCGATCCAGGAAACTTTTATTGATGAAAAGCTCTCCTTTGGGTATAGGGTCCGCCAGCTTGTGGTTGAGGACCCTGGTAACG
>CAZSTT010000239.1:0-2473 GCA_964609705.1 uncultured Thermodesulfobacteriota bacterium
TCATCGACATTCCCTATATCCAATTGAGTCCGGTGATCCTTCACCAATCGATAGGGGGCCAGGGTATAAGAACGGATCTGACTCCCCCAGGCGATGTCGGCCTGCCCTTCGTGGATCTCTTTTTTCTTTTCTTCTTTCTTCTCCAGTTCTAACTCATAGAGTCTTGATTTCAAAACCTTGAAGGCCATTTCCTTGTTTCGATGCTGGGATTTCTCATTCTGGCATTGAACGACTATACCTGTCGGCAGGTGGGTCAAGCGGATGGCTGAACTGGTTTTGTTCACATGCTGGCCTCCGGCCCCGCTGGCCCGGAAGGTGTCCACTCGGACATCCGCTTCATTGATCTCAATCAGGATATCGTCTTCCACTTCCGGATAGACGAAGACTGAGGCAAAAGAGGTATGCCGACGCCCTCCAGCGTCAAAAGGAGAAATGCGGACCAGACGATGAATTCCGGTCTCTGAACGTAGATAACCGTAGGCATATTTTCCCTCAATGGTGAAAGTGACACTTTTAATCCCGGCCTCATCACCTGGTAATTGATCTATAATTTCTGTTTTAAATCCCCTGCGTTCACTCCACCGGAGATACATGCGGAGCAGCATCTCGGCCCAATCCTGGGCTTCAGTCCCCCCCGCACCGGCGTGGATGGCCATGATGGCGTGACAGGCATCCTCCTCTCCGGAAAGAAGTTTACTAAACTCCATTTGGGTCAGGAGTTTTTCCAGATCGTTGAGGCGGGTTTGAACTTCCGACAGGGTCTCCTGGTCTTCTTCCGCCAAAGCCAGGTCATAAAAGATCTCCGCTTCTTCAAGCTGTGATTGAGCTTTCTCCCACTCGGAAATGGCCTGGCTGAGTTTTCCCCTTTCTTTCAAGAGAACTTTGGCTTGATCCGGATTATCCCAGAGGTTGTTCTGGGCAATCATTTTTTCCACTACAGCCAACCGTTCCTGCTTGGTCTTCAGGTCAAAGATAGTCCCCTAATTTTATTAACTTATCCTTATAACGCAAAAGATCTTCTTTCATCGTTTCCTTCTCCTTTGATATTTAATCCCCAGGCCTGATATTCCGGCCAGAAAAATAAGCCCACAAAAAAAGATCATCCACTCACCATGATCGGTATAAAAAGTCTTTTCTCCCCTAAGGGGGATGTTAGCATAAATCCCTCCGGTTTGAAACAATGGAATCCTTTGGACGATCCTTCCGGAAGAATCAATGACGGCACTGAAGCCGGTATTGGCCGCCCGGGCTATCCAGACCCTGTTTTCCACAGCCCGGAAAACAAGCATGGACAGGTGTTGATAAGGTGCGGAGGTATTACCGAACCAGGCGTCATTGGTCATATTAACCAAGATCCGGCAACCCTCCTGATTGAAAGCCCGGCTTAATCCCGGAAAAATGGATTCAAAACAAATCAGGACCCCTATTTTCCCCTTAGGGTGCGGCAATCCATAACTTCCCGTTCCCGGACTGAAGTCTCCGATGGCTTGAACTATTTTTCCCACAAAGGGCAGGAACCGTTTTAAAGGGATATATTCCCCGAAAGGAACCAAATGAACTTTATCATAGAAGTTGATACGGCCTTCCGGACTTAACAGATAAGCCCTATTATAATAATGAGTTTCCCCCTGCCAATGGCTCAGGGCCGGACTGCCGAATAAGAGGTGGGTTTGACCTTCCCGGCTTAACTGAAACAAACCGGGGGTAAAACGGCTTTCATGTAAAAAGTAAAAGGGGACCGCCGTTTCCGGCCAGATGACCAATTCCGGGCCTTTGGGCAGCGCATCCTGGGTAAGGTCTCGGTATATCCTTATGGTTTCTTCCTGGTAAGCAGGGTCCCATTTTAAAGACTGATCGATGTTCCCTTGAACAACCGCTACCCTTAAAGCCGAAGCTTGTCGATCCTTTTGCTCTTGACTCGATAAAGAATAATAACCGAAGCCAAGGGTCAAAGTGAATAAAGAGAGGGTGAAGAAGGCTTCTTTCCATTTCCGGGACCATCCCAGGAAAGGAGCTTCAGCCCAGAAGAGCCGGTAAAAGGCCTGATTAACCAGGACGATCAGGAAAGAGACCCCATAGACCCCGGTTATCTCGGCTATCTGGATAACCGGCAGATGGTTATATTGAGAATGGCCCAACAAAGCCCAGGGAAAACCGCTTAATAAACGGGCCCTGATCAGTTCCAGCCCGACCCAGATCGAAGGGGCCCATAATAAAGAAAAAAAACCCTTCGGCGGATAAAGACCCCACAGCCAGGCAAAAGCCCCCCAATAAAGGGCCAGATATAATACCATTAAGAAAAGAATGGAAAAACTCGTTATCGTGTTCAACCCCCCATAATGCCGCATGGAATGGGTGACCCAATAAAAAACCCCAAAAGAGCAGAGGATCCCTGTTAAATATCCCAGTCGAAATCTTTGGCCGGAAGTTTTATTATCCAAGGCTTTAAACAAGGGGAGCAAGGCCACCCAGG
>CAZSTT010000239.1:2573-4552 GCA_964609705.1 uncultured Thermodesulfobacteriota bacterium
GGAGAAAGGGAAGGCGAACAGTTTTTTAACTGGTCCGGTTGTTTTGATAATAGGTCAGATATCGGAAAACTTGATTGATATATTTTTTGGTATCTTTAAAAGGAGGAACCCCATTATGACGATAAACCTGGTTGGGGCCGGCATTGTAAGCGGCCAGGGCCAGTTTTTGGTCGCCCTCAAAAGTTTCTAATAATTCCTTAAGGTATCGAACTCCGCCATCGATATTATTTTTGGGGTTGAACGGATCTTTAATCCCTAACTCCCTGACCGTGACAGGGTCTATCTGCATCAACCCCACAGCTCCCCTTGGGGAAACGGCTTGAGGATCAAATCGGGATTCAGCGTGGATCACAGCCTTGACCAGGGCCGGATCCAAGGCATGTCTGCGGCAGGCAGCTCGGATCCAGTGATCGTAGGTAGATACTGAAACTTTTTTTTCTTTGGGGGTCAGGGTTAAATAGGAGAAACTTTCATCAGAGAAGTTAAGCGGCAGGTCAATCGGGTTGGAATACTGTTTCTGATCGGATTGAACCTGGTCCGTCAACATGAAATAAGAGCCATTTACGCTTAACAAACTTAGCAGACCAAAACAGACCCATGATTTTTTTATATAATAATTTTTCATAATTATCACCTATTTTTTCATAAAATCCATTAAGTATCTCTAAGGGAATTAACCGGGATTCCATGGACTGAATTATTAGACTAAAGATCCGGTTCATATGGCCGAGTATCCCCGAAAACATTCCCCAAGCTATTGTCATAAATTCAGTCCCTGTTTTTTTTTATGGGTATATGATTACCAGAAAAATTAACTCTTGTCAACCTAATTTCAAGATTTTAATAAAGCTTATTTGTTATTAATTTATTATATTTCAAATAGTTATAACAACAAAGGGTCGTTTTAAGGGGGGATAAATCGTCACTGGCTTTCAGAAAGAAAAAATGATAAATGAAAAGGATATCTTTTTAGCCTTTAATGTAGACTTACAGCAGAAAGGACTGCCGGTGTCCACAAATTCAGATAAAGTCATCGGGATTGACCTTGGCGGAACCAGGATTAAAACAGGCCTTGTTGACCCGCAAGGAGATATCCTCCTCTCTAAAAACTTTTCAACCGGCCTCGAATCGGGAAAACGAAAAGCCTTAAAACGAATAGTGAACATAACAAAAAAACTGATTAAGCTATCTGAACAAGTTGGACCGAAACCCGATTTAATAGGGATAGGGGCCCCCGGGGTTATCGACCGGGAGCAGGGAATAATGAGGCATTCCCCTAATTTTCCTGATTGGAAAGATGTCCCCTTGGGACCATTGATTGCCGGAGAAACGGGGGTCCCGACCTTTATGGATAAGGACGCCAATGTAGTCACCTATGGGGAAAAATGGATCGGAGCCGGACAAGACTTCCGGAATTTTGTCTGTTTAACCCTGGGAACCGGCGTGGGAAGCGGCCTGTTCCTCAATGGTCGGCCCTGGCTCGGGAACCAGGGCAGCGGTCCTGAATTCGGTCATGTCACCATTGAACCGCGGGGAGAACCATGCGGCTGTGGCAGCCGGGGATGTCTGGAGACCCTGGCTTCAGCCACCTATTTAGTAAAAAAAGCCCGAAAAGGTCTGGATAAAAAGATCCCCACCCTCCTTACCGAACTGCTCAAGGGTAATACAAAACCTCTTTCAGCCAAAGTCCTTTATGAGGCGGCTCAAAGAGGAGACCCTTTCTGTATCTCCCTTTTTGCCGACTTGGGGCGTTATCTCGGGATTGCCCTGGCGAATATGGTCCACACCCTGCTCCTGGAAGGAATAATTCTGGGGGGAGGTCTCAGTAAGGCTTCCACTATTTTCTTGCCATATTTGGAAAAAGAATTTAAAAAACGATTGACAATGGCTGACTCAAAATTAGTCTCCATCCGAATTTCTTTTCTGGGTGAAAAAAGCGGCGTACTGGGTGCCGCCAGGATGGCGATGGAAAGAAGCAA
>CAZSTT010000240.1:0-2493 GCA_964609705.1 uncultured Thermodesulfobacteriota bacterium
AGTTTGCTGGACTGGCCGGGATTGGGCGACAAGTCATCCTTTGGACAATCCCCAAAAATAAAATCCCTCTTGGTCCTTAGTATCGAAAGTGAGAGATAAATTTTAAGATTTGTGGTTTTAGAATCAAGCTATCAATTCGTTCATATCCGGCCCGGTAGAAAAACCGGGAGGAGCGGACCATAAACGACCATTAAATTAAATCGGAGGCTTTCCATGGGGGAACAGGAAATCATCCTATATGGGGCTCACTGGTGTCCGGACTGCCGACGGTGCAAGCAATTCCTGGGTGAACATCAAATCCCATTCCAATCGATAAACATCGAACAGGACCCGGAAGCGGAAAGGTTCGTTCTGGAGAAGAATGAGGGGAAGAGACTCATACCGATGATCCTATTTCCCGACGGCTCTTTCCTGGTGGACCCGACCAATGCGGAGCTGGCCTCCAAGCTGGGGTTAAAGATCGATGCCGCCCGGAGTTATTATGACCTGATCATCCTGGGGGGCGGACCGGCCGGCCTGACGGCGGCTGTTTACACCGCTCGGGAAGCGATTGATACTCTTTTGATCGAGCGGGCCGCTTTCGGCGGCCAGGCGGCCGGGACTGAAACCCTCGAAAACATGCCTGGATTTCCTGAAGGGATTGGCGGGATGGAATTCTCCAATCGGCTTCGCCGACAAGCGGAAAGATTCGGGGTGGAACTCCTGCAGACCCAGGAAGGTATCCGTGTTTACCGAAAAGATCCTTATGCTTGTGTCGAGACTTCCGATGGGAGCCGTTACCGCGCCCGGGCCCTATTGATTGCCACCGGATGTCGTTATCAACATCTCGACATCCCCGGAGAAGATGAATACACGGGAGCGGGCGTGCACTTCTGCGCCACCTGCGACGGGCCCTTTTACAAAGGGAAACGGGTGGCCGTAATCGGAGGAGGCAACAGTGCCGCCGAGGAAAGTCTGCTTCTAACAAAATTTGCCGATCAAGTGATTATCCTCGTCCGTAAGGGCGAATTAAAGGCCACCCGAATCATTCAGGAAAACCTTCTCAACAATCCCAAAATCGAGACTCGCCCTTTTACGGAGGTCAAAGAGTTCGTCGGCGAAAAATCGAGATTGACCAAGTTGAGGATTAGGAACAATCAGACCGGGGCCGAGGATGAATTGGTGGTTGATGGTGCTTTCGTTTTCATCGGGTTGGTTCCCAACACCGGATGGTTGAAAGATAGCGGCCTCCTTTTAGACCGCTGGGGCTTCATCATCACCGGTCATGCCTTGCTGCACCAGGGAGAAAAACCGAAAGGTTTTGAAAAACGGGACCCCTATCTCCTGGAAACCGCGGTTCCCGGTATTTTCGCCGCCGGAGATGTTCGAGCCACCAGCACCAAGCAAGTGGTAAGTGCCGCAGGTGAGGGCAGCAGTGCGGCCCTGATGATTCGTGAATACCTGAAAGAGGTTTAAATGGGGCCTATCGTATTGGAAGGCGGGGCAGAGTTCGGGGGGGGGATGGCCGAGCCGGACCTGCGGGCACTGGACCTGGCCGGTGGTCCCCAGGTGCGTCTGAGTATTATACCGGCGGCGGCCGCACCGGACAATAATCATCACCGGGCCGGGCAAAACGGTGTGCGCTGGTTTAAAAAGTTAGGGGCAACCCAGGTGACCGCCTTGCCCCTGATCGATCAGGTTTCGGCCAATAACCAGGAACTGGCCGAGGTCTTGGGCCGTTCACGCCTGATTTATCTCTTGGGCGGGTTCCCTCATTATCTGGCTCAAACCTTGGCGGATAGCCTCTGCTGGAAGGCCATTCTGGCCGCCCACCGGGAAGGGGCGGTCATCGCCGGAAGCAGCGCCGGGGCCATGGTCTTGTGTGACCGCTATTATGATCCCGCCGCTAAATCCATAAGAAAGGGGCTTAAGCTTTTACCCGGGACTTGCGTTTTGCCCCATCATAACACCTTCGGAAAGACCCGGGCGATTCAATTGGCGCAGGAAAACCCCGAAATCATTTTCATCGGTATTGATGAAGAAACCGGTATGATCAACGACGGTCCGCGGGGTGAATGGCAGATCTACGGAAAAGGATCAGTGACCCTGTATAGCCGAAATCAGTCTACCGTTCTTCAAAACCCCTTGACCGTCTCGGCTGAGCTCGTCGCAGGCCCTCGGCCCCTGGAAACCTAAGGAAATATACTATGTCACGAAAAAAAGGGATCATCGCCCTCATGGGGTCCGGGGAATTGTCCGGGACCATGGTTGAAGTTCATAAAGAACTTTTCTCCGGGCTCCCGGTCTCACCACAAGCGGTTTTTTTGGATACTCCGGCCGGTTTTGAGCTTAATGCGGATCAGATTTCTCAAAAGGCTTTGGATTATTTTCAAAAAAACGTCCAGCAGGTCATGTCCGTAGCCAGCTTTAAGGGCAAAAAACTGGTTTCAGAGCTTGAAGCCGCCCAAACCTTTCAAAAACTCCGGATAGCCGATTTTGTTCTGGTCGGTCCGG
>CAZSTT010000240.1:2593-4520 GCA_964609705.1 uncultured Thermodesulfobacteriota bacterium
GCCGCCCAAACCTTTCAAAAACTCCGGATAGCCGATTTTGTTCTGGTCGGTCCGGGAAGCCCCACCTATGCCCTGAAGCAATGGCAGGAGACACCGGTTCCTGAAATTCTCGCCGAAAGAATCGATCAGGGAGGATGCCTGGTGGCCGCCAGTGCCGCCGCCCTGACCCTGGGACGATACACCCTTCCGGTTTATGAAATCTATAAGGTGGGCCAGGAGCTTCACTGGGTGGAAGGAATCAATATCCTTGGACACTTCGGATTCAATCTGGTGGTCATACCGCATTGGAATAATGCCGAAGGCCGGAACCATGACACCCGATTCTGTTTTATGGGTGAGGGGCGTCTGAGGCAATTGGAATCGCTTCTGCCGGAGGATGTCTGTATCTTAGGCCTGGATGAGCATACCGCCTGCCTTTTGGACCTGGAAAAAGAAGAGGTCCGCATCAAAGGCCTGGGGGGGGTGACCCTGCGGCGCGGCGGTCTTGAAAAAGTATTTCAGAAGGGAGAAAACTTTCCACTCCGGAATCTTCGGAATGGGGATCGGGAAAGGTCCGGAAAAGGACCGGACCGGCCGGCTCCGGCGCAAGCTAAAAATGAGTTGGAAATCGCTTTGGGGGACCAGTTCATTGATGCCGAGAAGTCCTTTCAAAAAGGGCTTGAGAATTTTGAAGTCCCGTTGATCATCCCTGCCCTCCTGGAATGGGACCGAATTATTGGGACGGCTCAGCAGGATCTTAAAGACCATCCATTTATTTCAAAAGCGAGGGAGCTCTTTCGGGGAATGCTGGTTTCCCTTGGAGTAAAACTCGAATCGGCTCCGAAAAACCGGGCCGAATGTCTCGCCCCTCTGATCGATGAACTGCTGGGGTTGAGGAAAAAATTCAGGAAAGAAAAGCAATATGAGGCGGCTGATGCGCTTCGACAAACCCTGGAACGGGTTGATGTGATTGTGGAAGACACAGGCGACGGCTCTCGATGGCGGCTGAAGTAAGGTTATAAGAATCTACGCCTCGTCCGGGAGTTCCCCGGATTAGGTGGCCCCTAACGGGGCATTTAATAATAGTGAAAAGCCCCTTTCCGTCATTCCGGGCTTGAGTCGTTCGCCTTTGGCGAACTTTTAGCAAAGACTCCCTTTGGGAGTCGGCCGGAATCCAGGACAATTCACCGCCTGGGGGACTGGACCCCGGCCTTCGCCGGGGTGACGGGCAAAGGGATTTTCGGCTGTCATAGAAAGATCGACAAAACTTTGTCGATGTTGATTCGCTAAGCGACTACAGAGGAGGTTCAATTATGACTACCGTTATTAATGATGACGAAATTCGACTGGAAAGAATGGAATTGGGCCCCTACGGTACTAATGCCTACATTGTGGTCTGCCGAAAAACCGGGGAAAGCCTGGTGGTGGACGCCCCGGCCGGAGCTTCCGAAATAATCAAAAACCTGAAGGACACTCAACCCCGTTATATTCTGCTCACCCATGACCACTTCGACCACACCGGGGTTCTGGCGGAGTTGCGTTCCCACCTAAAGATTCCCCTGGCGACTCATCTGAAAAATTCAAGTCAGCTAAAGACCCCTCCTGAAATAGATCTTCAGGATGGCGCCAGTATTTTATTGGGGAAATTGACGATAGAGGTACTGCACACCCCCGGGCACACCCCGGGAAGCCTGTGCTTTAAAATCGGAAAAATCCTCATCGCCGGTGATACGATATTCCCCGGGGGGCCGGGTCGAACCAATTCCCCGGCTGATTTCCAACAGATCCTGGCTTCGATTACCGGGAAAATTTTCAGATTGCCCGACGATACGGTTCTTTTCCCCGGTCATGGCCCTGAAACAACCGTTAAGAAAGCCAAAGAAGAGTATGCGGTTTTTGCATCCCGGCCGCCCAGGGCTGATCTCTGCGGCGATGTTCTCTGGCTTTC
>CAZSTT010000241.1:0-4519 GCA_964609705.1 uncultured Thermodesulfobacteriota bacterium
ACGATCCCGTTATTTTAACCCCCTTGGTAACATTTATTATGATTCAATTCGAAACATTTATCTTTATTGACTCCCCCTCTTGCTTTCCCTATAATCTTTTTTCACCAAAGTGTTTAATTTTCAAAAAGGAAAAAGCGATCAGGCGATCTCAAGGAGGAATGAAGATGCGCATACTGCGGGTCAATATGACAACACTGGAAACTGTTTTCGAAGACCTTCCCCCGGACTGGCTGATTATCGGAGGCCGGGGTCTCTGTGCCCGGATTCTTAAGGCTGAAGTTCCACCCCAAAGTGATCCCCTTGGCCCGGAGGCAAAATTTATTGTCGCCACCGGACCGCTGGCCGGGACTCTGGCCCCGTCCCTGGGGCGGATCTCCGTGGGGGCCAAGAGCCCTCTGACTCTGGGAATCAAAGAAGCCAATTCGGGAGGTCCGGTGGGTCAGAAGATGGATAAATTGGGGATCAGGGCCATCGTAGTTGAAGGGGCCCCTTCCCAAGATAAGCTGTATCTTTTAAGCCTCTCCAAAGAGGGCGCTGTACTCGAACCCGCCGATCGGTATCGAGGAATGAAAAATTATGAGCTCGCCGAGGCCTTATATGAAAAATTTGACAAAAAGTCGGCGATCATATCCATCGGAATCGGAGGGGAACGACGATGGAAATCGTCCAGTGTCGGGTTTACCGATACGGAAGGCCACCCGGCCCGGCACGCTGCCCGAGGCGGTCTGGGGGCGGTGATGGGTGCCAAAGGCCTTAAGGCCATTATCGTTGATGATCAGGGGACGGAGGCCGCGGATATTGCCGACAAAAAATCCTTCAGAGAAACCATAAAAAACTGGGCGGAAGTGTTAAAAGCAGACCCTCAGGCTCAAGGGATTATGAAGTATGGGACTCCGGCGGGAATCACTCCTCTCCGGTCCATCGGTTCGGCCCCTTCCAAAAATTACAGCAGCGAGCAGACCGAAGGTTTTGAAAATCTTTCCGGTCCGGCCTTCGAAAAGGTAAACCAGGAGAGAGGCGGCGGCCTGAAAGGATGCATGCCGGGGTGCCTCGTCCGCTGTTCCACTTCCTACTATGGCCCGGATGGAAAATACCTGACCTCGGGTTTTGAATATGAGACCCTGGCCCTGCTTGGAACCAATCTGGGCTTGTCAGACCCGGATGTGGTGGCTAAATTGGACCGGCTATGTGATGACCAGGGATTGGATACCATCGAAATCGGAAGCGCCCTGGGTGTGGCGGCCAGCGCCGGCAAGATGAGTTTTGGCGATGCCGGGTCGGTACTGGCCCTTTTTGATGAATTAGAAAAGGGTTCGGACTTCGGTCATATCCTGGGCAACGGGGTTGTTTCCACTTGCAAGGCCTTGGGGATCACCAGAATTCCGGCTTACAAAGGCCAGGCTATTCCTGCCCATGATCCCCGGGTTACCAAGTCCGCGGGCGTCACCTATATGACCAGCCCCATGGGCGCTGATCACACGGCGGGCATTACCTATGAGAAGTTCAAATCCAAGGATGGTCAGGTCGAAAGGTCCCTGAAGGCCCAGATTATGGCTGCCGTTTTAGATACTTTCGGGTACTGCTCTCTGGCCCGGACCGGAGATGTCCAGGTTCTTCTGGGTTTTATAAAGGACCTCTTAAATGCGCGATTCGGACTGGGACTGGAGATCGAAGATCTGGTCAAAATCGGCCGGGAGACCTTGAAAGTAGAGCTTGAATTTAACCAGGGGACCGAGTTTCATAAAGTACACGACCCGGACCCGGAATTCTTGAAAACAGAACATTTAGCCCCGATAGGGAATGTTTTTGATGTGGATGCGGAAGAGATAGCGGCCATTTGGGAAAAGTTGGACAGCACGGTACCGTATTAATTTGGAAGTCAATACGTCTAACCCATGCTCCTGGAATCCCGGATCAGGTCCGATTTCCGCGGGGCGCGGAACAGCTTAAAAATTGAATGTTTTTCAAAGCTCTCGGGATAATCCAGGGAAGGGCCATACTCCCGGCAAAGAGGCTAAAATCGAAGAAACAAGGTTTGTCTTCTCCCTGTCGGCGGTAATCCCCTATCCTGAATCCATATAAATTCCTGCTTGTTAGAAGAGCTCTCGGTTCTGTTACACTTCAAAGGTTGAAATATCCCCGGCGATGCTATATAGTATGAGCTATAGTTGAAAGACGGAACAGGTTCATTAAATGACCGTCACATTTTTTGATTCAAGGAGCACCTGGTATATGTCTGATCCTCAAGACCCTCAATCCAACGAAAAAGGGGATTATTTTTTTGCCGAGATGGAAGATGGGGAACTGGTCATGAAACCCTTTTGTCAGTGCGGTAATTCTTTGGCGGAAGATTATTTTTGTGAAAAATGTTCGCGCCAATGCCGTTGTACCGATGTCGTTTGTGCTGATGAGCCCACTTTCCGGTTTATTCAAGATCACCCTCCGTTCAAAAAGCTAAGGATCTTTGTCGCCTCCAAATGATCAAAGGTTCAAGGTCTAAGGTTTAAGGTTCAGGGAAAACCGGATACGATGTGTTTTAGACCTGGTGCCGTTTACCAAAAAGTTAATTTTTATGCCTTTTGTTGCCTGCCTTGTGCAGGCATTGGCGTTTAGAAAGGATATTTTCTCATGGAAGAAACCAAATCCCTCATCAAACCCGTTGCCCGGGGTGAGGGCATCATGCCCATCCATGGCACTTTCAATTTTAAATGCGGTCCCGGAGTCGGTTGTTATACCCGGTGTTGCGGTGATGTAACCATTGTAATGACCCCTTATGATATTCTCCGTTTGAAAAATCGTTTAGGGATCACCTCAGAAGACTTTATCGACCAATATACTCTGCCTTTAACTAAATCAGATTCCGGCCTGCCGGTTTTTGTATTAAAAATGGGGGAAGGCCCGGAAAAACGTTGCCCTTTTGTCAGCTCTGAGGAGGGGTGTTCGGTTTATTCGGAGCGGCCCTGGGCCTGCCGGATGTATCCATTGGATACCCGAGATGGAGATGAAGGAGAAGAGGAGTATTTCGTGACGGCCGACCCCGGACAATGTCTGGGCCTTTCGGAAAACCAGCCCGTGACCACGGAAGAATGGGTGAAAGGTCAAGGGTTGGATGTGTATCAAGAGGTTGAGGAACTGTTTAATCAAGTCACCTCGGCCCAACGGATCTGGGGAGATCATAAATTGGACGGAAAGGTCCAGAATATGGTCATGCTGGCCTGTTACAACAGCGAACGGTTCAGGAAATTTGTTTTTGAAAGCAATTTTTTGAAACTGTTTGACTTTTCCCCGGAGCAGATCGACATCCTTAAATCCGATGACCTGGAATTGTTAAAACTCGGTTTTAAATGGCTCCAATTCGGACTTCTGGGCAAATCGACCCTGCCGATCCGGGAAGAGGTGATCAAGGCCAAGGAGAAGGAACTGGGAGTCACCCTGCCCAAGGATGACGGTCTCCGGAAGAATCCTGAGATCAAACCCGCGAAATAGATCGGGCGAGCCTCGAAAACCATGAACCATCCCGAACCTTTTGAATATCTGGATAACAATACCTTTTCCTTTGCCTGTCATCCTGGGGTGCCCTGCTTTACCGAATGCTGCCGAGATTTGAGACTGGCCCTGACCCCTTATGACATCCTCCGGCTAAAGAATCGTCTGGGGTTAGCTTCCAACGATTTTTTAGATCAATATACCGATACCAAGCCGGGCGAACATAACGGCTTCCCTGCGGTTTTACTTAAAATGCAGGAAGAGGACAGCCGGCCCTGCCCCTTTGTTACACCTGCCGGCTGCCATATTTATGAAGACCGTCCCGGAGCCTGCCGGATTTACCCCATCGGCCGGGCTTCTTCCCGGACCCAGGGCCAGGGACAGGCCCGGGAATTCCATTTTGTGGTCAGGGAACCGCACTGCCGGGGATTTGATGAGCCTGAACAATGGACCGTCGAACACTGGGCCCTGGATCAGGGGCTTAAGCCGTATAGTTTTTTTAATGATGAATGGACGGGAATCATCACCCACAAGGGGTCCCTGGGATCGGAGGAAACGATCGCCAAAAAGATGCAGATGTTTTTCATGGCCTGTTACAACTTGGACCAATTCCGAAGGTTTGTTTTTGAAAGCACCTTTTTAAGGCGCTTTGATATCCCGGAGGAGACGATTAAGCGGATGAAAACCGATGATGAGGAACTTCTCAAACTGTCCCTGTCGTGGTTAAAATTTTCCCTTTTCGGAGAGAAGAGTCTTCCGGTCAGACTGGAATGAGGGATTCTTTTTATTGAAATTAATCCCCTGTCCAGGAAATTATCCATCCCGCTTTCCCCTGGGTTTGTTGGGAAGGACAAAATCAATAGGGGAAGTCACCCTTGCGATAAGAGGTGCTTCGGGGAAATAGCCGAGTCCCGCCATCTTGAAAAGAGGATATACTCATTAGGGGGTTTAAAGGCCCGCACTTCTACCACCCGCCTTTCCGTATCTATCGAAACATAACGCATATAATCAGGGGAACAGGCGCCGGAATTGA
>CAZSTT010000242.1:0-4519 GCA_964609705.1 uncultured Thermodesulfobacteriota bacterium
CACGGCAGCGGTAATAATAGCTTTACTCATTTCTGACTCCTTTCTCAAATGCGTTGTCGCTAATTTTTTGGCTTGGGGTGGGGCAACCGACCCCATTACAATATTACAGGAATTGAAAAATGTCATCGGTTATAAACACCGAAGAAAGTAAACGGGTCGATTTCTTATGGGAAGAATCGATCACCCTTTTCATCCTTATCGGTAATTGGTGTAATTTTCATATTCAGTAACCGAAGTTGTTCCAAAAAAGAGATAAGCTCTCCTAAAAAATAACTGATAATATAAACCATAACAAACAGTTAAAGTCAATCTAAAAGGGATAACTCCACACATTCCTTCTATAAATTAAGGGTTCAAAAAATTAATCGAATATTATGTTGATGGACTCGTAAAAAGTCCATCAATAGACCCCGCCAAAGGCGGGGTTAAGTCCCGGTCCCGCCCCTGGCGGGATGGAATCACTTGAATTCACTTCAAGTGTCGGGAGAGTCCCGCCAAGGCGGTATTTCCCGCCTTGTGAAAAGTCGTTTTATGACTTTTTACGAGGTGGTCCTATGATAAATGGTGGTATAAGATTGGTGAGGGTTTGGGAATTCAGAAGAGTAAGGGGACAAAAGGATAATCATTGGTGAATCATGAAGCCGGGCCCAGGGCACCCGGCTCCATTGATCTTTTAGGCCTTTATTGCTTTTTTCTTTTTCTTTCCTTTTTCCTTTTCTCAATGGCCTCCCAGCGCTCCCGCCAGGGCTGCCAGAAGGGAATCTGTTTCTCCTTGGGGATGTCAAAAATACCCAGGGCTTTTCCCTTGAATTTTTCGGGCGCCGGCCATTTTTCAACGTCTTGCATCAGTTTTTCCAGATAAAATTCGGAATCGCCCAGATAGAGTTGCTTGGTCTTCCCCCTTCGGGAAAAGAGGGGCAGCAGCCCCCGGTCCACTTCATAACCCACCCCGGCCAGGACCTGGTGTCCGCGCCAGCAGGCCCGCTCATGGGAATCGCTGGTCCAGGCCTTGGCCATGGCCACTTCCGGATTGCAGGGAAGGTTGTCATTCAGTTTCCAGACGGCCTGATAGG
The DNA here is from genome assembly GCA_964609705.1 of uncultured Thermodesulfobacteriota bacterium. Classification (GTDB taxonomy): domain Bacteria; phylum Desulfobacterota; class RBG-13-43-22; order RBG-13-43-22; family RBG-13-43-22; genus RBG-13-43-22. Next base: position 1,074 of record CAZSTT010000242.1, read on the forward strand.
TCAGCCATCGGGAGGCATCGACTTCGCTTAACAGAAAGACACAATGGTCCTGTACATATTGGTTGATGCCGATGGGCATATCGAACTGGACCCTGGCCTTGGCATAGCCTACGGTAATTTCCAATACCCGTTGCCCGGCGCCGACCATATCGGCACAGAGCAGGACCGCCCCTTTTTGCAGGACTTTTTCCAAAGGGGCCCACCCTTTGTGAAGGGCGCCGACCCTGTTTTCTTTGGGCACCTTAACCCTTCGAAAGGTAACCTCGCACTGTTTGTCGCCCGCCGTCGTCTCCAGAATTTCATAGCTTATCCCGGGGGCTTTGGCATCCACCAGAAAGAGAGTGATGCCGTCTTCCGGATTTTTCCCCTCCCTGGTCCTGGTTACGCAAAGCAGTTTATCGGCGATATGGGCGTCATGGACGAACAACTTCGTCCCATTGATGATATAACCTTCTCCCCAGGGGGTAGCGCTTACGGAGATCCCTTCGGGTTTCCAGGCCGTGCCGTCCCAACTGGACTCCGGTTCGGTCAGGGCCAGAGAGAGGACCAGATCTCCCCTGGCGATCTTCGGCAGCAGGTCCGTTTTCTGCTTGATACTCCCGGCCTCCAAAATAGTCAGACCGCCCAAAATAACCGTGGACAAATAAGGACTGGGCAGCATGGCCCTGCCCATTTCTTCAAACAGGAGGGCCAGGTCAAAGAAACTGCCTCCTCTACCCCCCCAGGATTCGGGATAAGCCAGTCCCAGCCAACCCATATCGGCCATTTTCCGCCAGAGTTCTTTGGAAAAACCCTGATCATCTTCTTCCATTTCCCTGATAAAACTCTCGGGGCATTCCTTTTCCAGAAATGCCCGGGCTTCTTTTTTCATTTTTTCCTGCGCTTTGTTAAGAGAAAAATCCATACCCTGCTCCTTTCTGTATTGGGAGACTTTTTAAAATGCCCCTTTAGGATCTTTTTCCTTGACCTTGAACAAAATTGAACATTTTTCTAAAGTCTCGCATGGTATACCCGTTGGGTTATTTTTTCTTTTCCTGCAGCGATTCGGCGATAACCTTATTAAACTTGGCCGGTATTCGGGGCAAACCCAGGCCTCTTCCGGCCACCACGATCTTATTTACTTCCAGCGTTCCGGCCGGGTGGACACTGCGGGCGATCTGCCAGCGGCGTTCTATCTTTCCGGCAAATTTGGCCCATTTCGATCCGGATTTGAGCTGGCCGTAGAGCCCCAGGATATTCATCATCTGCTCCGGGTGCTGGGTGGAAATAATTTTGTTGAAAAATCCGCTCAGATCATAAGGCTTCGAACCCAGCTCTTTCCTTTTGGAATGCCGCCAGACCGCTTCCCAGGCGATGAGCCGTTGGACCTCAATATCGATGGCCATTTTGGCCAGGGTCTTCCGCACCTCCGGATCCTTGATAAGCGGCTTTCCGTCGCGCCTGGTTTTTTTACAGAATTGAATAAAATCCACCAGGAAACGTTTATGGGTCGCCGGATTGCCCGTGCCGCTCCGTTCGAATTCAAAGGCGGCCATGGCATGGTAGAACCCCCGGTTGAGTTCTCCAAGAAGATTCTCCTTATGGACTTTGACATTCTCATAAAAAATATTAACCTGGGTGCCGAAGCCCATGGTTCCCTGGGCCTGGAAGGTGATCCCCGGTGTATCCCCCGGCACCAGGAAAAGGCTGATGCCCTGATGCTTGGGTTCGGTATCAGCGGTCCGGGCCAGGGTGTAAAGGTAATCCGGTTTGGTCATGGTACTGATAAAGGTCTTCTGCCCGTTCAGCAGATAATAATCCCCTTCTGGAACCGCCCGGACTTTTTGATTGGCTTCATCCGAACCGGCTTCCGGTTCGGTAAAGGCCTGATTCCAGATAGCGGTTCCCTTGGCGATGCCGGGTAAGAACTTTTTCTTTTGTTCTTCCGTCCCGAAAATCTGCACGGCCGGGCCGGCAATATGGAGACCTGAAAAGTTGGGCCACCGTCCTCCGGTATAGCCCCATTCCTCCTCAACAACCCCCTGTTCTATGGGGCTGAGGCCCAGGCCGCCTGTTTCCTTGGACCATCCGGGAGTCAGGTATCCTTTCCGGCCCGCCCTTTTCTGGAATTTCATCCAGAAATCGGTTTGATCTTTAGTTAAGGAAAACATCGTTTCCGCGCCCGGATCGAAATCTTCCGGCATTTCATTCAGGAAAAAATCCCGGGCGTCTTTTCTCAACTTCTCCTGTTTTTCAGTAAATCCGAAGTCCATATCCTTCCTCCTTTAGACAAGGGTTAGTCGAACATTAGAAACGGGAAATAAGAAACTCTTCACCTCCTTATCCTGAATTCCTGAGTCTTCTTAAACAGGTAAAAAGTTCGTTGTTCAGAATTAAGACTGTATTTGAAGAGGATTCCGGAGGAAGCCGTAGTTCGGCGTTCGGCGGAAATCAATTTTTCATGATTTGTGAGGCCCGCATCAGACCGGCCTGAGAATGGAGTATTAAACCGCCATGCCCCGCCTTTTGGGGTGTGGCACCACGAATTATGGAAACAGGGATAGGTGTGAGCGGCTTCGAATCCTATTTTCGAACTAAACGGGGGGGATCCGCCGGAAAAACATTTTGTGATCGGGTCAAAGACCATCACTTTTCTCGGGATCTAAAAAGGAGGGGTTAAAAGCACTAAATCATATCGTTTGCTATATCATAACGGTTTAATTAGTCAATAGCTTAGTTCGAAAATAGGGTTCGAGGATTCAAGGATTCAAGTGGTAAAACCCCCGTACCTTTCACTCGAATCCTTGACCCCATGAGCCCTTGGACCCTTTTTCATGATTCATGGTGTCGCGTCTCTGATGGGACATGACGGTTTTTTAGAAAAAAGGGTATGAATCAACAATGAGCTTAACAGGCGGGCATATACCCTGGAGATCCTTTTTAATAATTAAAGGTATTGTCCATCTCTTCATCGCTGATCACAACTACGGTATTGTGCGGCGGCAGGGGTTCTTTATAAAAATATTCGGGCAGGCGGTCATCCTGATTGGTGAATCCGGCCCGGCGATTAAAGTCCCTTTCGGCTTTTAAAATTCGTTGACCCATTTGCCCGATATATTCCGGCCCGAAAGGGGTGCCGTATTTGGCGCTCAGAAGTTTAAGAAAAGCCTCTTCGCCTTCCGGAGTGTTGACCGCCCCCAGGACAAAGATACAAAGACCGCTGGCATCGATGGCCGCCACCCTGATTTGGGCGTTTCTCGAAGCCTCCACCTGGCCATCGGCTTTTAAAGGGTCAAGACGTCCGGCCAGGGAAGGGCCGACCAGGTTTCCGGCCGTGTGATCGGCCCCCATAGGCGTGGTGGCATAGGTCACGGCATTGCCCTGCAGGGCTCGGGGATCATAGGCGGAGATACTTTGACCTTTGACCACCGGCACCCGGCTGTTATTGAAATGTTTCCCTACCGATA
>CAZSTT010000243.1:0-4477 GCA_964609705.1 uncultured Thermodesulfobacteriota bacterium
TTCTGGATTGCACTGAATTCGGTCCTGTTGCCCCTCAGAGAGTGGACACCTTTTTCACTCCCGATTCGGATTGGGAGCAGAGTGAAAAGGATTGTTTGACCTTGAATGTCTGGACCCCGGGAACGGATGAACGGCGGCGTCCGGTCTTGTTTTGGATCCACGGAGGAGGTCTTTCCTTCGGCAGCGGATCCTGGGATGACGGGTCGGCCCTGGCCCGGTGCGGCGATGTGGTGGTCGTGACCATTAATTACCGGGTAGGGATCTTCGGATATTTATTCGTCAGGAATGAAATAGCCAATTTAGGGCAATCGGATCAAATCACCGCCCTGAAGTGGGTTCGGGATAATATCGAAAACTTCGGAGGGGACCCGGATAATGTGACCATCTTCGGGGAGTCGGCCGGAGGGGTAGCGGTTTGCGCCCTGATGACCATGCCGGGGGCCAAGGGGCTTTTTCATCGGGTTATTTCTCAAAGCGGGGTCTGTCATCCCTTGTCGCATCACCCCCCATTGGACAAGAATACGGATATGATCCTCTCCGAATTGGGTCTGAAAGAGTTCAATCTTAAGGATTTGCAAAATCTTCCGGCCAGAAAGATTGTCGAAGCCGGGACCAAGTTGGAATTAGAAGCCAGGCAGAAAGGCAGGAATTTCCCCTACGGGATCTTTGTTGATGGGAACACCTTGCCGGAACACCCTCTTGAGATAATCCGGAAAGGCTTCGCCAGGGATATACAGCTGATCGTTGGGACCAACCGGGATGAGGCGAAATTATATACGGCCATGCGGCCGCCGGAAAAAGGCTTTGATGAAAGGGGTTTATTGAAATCCGTCCTTCGGATAATAAAGGTGCTGGGCCGGGATGAGAACCTGGCCCAACAGGTGATTGAAACCTATCGCCGGGCCTGGGGAAGAAAAGGGCCGGTTGATCCCTTGAACATCCTGGATGCTTTTATGACCGATTTCCGGTTCCGGATTCCGGCGATACGTTGGGCCGAAGCCCAAGGCCGGCATCAATCCCAGGTGTTTTCTTATTTATTTACCTACCAGTCTCCGGCCATGGGAGGAAGGCTGGGGGCCTGTCATGCCCTGGAAATCCCTTTTGTCTTCGGGACCCTGGGAGAAAAAGAAAGAAAGATATACCCTAAAAGAAGCGCGGAAACGGATGCCCTCAGCGGGAAGATGATGGAAGCCTGGACCTCCTTCGCCCGATCCGGAAATCCGTCCCACCCCAATATTCCCCCCTGGTCCCCTTACGATCAAAAAGAGAGAAATACCATGATTTTTGGCTCGGAGGGCCAACTCAGCCAGGATCCCTTGGGGCAGGAAAGGAAGGTCTGGGAGGGGCTGCTCTGATAAACCGCCACGCCCCGCCTTTTGGGGCGTGGCACCGCGAACAATGAAAATTGGGTTGGGCGAGGGTAACCTCAGATCCTATTTTCGCACTAAAGAAGCTTTTTTGAGGAGATTGACCATGACAGTCAAAACAAGAATCGATCAAGGAACTTCCTCAGCTGAGGAAAAGGCCATCAAACAAACCGTGCTGAATTACCTGGAAGCCTGGTACCGGGGAGAACCGGAGAGGGGGGCCGGGAGCCTTCACCCTGATTTGGCCAAGCGAATCGTCCGGACCGATCCGGAATCCGGTAGGGATATCCTGGAAAATATGAGTGCTGACAGGCTGGCCGAACGCTGGCGCTCAGGTGATGGTAAAGCCACTCCCCGGGAGGATCAAAAAAAGGAAGTGACGGTTCTGGATGTAGGTGGAGGCATGGCCAGCGTGAAACTGGAGGCCGCGGCCTGGATCGATTATATGCATCTGGCCAAAGTTGACGGGCGATGGGTTATCGTTAATGTTCTATGGGAAAGGAAAAGTTGATAAGTTATTAAAAAGCTAATAGACGCCGCATAACGGCGCTGTATTATAAGCTAACTTCCAGGAAGTTCGTTGGAAGTCGTCACCCCGGCGAAAGCCGGGGTCCAGGAGATTTTAACTGCTTGAAAAAACTGGATTCCGGTCCGACTTCCTTCGGAAGTCTCCTGTAGCTCGGCAAAGCCGAGCGCCCGGAATGACTTAAGGCGAGTTTCGACAATTTTTCACGGGCTTATTAAGTTATGAAACCAAACCTTTTTGTCTATCCCATCTTCTTCGCCCCGGACAGGAAGGCTGGCATGTTCTCTTTGATGAAAAGCTTGTTGAATTTTCCGACACTGGTCTTGGGGATATCGCTGGTGATGAGGATATAATCCGGCAGCATCCACCTGGCGATCTTGCCTTTTTCCACCCCTTCCTTCTCCAGATATTCCATGACGTCCTCTTCGTTTTTATTCGCACCCGAGACCAGGGTTACGATGGCCATGGGTCTCTGCCCCCACTTGGTATCAGGGACCCCGACAAAGGTGGCTTCCAGGATGAAATCGGCCGAAGCGGCCACGTTTTCCAGTAAGACGGTGGGAACCATCTCGGCCCCGCTGCGGATCATATCGGAGACCCGGTCGGCGATGGTCAGATATCCCTCTCCGTCTATCCTGGCCACATCGCCGGTGTGAAACCAGCCGTCATGCCAAACCGCAGCGGTCTTTTCCGGATCCTTGTAATACTCCTGCATGACCCACGGCCCCCGGACCACGATCTGGCCGATGGTGGCATCATCGCGGGGGACCGGTTTCCCCTGGTCGTCCACTACCTCCACCTCTATTCCCGGTAAAGGGATTCCGGTCTTGACCCTCACCAAATCCAGCTCTTCTTTGGAAGAGTCGGCCATGTTCAGTTTGATGAAGGCCCCGACCAGGGAAGGAGCGGATTCAGTCATGCCGTAGGCCGAGGTGGCGGTAAATCCGGGGATTAACTCCTCGGCTTTGGTTTTAAGACCCAGGGGCAAGGCCGCCCCGCCGACCCCGATATTTTTCAGACTGCTCAAGTCATAATTCTTTAAATCCGGATATTCGATGAGCATGGTCAGACTGGTGGGCACCAGGTTGGACATGGTCACCTTTTCGGTTTGGACCAGTTCGCAAAAACCTTCGACCGTGAACTTGCCGGGAAAGACCAATTTATTGGCCGAAAAGAGATATTGGTAAGGGTACCCCCAGCCATGAATATGGTAGAGGGGGGTGTTCAGCAGGACCACTTCCCTTTCGCCTAACTTGACCAGAGCCGGATCATTGTTGAGGCAGTCCCTGGTCAGCTTGTGTATGGACTGAAGATAAAGGGCCCTGTGGGTGAACAGGACCCCTTTGGGAAGCCCCGTTGTACCGGTGGTGTAGCACAAGGTGGCGTAAGTATCCTCATGTAGCAAAGGCCAATCGAATTCCGGAGACCGGTCTTGAAGCAGGTCTTCGTAAACCAGGAGATCTTTCAGTCTGGTTTCCGGTCGGCCCGGCTTTTCGGAAATATAAACAAAGGTTTTGATAGTGTCTTTAATCCGATCGACCATAGACTCGACCATCGGTAGAAATTCATCATCGAAAAACAAAATTTTATCTTCCCCGTGCCGGATGGTATGAACGATATGATCCAGGGATAGTCTGATATTGATGGGGTGCAAAACCGCCCCTGAGCAGGAAACCGCGTAATAGAGTTCAAGATGGGCATGATGATTGAGGGCCATGGTGGCCACCCGGTCCCCGGGCGTCCCGGCCTTCCCCGGGATGACTCCCAGGGATCGCAGGGCGTTGGCCAGCCGGCAGGTGCGTTCATACCACTGCCGCCAGGTAAAGCGAAAATACCGGCCGGATTTGGGGCTTCGATAAACAACGCCGATTCTATCCGGATAAAGATGGACCGGCCTTCTCATAAAAGTTGTCAGTAACAGGGGGTAATTGGTGCTGTATTCAGGATAGGTTTTCAATGAATGGGTGCTCCTTTAAAATAAGGTCTCGAAACCGGGAATCGCTTTGAAGGGTGGGAGTGAGTCGTGATGGGGGCACACCCCAGGCCCATTGGCTTTCCCAAAGGTCTCGAAACTGAAAATGAATTTATTTTTTCTGAAAAACAATATAAAATGAAATTTTAAGAGTCAAGGGTAAAAAGGAATTTTTATGCACCACCGCAAGAAGATTGGAATCGGCCTCTCGGTTTGTTTTTTGGTTTTTCTGATTTCTTTGGTCCTAATCAATTCCGGGGCAAAGTCAGAACCTGCTTCCCACAGGCCTCAACAAGCCTCAGATCATTTTGACGGCAAGCTATACTTTAACCCGGGGCTTCCGCAATCCTCTTTGTCTCCTGCGGGCAGCTCCTCTAACCGGGGTGTTTTTTGGTATCTTTGGCGATGGCTTTTCAGTAACGATCGGCCCGAATGGCCGGAAATAACGGATTCCCGTCCCGGACCGCCTCCAGCGACCCATGTTTCCCCTGGAGCCCTGCGGATTATACCGATCGGGCATTCCACTTTCCTGATTCAGATGGATGAGGTTAATATTTTGACCGATCCCATCTGGTCGGACCGTTGCAGCCCCGTATCCTGGGCAGGTCCGAA
>CAZSTT010000244.1:0-4421 GCA_964609705.1 uncultured Thermodesulfobacteriota bacterium
CGAGACAACAGGAGGCCATTTTGGGCGAGAACAGTCAAAGGGTGCTGGGCTGGCCGGCTGTTTAAGTTACTATCCGCATATGGACCCTCTGTAATCATTATCATACCGGTAGAAAATTTGAGCCATAGGTAAACCAATCAGAAACCCAGCCCAAACCTAAAACCTTCGAACTCCGGATTGACTATCGACCGATGAACTTCCTTCCGAATGAAGCTGATCCTCCCACGAATATTGCAGGGATTTATTCATGAAAATTAATGATAAAAGAAAATGGATCGAGTTGGCAGCCAACAAGCCTGTCGCTCTTCAATGGCGCATTATGTTTGCCTTGTGCGCCATCTCCATTGTCCTCGTTTATGTTTTTCTCCAATCAAAATACAGACCCAATAATGTAGACGATGGATGGTCTTTGTCTTTATTATATAACTATGTCAACAACAATATTACCACGGACTTAAACTTCGGCGATCCATTAAACGGAGTCCAATTTTTCGGCAAATTACATGCTATTTTCGTGGGATTGATACTCAACACTCTTGGATGGACTCGGACTAACGGACATATCCTCTCCATTATTTTCATGGGAATCGGGCTGATTGCCTGGTTTTTTGTTCTTCGTAGTCTGAATTATAGTATGGAATTTTCGCTATCTTTTGTTTTTTTAGCTTTTTTATTAGATCCATTTTTTACGGCGGCCACCTCGACTCGACTGGAAGCTTTTGAATTTTTATGTATTTCTTTGAGCATGATAACTTTGCTTCTCCACTGGTATATTGTCGCCATGCTTATTGCCTGGCTTGCGATTGAATCTCATCCTGTGGGATTAATCTCCTTCTTTTATTTGGCTGCTTTGTTTTTTTCTTCCCCATCACTACTCCGCTCTTTTATTGAAAGTAAGACATCCGTTATATTAAGCATTCTAATCGGTTTCCTTATTGGTGCTTGTGGCTTTTATCTGTTGCACCATGAGGCCATAATACAACTTCCCTCGCTTTTAAGGCAAAAGAATATCCCGCTCGACCTTAAAGCCTATGGACCTCTTTACTGTTATTTTTTTGAGACAAAGTATTATCGCCATTTACCGGAACTTGCGCTTTTGGGGATCGCTTTATTCCTTTTTTTCATAAAAGGCTTTTATCGTCACGATAATTTCACTCTAATTTTTTTGATCTTTATGGCGGTAGGGGCGGTTTTTATCCGGAGACCAAATTTTCATTATGCCCTTTTTTTTTATCCGGTTCTTCTAATTCTTCTTCTTCGTACTTCAGAAGCAATGGGCAGACTTAAAGTTATTTTTCTTTTTTTTCTTTTGCTTCTTCTTCCCCAATATCTCTTCGTTTATATTAAAAATCATTCCTTTGATTTTCAAAGAGAGAGTCTGGCATTGACAATGACTGTTCCCAAAGACTTCAGACCTGTGGTTGGTAACGGTAACTGCTGGTTCTCTTTTTACAACCGATCTTTTTACTATTATAACTACCTTGGTGATTTCAAAAAAATTGGTTTAAAGGAATTTTATTTGATCGAGGATAATGAGTACCGTTCTATGAATGGTCCCATGAAAAAATGGATAGATTTGAATTTCGCTAAAACAAGTGTAACGACGGTTAATGTAAATAAGCAGATTATTAAAATAATAAAATATCGATTGTCCTGAAGTGTGTCTGTGGACCAGGAATAAAATTCCCCACTTGGACATTATAATATCCAGATTCCCCTTGATGTTTACGGACATTTGCTTAATGATACAAAATTTAATCGGTCGCAAGTCGATTTTTAGAGACCGCTTTACATTCCGTTAAAAAATAAGATAGAATCGACCAAAGATGAGGTTTTGAAGGAGTAACCGATTGTTTTTTACATGGTGGGCGATGCGGGATTTGAACCCACGGCCTTTGGTTCCGGAGACCAACGCTCTATCCAACTGAGCTAATCGCCCATCTAAGAAAACAGTTGATGAGGAAGGATTCTTTGTAAGTAATAACTATAGCAAATCGACGGGCAAAATACAAATGGAAAAAGAAGACCTCTCCCAGCTCAAGATAACCAGGACCGGACCGGCTGCCGCCGTCTCGGGCCGGCGGCGTAACAAAGGCCGGATATTTTTTTTCATTGTGATTTTATTCCTGGCGGTGACCGGCATCCTTTATTGGCAGGGTGTCCTGGAACCGACCCGGGAGGTTGAAATAACCACGGTTTCCCTGATCTATCCTTCTCAGGCCTACACAGTCCTTAACGCCAGTGGATATGTGGTGGCCCAGCGGAAAGCGGCCGTGGCCTCCAAAGGAACCGGGCGGCTGGAAATGCTGGCCGTGGAAGAGGGGACCCGGGTAAAAAAGGGCCAGATTATTGCCCAACTTGAGAACGCCGATCTTCAGGCGGCCCTGAACCAGTCCCAGGCCCAGGTTAATACCGCCAAAGCCAACCTGGGTCAGGTTGAAGCGGAAATCAAGGATGCCCGGTTAAGATTTGAAAGGCTCAAACGGTTGATTCAATCCAAGGCTATCGCTCAGTCGGATTATGACAGCGCCGATGCCCGATTACAACAGCTTCTGGCCGGTCAATCCGCTGCCTTGTCTCAAATCAAAGCGGCTGAGGCCGGACTCAGGGCCGGTCAGGTAACCCTGGGCTATACCTTAATCCGGGCTCCCTTTGACGGGGTCATCTTGACAAAAAATGCCGATGTAGGCGAAGTCGTGGCTCCCTTCGGGTCCTCTATCAATGCCAAGGCGGCGGTGGTCACCATGGCTGATTTGGATTCCCTGATCGTGGAGGCCGATGTTTCGGAAACCAATCTGGAAAAGGTTAAAAAAGGGCAGCCTTGTGAAATCCAGCTGGACTCTTTGCCCGGGATGCGATTTCCCGGAGAGGTCCACATGATTGTCCCTACCGCCGACCGTTCCAAGGCCACGGTCCTGACCAAGGTAAAGTTCCTGGAGAAAGATGAACGGGTTCTTCCGGAAATGAGCGCCAAGGTCGCCTTTCTAACCCGTCAGACCACCAGGGAAGAAAAACCGAAGGTGGCGGTTCCTCCCTCTTCCGTTGTCGATCAAAAGGGAAGGAGCCTGGTTTACCGGGTGGATAATAATATCCTTCGTGAAATACCGATTCAAAAAGGCTTGCCCCTGGCCGACTTCGTTGAGGTGCTCCAGGGCCTGAAACCCGGAGAGCGAATTGTCCTCAAGCCCAATCGAAATCTGCGGGACGGGTCCAAAATCAAGATTGCCGAGAAATGATTGGCCGGCAAAAAAATTTAATAATCCGCCACCTGTCGCGATTTTTTTTATATTAATAATGAACCTCCCCTTCAGCTACAGTCTCCGAAATCTCTGGACCAGGAAAATAACGACCCTCCTGACCGTGTCCGGCATGGCTCTGGTGGTTTATGTGTTTGCCGCGGTTCTGATGCTCTCCGAGGGACTGGAAAAGACCTTGCAGGATACAGGATCTTTTCAGAATGCCATCGTCGTCCGCCGCTCGGCCGATGCCGAAGTCATGAGTATCCTGGAACGGAAAGAAGCGGCTATCATTGAAACCCAGCCGGAAATCTCCCTCAATGAAAAAGGAGAACCTCTTTCCAGCCGGGAGGTAACGGTCCTGGTGGCTTTACCGAAATTGGAGAGCAATCAGGTCGGGCATGTCACTATTCGCGGGGGCTCTGAAACCTCCCTGGTTCTGAGGCCCCAGGTTAAATTAGTAGCCGGCCGAATGTTTAAGCCGGGAACCTCGGAAATTATTATCGGCAGTAATATCGCTAAACGGTTTAAAGAAACAGGCCTGGGGCAAACCATTCGGTTTGGGCTTAGAGACTGGCTGGTGGTCGGCATTTTTAATGCCCGGCAGACCGGCTTTGATTCGGAAATCTGGACCGATGTTGACCAGGTCATGAGTACCTTTCGCCGACCGGTGTACTCTTCTCTGGTGTTAAAACTATTGGATGAAGAGTCTTTCCGGTCCTTCAAAAAACGCTTGGAGGGCGATCCCCGGCTGACGGTGGCCGTTAAACGGGAAGCCCAATTTTATGCCGACCAGTCGGAGATGATGGCCCGTTTTATCCGTATCCTCGGATTGTCTCTAACCATTATCTTTTCTTTCGGGGCCATGATGGGGGCCATGGTCACCATGTACGCGGCTGTGGCCAACCGCACGGTAGAGATCGGGACCTTGCGGGCACTCGGATTTACACGCAAAAGTATCCTGGCCGCTTTTCTGATTGAATCTCTTCTGCTCGGGGCCCTGGGAGGGATCCTGGGGCTTGGGGCCGCCTCCCTGATGCAGTGGGTAAGCATCTCGACCCTCAACTTTCAAACCTTTTCCGAACTGGCCTTTGGGTTTGTTCTGAATATTGAGATTGCTTCCCAGACTTTTGCCTTTGCTCTGATTATGGGCCTTCTGGGAGGATTCCTGCCGGCCCTGCGGGC
>CAZSTT010000245.1:0-4417 GCA_964609705.1 uncultured Thermodesulfobacteriota bacterium
AAGCCTCTTCTAAAGCTCGACGAAGTCGAGCGGATCGTGGTGTCACGCCACTAAAAGGCGTGGCATGACGGTTTAGTGCGAAAATAAGTTTCGAGACCACCCTTGCTTAGCCCTATTTTCATGTCCCGGCTTCTACAAGAAGCCTCTTCAAAAGCTCGACAAATTCGAGCGGGCCGAGAGGATCGCGGTGCCCCGGACTGCCTTGCGCAGGCATTACGCCCCAAAAGGCGGGGCATGGCGGTTTTGTCTCAATTACCACCGGGCCTTGAATCCTCTGGAATCAATGTGGATTGAAGGGCCGAGTTTTCCCCGGTCAAAAATTCCCAGTCCTCCCGGTGATCCGCTTATCATTTCGATTTCTTCAATAAACTTGAACAAAATCATGACATCGTCCCGGTCCAGGCGGCCATCCAGATTCAGGTCATCCATCCGGCTGTCCTTGGGGGAAAGGTCCACAATAATATCGGCTGCATCGCCGTAAATATGCCTGCTCCAAAGGGCTCCGGAAACCGATTGATTGTACCGGGGAGGGCGAAATCCGCTGAGAATGGTCAAGCGGGCCTCCGGGTTTTGGGCAAACTGCTTCAGATATAAAGTTATCCATTCCAGTTTCAGCAATAGAGCCGGGGAAAGGGCGATAAATTGTGGGAAAGGGGAGCTCTGGTGACAGATAAAATCCTGTAAACGGTAATGTTGAGAAACGAGCAATTCCCGGTTGGAGTCCGTAACTTCGATAAACCCTTTGGGCGGTTGATAACAGGACCGGGCGGCTTTGGGAATGATCTTCTCCGGGGCATCCTCCGGAGCCGAGTAAAAGCCCATGGGGTACTGATCAAGGAATCCGTTTTTAATTCTGGAAAAGGGATGAAGGACAATGACCAGCAGGGTAGGCCCGGCTTTTTCTCTTTCGGATCCTTGGCTAAAATCAGAGGATCCGGAGTCCTGATTCGATAACTTCCGGCTGATAATTTTCAGGGGGTAAAATCCGGGGTCCCGGGGAACGATCGCTGAAAAGCGATTATGGGTCTCCGGTTTCATCGGATTCCCGTTAAACAAAACCGTCCAATATTCGGTATCCGACCTGGGATTCAAGCGATTTCCGGTAACCAATGGAATTTCAGATTGAATCCGGATGACCAGGGGATCTTCGGGAAGCAAAAACAGCGTTGGCACTGAAGGGAAAACCTTTTGCCCATTAACCTCTATCCGCAGGCCGGGAAATTCCGGCATCGAAAGGCCCTGAGGAATCGGGGCCGGCTGGGGTTTATAGATCACTTTTTTTTTGGCGCACCCGGCCAACAAAAATAAGAAAAGGAAAGGCAATAAAAGAAGAATAATTTTGGATTGGTTGGGCATATAGTAACTAAAGAATAAAATTCTACGCAAAATGGATAGAATTTATTATAAAACACGTCTTGGACCCGGACCATTTGAGGTATTATTAACTTGGTTCGGTTGTCCACATCTTGGTTCCATCTGGTCCGGGTTGGGGTATTAGTTCAATAATCGCTCAGACGTACAAGTGTAAAATATGCAAAATCAGAGGTCAAGCTGAAAAATTTTCCCGGCGCTAAACCGGGAATGTCCTCGGGGCTAATGTCCGGTTCAGGAGATCCTGAAAGATTCTTTAGAAGACTTTAAAATGAAGCCCCTCGTTCAAGTTTTTTTGAGAATTGACTTTAGTTTTTTGTTATGCCTAATATTGATTAAAAAGGGTTCAAGGTTTCAAGGGTTCGAGGGCTCAAGGCTCTATAAAAATGGAGGAGAGTATGAAGGAGTATGTCGATCTGAGAAGTGATACGGTCACCAAACCGACACCCGGTATGCGAAAGGCGATGGCCGAAGCCGAGGTTGGGGATGACGTTTTCGGGGAAGACCCTTCAGTTAATTCTCTACAGGAAAAAGTGGCCCGGCTGCTGGGCAAAGAGAAGGCTGTTTTTGTTCCCTCGGGGACAATGGCTAATCAGTTATCCATCAAGGCCCACACTCGGCCCGGAGATGAGGTCATCCTCGAGGCTAACTCCCATGCCTTTTATTATGAAGGCGGGGCCGGAGCTTTTTTTTCCGGGGTCCAGTTTTTCTGTCTTCCGGGGAAACGAGGTATTCTTGAGGTCCCTCAGGTGGAGGAGGCCATAAGACCTCGGGATGTCCACTTCCCGGTGACCAGGCTGATCTGTCTTGAGAATACCCATAACCGTGGGGGAGGGACGGTTTATCCGATTAAAAACCTGTCCGAAATTTATAAACTGGCCAAAACCAGGGGCCTTCTGGTTCATTTGGACGGAGCGAGACTTTGGAACGCATCCCTGGCCTCGGGAATCAAACCCGATGAATATGCCCAATGGACGGATTCGGTATCGGTTTGCCTTTCGAAAGGATTGGGGGCCCCGGTCGGATCCCTGGTGGCCGGCCCTGCACCTTTCATTGATCGCGTCCACCGGTTTCGGAAAATGTTCGGCGGCGGGATGAGGCAGGCGGGAATTCTGGCCGCCGCCGGGATTTATGCCCTGGACCATCATCTGGAAAAGCTGAAGGCAACCCATGATCAGGCCAAAGGCCTGGCCCATTTTCTTTCGGGGTGCAAGGGAGTTTCCATCGATTCCGCACTGGTAGAGACGAATATCGTCATCTTCGATGTCTCCCCAAGCCAAAAAACACCGGCCCAAATAGCCGAGGCCCTGAAGGCCAGGGGGGTGCTGATCCTTCCCATGGGCAAAACCTCGATTCGCCTGGTCACCCATATCGATGTCTCCGATGCCGGTATTGAACAGGCCATGGAAGCCTTTGGGCAGGTATTCTCTTAATCGAATGAATGGTCCCGGAGGATTGAAATTTGAGCCTGACAAAGAGATTGGGCAAAAGGGGCATTTTACAAAGGTCTCGTAAGGAGGAAGGTAATGAGTAAACAGCAAGCCCTGAATGAGCTTAAAAGACGTAAGGAAGTGACTCAGGCCTTAGGCGGACCAAAGGCCATTGAAAAGCACAGGAAAAGAGGCCATCTGACGGCCCGGGAGCGTCTGGATAAATTGCTGGATGAAGGATCCTGGCGGGAAATAGGAGAACTGGAGCAGTTTGTCGGACCGGACGGCAAAGAATATCATGTTAATAAGATTCACGGATACGGCAAGATAAACGGCCGGATGGTCATCGTTCAGACCGATGACAGCACCATCCTGGCCGGAACAGGGGGCCGCAGCGTTTCCGGCATGGTTCGGCGGAAAGGCCTTCACGAGGATCTGCTGCCGGAAAGAAACTTCCCTTATATCCGGCTCGGCGAGAGCGGAGGCGTGCATCTGCAAAGCGTCATGGGATCGACCGGCGTGCTGGCGGTGACCTACCCGGCCACGAGGCTGATCTTTCCCCGGCGGGTACCGAGGGTGACCGCTATTATGGGTTTATGTTTTGGAGACCCGACCTGGCAGGCCTCCATATCCGATTTTGTGGTCCAGGTGAAAGGGACCTGCATGGCGGTTTCCGGACCGCGCGTTCTGGAGGTGGCCTTAAGTGAAAAGATCTCTCCCGAAGAACTGGGCGGCTGGAAGCTGCACGCCGAAGTAACCGGGCAGGTGGATGCCTTTGCCGAAGATGATGCCCATTGCATGAAGATCATCCGTGAATACTTATCGTACATGCCCTCCCATTGCGATGAGGAACCGCCCTATGTTCCAACAGCAGATCCGCCGGACCGCAAAACGGAAAAAATGATGAATATCATTCCCGAAGTTTCCACCAGGGCCTACGACATGACCAGGGTGATAAAGGATATGGTGGATGAGGGGAAGATGTTTATCCTGAAGCCTTTTTTCGGCAAATCCCTGATTACCTGTCTGGCCCGCATGAACGGACGGGTGGTGGGGATTCTGGCCAACCAGGTCCTTTATAATGTAGGGGCGGCCGGAGCCCAGGAATGTGATAAAGCCACCAGTTTTATCGTCCTTTGCGACTCCTTTAACATCCCGATCATTCATCTGGCGGACACCCCGGGATTTTTAGTCGGAAAGGAAGCGGAACGCAGTAGAATTCCATCCAAGATCATGAACTGGATGGAGGCCCTGGCTCTGGCCACCGTTCCCAAGATCACGGTTATTATCCGTAAGGCTTACGGCATGGCGATTTCCAATATGGGAGGCCCCAACTGCGGGACGGACTTTATTGCCGCCCTGACCACGGCTGAAATCAGTTTCATGTCTCCGGAAGCGGCCGCCAACGTGGTTTGGGCTGAAAAAATTGCCGCGGCCGAAAATCCTAAAGAAGAAAGAAAGAGGCTGATCGAAGAAATGCAATACGGAAGCGCCCCCTGGCAGGCGGCCGCCGACGGCTGGCTGGATGAGGTTTTGGATCCCGGAGATCTGAGGACCTGGGTGATCGAGCGGCTGGAAATCATGCACAGCCGTAAAAATGGATTTATGAGTCAGAA
>CAZSTT010000246.1:0-4256 GCA_964609705.1 uncultured Thermodesulfobacteriota bacterium
AAACGGTTGATTCCATAATTTTCCACCGCCTTTTATTATCTCTGATTATCAATAAAATATTTAGCCTAATAGGTCAGCCGTCCCGGCTGACAATCTAATGCTTCAACTTATTGTCAGGCAGGATGCCTGACCTATTTTAATCAAATTTAAACATTGGCAAGAGGCTTTATTAATAAAAATATTTAGGCTGAAATATCGGGCATGTCAACTCATATTCAACGGTATCTGGTTGGAAAGACGAAATTTCGTTTTTATTTTTGTCTGACAAAACCCACCTCCCGGGAACTATATTGATATCATTATGAAAAATTATTTGTCCCTGGTTGGCCCATTCTTTGCGAGTAA
The DNA here is from genome assembly GCA_964609705.1 of uncultured Thermodesulfobacteriota bacterium. GTDB lineage: Bacteria > Desulfobacterota > RBG-13-43-22 > RBG-13-43-22 > RBG-13-43-22 > RBG-13-43-22. The sequence continues at coordinate 346 of CAZSTT010000246.1, forward strand.
ATATCATGGTATGATACGGATTGAAGAAAAAATTACAGATAAAGATACCATCCTCTTATGGATTGAAGGTCGATTGGATCGGGAGTCATTCCCGGCTTTTCGTCAAATGTGCGAAAAATATTTTCAAGACGGGAAAAAAGTCCAGCTTAATCTTAGCGGGCTCATTTACATTGGGCAGGTTGGTTTGGAATATTTCCGGGCCATTAGAGACCGAGTTCAATTTCTGGGTCTGAACGCCTATTTAAAAATGGCCATTCAGGATGCGGACCCTGAGGACCTGGCTTCATAAAAAATAACTTAATAAGGTGATCGCACTATGGACATGCTGGTTCAAACACTGGCCAACGGCATTATGGGTTCACTGATTCTGATCCTGGTGGCCACGGGCCTTTGCCTGATTTTCGGGATCATGCACATCGTTAATTTCGCCCATGGGGAGTTTTATATGCTGGGCGGATTCGGTGTCTGGCTCTTTTTTGACCAGGAGATCATGCCCCTCATCGGTCCTCCGACCGTCCGCTATCTTACGGCGACTGTCCTGACCTTTCTGCTGGTTGCCTTTCTGGGAATTCTGGTCGAACGATTCATTTTTCGTCGCTTCCGGGGAAATCTGGAGGCCATCTTTATCGTCTCCTTTGCGGTCATGCTGATCCTTCAGGCCGGAGCCCTGGTTACCTTCGGGGTGACGGACAAGGCCTTCGGATCGCCTTTCAGCGGTTTCGTCTCCCTGGGTTCCATCTCCATATCCGGGGAACGGTTTGCGGCCATTATTTGTGGAATAGTTTTTATTCTGGCCATGTATTTTTGGATTTACCGGACCCGACTGGGGAAGGCGATGCGGGCTGTTTCTCAGGATTCGGAAGCCGCCCTGGTCCAGGGTATCAACATCAAAGTGGTCTTTTCCCTGGCCATGGGAATAGGGTGCGCCTTAGCCGCGGTTGCCGGGGCCCTGGTGGGGCCGATTTTCTATGTCAACCCCTATATGGGGGTGGAGCCGATCATGAAAGCCTTTGTCGTCGTCATCCTGGGGGGCATGGGCAGTCTGATCGGGGCCATCATCGGCGGCTTTGTCATCGGCCTTACCGAAAGTTTCATTGCCACCTATGTCAGCGCCCATGCCGCTGTACTGGCTGTCTTTTTGATATTGATCGCCGTTTTATTAATTAAACCTACCGGGATGTTCGGCCATGCAGAATAAATCAATCCCCTGGACCAATATTCTTTTAATTCTCTTCCTTCTTCTCGGCCTATTGTTTCCCCTTTTGGTCAAGGATCAATATCTCCTTCACGTGGGAATTAATATTTTTATTTGGAGCATCCTGACTTTGGGCATTCGAGTGGTTCTGCTTACCGGGCATCTCAATTCGGCCCAGGCCAGTTTTATGGGCATGGGGGCTTACTTTTCCGGACTGATGGCCATGAAGCTCAATTTAAGCTTCTGGTTATGTTTGCCTTTTGCCGGTCTGGCCGTGGCCCTTCTGGCTGCCGTCCTGGGATATCCCATTTTAAGGATCAAGGGAGCCTATTTTGTCATGATCACCTTTGCTATCACCGAAGTCTTCCGTCATATCTGGATGATGTGGGACAGCCTTTTCGGTGGTCCTCAGGGTCTTTTGAATATCCCCCGCCCCGGGTCCTTTACCCTGTTTCATCAGACGATCGGGTTCACCTCCAAAGCCCCCTTTTATTATCTGACCCTTTTGGTTCTGCTGGTCAGTATCATCATTTTACGCCGGTTGGATAACACCCGGTTCGGCATGACCCTGCGCTCGATTCCCCAGGCAGACCAACTGGCCGAAGGGATCGGTGTTCCCGTTCTCCGTTACAAACTGATGGCCTTTGTCATCGGCTCTTTATTCGCCGGTCTGGCCGGGTCTCTTTGGGCCCACTATTTTACCTATGCCAACCCCGATGACTTCACCTGGCTCAATTCCTTATATATGTTGATGTATGCGGTCATCGGTGGGACCCAGACCGTTCTGGGACCTATATTGGGCTGTCTGATCCTTTTAAGCCTTGATGAAATATTGAGACCGCTTAAGCAGTATATGCCGATTATACTGGGGATGATCCTGATTCTGGTCTTGCTTTTTTTGCCCGGCGGCCTGATAACCCTACCGGAAAAAATACGTTCCCGATTTCATAAGGAGTAACTTTTGATCGAAGGTACCCAAAACAATCTGCTCCAATTATCCGGATTGAGCAAACAGTTTGGAGGTCTTTCCGCCGTTCAGGATCTGGACCTGATAATAAAACCGGGGGAAGTCCTCGGTCTGATTGGTCCGAACGGGGCGGGAAAGACCACGGTATTTAACCTGATCAGCGGGACTTTAAAACCTTCACAAGGTTCGGTGAGATTCAAGGAAACCGACATAACCGGAGTGAAGCCCAACCGAATCGCCAAGATGGGTCTGGTCAGGACCTTTCAAAGCAATGTCCTTTTTAATGATTTTACCGTGACCGAGAATATCCTCATGGGCTATCATCTGGATGCGGGCATCGGTTTTTTCGAAGATCTGGTCAATACGCCCTCCGTTCGACGTAAACGGGAAAAAATCCGGGAAAAAACCGATGAGCTGTTGCGATTCAGCGGGTTGGAGCCCATCAAGGATATTCAGGCCGTTAATTTATCGCATGGTCACCAGCGTATCCTGGGGGTTTCCATTGCCCTGGCTGCCCAACCGAAACTTCTAATGCTGGATGAACCCGTAGCCGGTATGAACGCCGAAGAGAAACATTCCATGGTGGAGCTGATCGGGCGTATTAACCAAAAAGGGGTTACCGTCCTTATCGTGGAACATGACATGAAAGTGATCATGGAGCTTTGTCATCGGATTGCCGTGCTTAATTTCGGGATAAAAATCGCCCAAGGCACTCCCGAGGAAATACAGGCCCATCCTGATGTGATCGAAGCCTACTTAGGAGCGGAAGAATCATGACCTTGTTGGCTGTTCGAAATATTCGAGTGCATTACGGGCAGGTGGAGGCCTTAAAGGGGATTTCCATCAACATTGAAGAGGGCTCCATTGTCTCCCTGATCGGTTCCAACGGGGCTGGAAAAACAACCACACTGAAATCCATCTTCGGCCTGACGAAACTGACCGAAGGAGAGATTTATTTTGATGGCCAGAGGATCGACCATCTTCCGCCTTTGGAGATCGCCAGAAGGAAAATTGCCTATGCCATGGAAGGACGCCGGTTGTTTCCCTATATGTCCGTTTTGGAAAACCTGGAGATGGGGGCCTTTCTAAGAAAGGACAAATCCGAAATTCAAAGGGAGTTGTATGAAATTTTTCGCCGATTTCCGGTTTTAAAGGATCGTCAAAAACAGCAGGCCGGCACCTTGAGTGGCGGCGAGCAAATGATGTTGGCCATCGGACGGGCTTTGATGGCCAAACCAAGACTGCTTTTGCTGGATGAGCCCTCCCTGGGTCTGGCCCCGCTGGTAGTCCGGGAGATCGGCCGTATGATCACGGAAATCAATCAACGGAAGGTGACCATATTGTTGGTCGAACAAAATTCCAAGCTGGGGTTAGGGGTGGCCCATAAAGGGTATGTATTAGAGGTCGGAAAAATTGCCCTGGAGGGCCCTTGTCAGGAGTTGCTTGGAAATGATCATGTCAAACGAACTTATTTGGGCGGATGATTTTTTTCACAGCAGAGCCGCAGAGGTCGCAGAGAGAAACATCTTTGTTCAATCCTCTGAGAGGCGGGATTGAACAAACCAACTCTGGCCTACGGCCAAGAGCGAAGCTTATCGGTTGCCGGCCCCTCACCCAGCCCCCGAATGGGGGCCCTGGCATTGGGTCGGCATAGCCTCCCGCGGCAATCGATAAATTTTTCCCTTTGCGTCCTCTGCGTCTGGTTTATTGTTGTCAAGAATTTTTTAATTACTATTAAAGAAACTGGTA
>CAZSTT010000247.1:0-4236 GCA_964609705.1 uncultured Thermodesulfobacteriota bacterium
TTGAGATGGTTAAAAGGAAAGACCTGGAAAGTCAAACGAGGTGGAGGAAAAATATTATGATCTGGCTTCTCCGATTTTAGGAAAAGAACGGGCCGGGAAGCTGGCCGAGAGGATCTGGAACCTGGAGAAGATTGGCAATATGCGGAAACTTAGGCCGTTATTGGCCAAAAGTTCAACCTGACGATTTTGTTTCTTTGGCTAATGTTTATGATAACGATCGGAGGCTGAGACCCCTCAGAACTTGAGCTTCATGAACCGGTCCACGAACACAGGGAATCCCTCTTTCACCTGGCGGATCACCTCGGAGCGCCATTCCGGGGACGAGGGATAGTAGGCTTCTCGGAACCGGTCCTTGATCTCTTTCCGGTCGTCGTCGGAATCGTAGCCGAACTGGAACCCCTGGTTTTCCAGGATCACCGCATGTATGGACCTGATGGATCCCATGGTGGTCTGGCTGTCCATAGTGCCGAATTCAAATACCATGGGCACGAAGAACATCTTCGGCGCGAGCGTTTCTTCCAGGTAGCTCATCAGGTCGCCCGTGGTTTGATAAAAATCGCCCTGGTCGCCCCAGTCCACCTGGTAGCCCTTGAACACTTCCTCCATGACTCCCTTGATCCGCTTGTCCTTTTGCGGATTGGGAAACAGATGCATGGTATTCCGCTGGCCGTACCCGGTATGAAGCTCCAGTGCCAGCACCGCCCGGTAATCCCTGGGGACGCCATTGATGACAGTGTCTATTATTCTTTTCTGTGGCTCGGATTTATTGCCGCCGTAGTAAATCCCCTTCTCGAATTCGTACTGTCCCCTGAGAACGGCGTCGCGGAGCGCCTTCATGGAATACCTCACTATGTTATACCCCGCTTTGACCGGAAAAAACCGGTTCGACAGGCTCCCGGCGTCCGCCTTCCCCTCGGGATTGAGTAGTCCGTATACTTTTTTGTACCCTTCATTTTTCAGCTTGAACAAGGCCCCTTCCGCTGAGAAGTTGCGGTTGAGGTCGATATTCCGTTTTGATACGCGGCGCTCGTGCTTGAATCCATAAGGGTTCAGGCCGTGCACCAGGAGCACCCCGGTCTTTTCCAGATCCCAGGTCGGCACCAGTTCCTTCATTACATACTGCTGGACCGCGCTCCCGGCAAATCCCTCGATGCCGTGCAAGCCGGACATGAGGAGGATGATCCGCTCCTTGCGCTTCTGTGCCGGCAGGTAGCAGGTATCGATGAACAGATCGTCCTCACCCGGCTCGGCGACCTTGATGGAGGCGATCTCCGCCTTCGGGACCTTCGCCTTCAGCTCAGCAGCCGCGGCGAGGAAGCCCTTGCGGCATTCATCGTAGGATTCCTGGAAATAAACGAGATTGGTCTTGTCCACCTTCACCGGCGGTCTGCTCTCCGAGCAGGCCGAAAAAATGAGGATGATGAAGATCAGGATGATAAAGCGAGTGATTCTTTTATTCATAGCTCCTCCATGAAAAAAGAATTAAAATCGTTTTGAATATCTGGGACAGTATACCTCTTTTTTCTTCGTCCGAGATATAGAATTAGTATAGGGTCTCTGGATTTCTGTCCAACGGCCCGGGGACGCCCACTTCGTACTTTTTTTACCCTCATCACTTCATTGATTGTTTTCCTTTTGCGGAGACGAGAACCCCCAGGCCTATAATGAACAGGGCGGCGCCTCCAATCATGATTTTTTTGCCGGTCTCCCTTGCCTCGGCAGTCAAAAGATTATTGGTCACTGTTTTGAGTGCTTCCAGGGGATTAGGGGATTTAAGCTGCTGCGGTTGATTGCTCAAATACTTAATGCCGCCATATCCGAAAACGAGCGCACCCAGGACCAGTATATAAATCGCCAGTTTCTTGAAGTCCATGAATTCTCCTCATATCGATATCTATGGTGAACGCAATAAATAAGTTTACATACCCCTCACCCCGACCCTCTCCCGCAAGGGGAGAGGGGGTTCTTTTTCTTTCCCCTCCCTTGAGGGGCCTGCAGGCCGGCAGGGATGAAGGGGAGGGTGAATTATGTTACCTTATTTTAGACGTTTAATATAAAAAGGACACCTTCCCAGATGAAATAAATGGAAATAAGGGAAGTTCACCAGTGAATCGCGGTTTATATTTCCCGCGAAAAGAAATATCTGCCATTCTTTTCTTCAACTGCGAAACCAATATGTTGATGCCATTTCATCGATGCCTGATTGACAAGGGCCGTAACACAGGTCACCCGACTCCTTCCCCCCGCCCGGGCAACTTCAAAAAACCGTTCATGCAGCATTCGACCTATTCCCTTATCGCGATGCTTAGGGTGAACGCCAATCCAGTTGATATAGGCCTCATGGCTAAATGTTTGTGAAAGATAGCCCAGGAGAAAAGCCAGAAGCTCCCCGTTTTCATCTTCCACTATAAAACTCGTTTGCTTGAAGTGGAGGAACAAGTCTTCATAAACCCTGTTGCGCAAATCCCGTCCGCCCCACCAATCAACCATCACATTCATCACCCGCTCGTAATCCGTTGGTTCAGAGTTTCTTATCTTCATTTTTTTCATTCTTTGGGTAGTAATTTGAAACTAAACTCTCATGCCCCTGCGGGGCACCACGAGCATGAAAATGGACTTATGTTTATGTGGGACAGGCGCCCTCACCTGTCATTTATTGGTCAAATGGTTCTCTGACTCTTCCTAAAACTGGGTAATCCATTATAACTGATTAATATCCTTGTGACAAATAATTTAGTGTCTTTGTTCCCATTTAGCGTCCCCCTGATTTTACCTTAACGGACTTTTTCCGACCGGTTGATTGATATTTGACTTTTTCATGTTTATAATAAAAAAATAAGATGTTAATCAGGCCAAAGGGGATAAATAATGTCCAAAAAAGAAAAATCGGAAAAATTTGAAGACGGGGCTTTCAAGGTAACCCGGGAACCCTTCTATCTCCCCCAGGGAAACGAGATCGCCATTTTCGAAGCGGCTCACAAGAATCAGCTCCCGGTGCTGCTTAACGGACCCACGGGAAGCGGCAAGACCCGGCTGGTTGAACACATGGCCTGGCGCCTGAACATCCCCCTCTATACGGTGGCCTGCCATGATGATTTGAGCGCCAATGACCTGACAGGCCGCTATATTATCAAAGGGGACGAAGTGAAGTGGATCGACGGACCCCTGCTGATGGCCGTTCAGGAAGGAGGTCTGGCCTATCTGGATGAAGTGGTGGAGGCCCGAAAGGATGTGACCGTGGTTATCCATCCCCTGACCGACCACCGGCGCTGTCTGCCGGTGGAAAAGCGGGGAAAGATATTCCAGGCCCCGGAGAACTTTATGCTGGTCATCAGCTATAATCCCAATTACCAGAGTGTGCTCAAGGAACTGAAACCGAGTACCCGGCAGCGTTTCGTCTCCATCAACCTGGGCTGGCCGAAGGAGGACCTGGAAATTCGCATTGTCAGCCGGGAGGCCGGGGTGGATGAAGCGACGGCCGAAAAGCTGGTCAAGGCCGCCAACCGGATACGGAATCTGGTTCACCAGGGGCTGGAAGAGGGCGTTTCCACCCGGGAGCTGGTCTATGCCGGGATTCTTCTCCGAAACGGCTTATCGGCCCGGGATTCACTTCAATCCACCATGATTGAACCGCTGACTTATGATAGCGATCTGAAGAAAAGCATTGAAGAGGTGCTGAAAAATTACTTCGCATTTTAAACCTTTTTGCCGCAGACCCACACGGACGCACACAGACTTTTTCCCAGGCGGACTCCGCCTGAGAAAACCTGCTTGGCCGATGAGACCGGCTGGGTACTGAATGACAGGTCGTCAATCAGTACATATTCTTCTGTCTGTTTTTGTCTGTCTTGTCAGTGGCAAAAACAAAGACATTTGTTGATTTTAACCAATTGGCAGGCAAGATGCCTGCCCTATTTAATAAAATGGACTTTTGTAAGAGGTTCCAAATTAAAATCCTGTATGTCCGATGATTCAATGAATGACATCATAAGAAACGGGGAGATCGATGAGGCCCGCGAAGAGGAACTGATGGCCCGTTTTGAACAGGCCCTTTCCCCTCTGGTCCGGCGCTTCGGATACGAAGGGATTGATTCCATCGGCCTGCTGACGGCCCGGCTGAGACAATGGGACCGCCAGGCAGCCCTGGCCCTTATGGAAAAGAGCCCGGTCCTTATCGAGAATCTTCTTCCCTACGGAGAAGAACGAATTCTGCAAGTTTTTGATCTGGCCCAGCAG
>CAZSTT010000248.1:0-4231 GCA_964609705.1 uncultured Thermodesulfobacteriota bacterium
TTCCAGCCGGGAAGGGAAGGGGCGTTTTGAAAAGGATATACGACATATGACTTTAGAGGATGAAGTCGGGGTCTTGTCGGCCCGGATGCTGGTGGAAAGAGTCATCGAGCTGGCCCGTATCGTCAAAGCCGGGACCAAGGCTCTATCGTCTTCAGATTAAGCCAACCGGGGTCGAACCTGTTTTTCCCAAAACTCCCTGCTGTTGATAGGTCTTAAACAATTGACCCCAGGGAGACTCCTGAAGCCAGGTTTGATAAATCTTTTTTTCCTGGAAGGGCCAGTGCAGGACATCGTGATAAAAGAAGGAATAAAAATTTCCCAGATATAACAGGGGCGGTTTGGTGAACAGGTCCTGCAAAAACCGGGTTGGGCCGAACCAGGTCACCCAGCCGGCAAACTTATGGAAACTATAGCCCACTTTAAATCCCCAGTTTTCATCAATCAGGTCTGAATCTCCGACGATATCGATCTCATTAATGAGAGCGGTCCCCAACCCCCTTTCATGAGCCAATCGAAGATACCTGATCTCCATCGGGTCGAACCCCATGATCTTGGCCGCCACCGCATCCACGGCCACCTGATCGGCACCGGCCAGGAACAGGTCCTTTTGAAAAGGTTTCATAATGCGGGGGCCAGGCCCGTTTCCGGCCGTGGTTCCATCCATGATGCAAAAGAGTCCGGGGTGGATTTCCTTTTGAATGGCCAGCAGGTCGACCAGGGTTTCATGAATGACCGAATGAGTCTGATGGCGTTTATGGTTTAAGAGACCCCCGAAGGCATTCTTCATGGCCCCGGTTGTCCAAGTGTAAATATGACATTTGGTGGTCGGCAGGTGAAGGATATTTTTTCCGATAAAATAATCCGGGATCCGGAGCCCCTGGGGATAGATTTTATCCAGGGCTATCATAGAGGCCTTAGTCTGATAAGGGATCCATTTCATATCCTCTTCTTTGAAATTATAGAGGACAGGGATGCCCAAGGCGGAAAAAATCGGAGTATATAAATTAAGACGTTCCCCTTTATAGGCATTGGTCACCTCGGTCTTGTTCTGGACGCAGGAGACATTTTGAAACCCGTGTTTCTTTAAAGCCAAAATAGTCCCTTCGAGCTGCCAGGGGGTGGTGTTGGCCGAGGGGAAAGGATAATGCCAGCTGATATTATCTTTCAGGATGGTGGGGACAGCGGTTGAAAGGAACTGGGGACCATCCGCCAATATAAAGAGACGTTCGATATCGGTTAAAACATTTTGGGGATCGGTCCTGAGTATGGCCACTATGGACTTGGTCATTTTTCTCCTTCCCTGCGGGTGTAGTTAGTATCCATTCGGAAAGGTCTTTTCCGGATGAGAACTAGTTATCTAGTTATATTTTTCCTTTCAAATACCCCTGCCTTAAATCCTCCGGGAATTTCTCGATGGCGTAGCGGAGCATGGTTCGCGGCATGGTTTTGTAATAAGCCTGGAGAAACGATTCCTCGACGGCTTGATCCCTTTTGCCGATTTCCCGCAACATCCAGCCGACGGCTTTATGAATCAAATCCTCCGGATCATGAAGGAGGATTTGGGCAAGGGACAAGGTTGCGTCAAAGCGGCCTTTCTTGATGAAATGAAAGGTGGCCATGACGGCAATCCGCCGGTCCCAGATAAGTTTTGACGAGGCCAGGGCCTGAAGCGGTTCATCCTCATCTGTTGTATCTAAATAATCCCCGACGATGTGTTCGGCCGAAAGATCCACCAGGTCCCAGTTATTAATCAATCGGGTATGTTTCAGGTAGGCCTGGTAAATCTTCTCTTTAAGAAGGATATCCCCTTGTTGGTAGGATCGAACCATAATGAGCAAAGCTAAAAGCCTAACTTCATGAATGGGCGAATGGAGTAACTGGAGAGTGGTGGAAAGAGGAATAGACCGGTACTCTTTAGCCAGTTTCCGGATCTCCGGAACCCGGAGACCGGCAAAAACATCCCCTTCTCCATATTCTCCAGGACCGGTTTTGAAAAACCATTGCAGGTTCCTGGCCTTTTGTGGGTCCCCCAGGTCTTTTATTCGGGAAAGAATACTTTGAAGATTAATTTTACTCATATTGGCCACCCCATGTTTGTTAAAATTATCATAATTTTTTATTCAGAACCTAATTTTTTTTACTTTTGATATTTTTTTTGGTAAACAGATCAAAACGAAAAAGAAATCATATTCAGATTTTCAGAGGAGGGGACCATGCCGGAAGAAAAATTTCAGATTCGGAACATCACCGATATCGAAGCCCTTGAGAAAACTCCGATCCAGGACAGGATTAAGGCTTTTGATACCTATGAATTACTCAAGCAAGGTGCGGCCATCAATCCGGAGGCCCCGGCCATCAGTTTTTTCCTGACCGGTGAGGATTACGCAAACCCTCAGAGAATAATTTACCGGGAATTTTTATCTAAAATTACTCAAACAGCCAATCTTTTTCACGATCTCGGGATAGGGCCAGGGGATGTAATTTCCTATCTCCTGCCCAACCTTCCCGAGACCCACTATGTGCTCTGGGGAGGGGAGGCCGCCGGGATAGTCAATCCCATCAACTCCCTGCTGGCCCCTTCCACCATCCGGGACATCTGCCAGGCTGCCGGGACCAAGGTCCTGGTGACCCTGGGTGATTTTCCCGGGGCCGACATCTGGCAAAAGGCCATTTCAATCCGGAAAGATCTCCCTGACCTCAAGGCCTTGATCAGTGTCTATGGACCGGGCGATGAAAAGGAAGGGATCTATAGCTTTCATGAACTTCTTCCCCGTTATCAGGGAGATCGGCTCGATTCAGGCCGGATCATCAACCCTGAAGACATCGCTTCCATGTATCACACCGGCGGTACCACCGGGACTCCCAAGCTGGCCCCCCATACCCATTATAACGAAGCGGTCATGGCCCAGATGGTCGCCTTGGGAGCGGAACTGTATTCCGGGGAAGTGATTATGTGCGGCCTCCCGCTTTTTCATGTCAACGGGACTACGGTTACCGGATCGTTTCCTTTCTCTATCGGTGCCCATGTGGTGATCCTTTCGGCCCTCGGCTATCGGGATCAGGCAGTTATGAAAAATTTTTATAAGATCGTGGAACACTATCGGGCGGTTGCCTTTTCCGCTGTTCCGACCATCCTGTCCGTGCTCCTGGATATCCCCAAAGGGGACGCGGATATCTCCTCCCTCCGCTATCTGGTTTGCGGAGCGGCCCCCCTTTCCGTGGAGTTGTTTAAACGATTTGAGGCCCACAGCGGAATGAGGATCATCGAGGGTTACGGTCTGACGGAAGGGACCTGTGCTTCCTGTATGAACCCTTTTCACGGTGATAGGAAGATCGGTTCCATAGGCCTGAGGCTTCCTTACCAGGAGATGAAGATCTTCCTGGTCGATGAGGAAGGCCGGTTTTCCAGAGAAGCGGGGACCGATGAAATCGGAGAGGTCTGTATCAAGGGGCCTAATGTCTTTAGGGGTTATCTGGACCAAGCCCACAATAAGCGCATCTGGCCCCTTCCGGCATGGTTTAATACCGGGGACCTGGGAAGACAGGATCAAGACGGCTATTTCTGGCTCACCGGACGGAGGAAAGAACTCATTATCCGAGGGGGGCACAATATAGACCCGGCGATGATTGAGGAACCCCTGTATCGACTCCCGGATGTCAAGGTGGCGGCCGCCGTGGGGAGTCCTGATCCCCATGCCGGCGAAGTCCCGGTGGCTTATGTGGAGCTGAAACAGGAAGCGGTCATCACCGAAGATGAAATTCTGGAATACCTTCGGAAAGAAGTGGGTGAACGGGCGGCTGTCCCCAGGAAGGTTTTTATCGTTCCCCAGATACCGCTCACGCCGGTGGGGAAGATATTCAAGCCGGCTTTGAGGTGGGAGAGCATTCGGAGGGTGTATGAGCAGGAGCTTTCCGCCTTACAGGGGATGGTCGAAAAAACCGAGGTCAAGGTCACCGAAGACAAGGTCCATGGCTCCCTGGCCACCATCACCATGGTCCCCTTGCCCGGGGTATCCAAAGAGGCTATCCGGGAAAGGGTGGCCGAGGTGCTAGCCCGTTATATCGTCCGCTATGAACTGAATTTAGAATAATAGGGATTTATTCCGAAAATAGGGCTCAAGGATTCGAGGGTTCAAGGATAAACCCTCAGATCCCAAACTCGTCATTCCAGTGAAAACGGGAATCCAGAGTTCCAACGGGTTCCCGCCTATCCTGGATTCCCGCCTGCGCG
>CAZSTT010000249.1:0-4203 GCA_964609705.1 uncultured Thermodesulfobacteriota bacterium
GGTAAAGAGTTCCAGTATGACCGCATTCTCCACTCTTCCATCGATAATGTGGGCTTTTTCCACCCCGGCGGAAAGGGCCTCCAGGCAACAATTGACTTTAGGGATCATTCCGCCGCTGATCGTCCCGTCCTCGATGAGACGGGGAATTTCAGACCGGTTTAAGGTGGAGATTAAATGGCCCTGTTTATCCTTAACTCCTTCCACGTCGGTCAACAGGATCAGTTTCGGGGCCTTGAGGGCCGCAGCCACCTTTCCCGCCACCAGATCGGCATTGATATTATAGGTCCGGCCCATTTTACCGACCCCGATCGGGGCGATGACCGGGATGAAGTTATGAGTCTCCAGGGTGGTGATAATCTCGATATTGACCTCCACCACCTCGCCCACCATGCCGATATCGATCAACTCCGGGGGATCATCCGGTCCCCGGCTTTTAAAAAGCTTCATTTTTTGGGCGATAAGCAGCTGCCCGTCCTTACCGCTCAAACCAATGGCTTTGCCACCCTGCTGATTGATCAGGTGGACGATCTCTTTGTTGATCTTGCCGCCCAGGACCATTTCGACCACGTCCATGGTCTGGCTGTCAGTGACCCGGACCCCCTGGATGAATTCGGAGGTTATATTCATCTGGTCCAGCACTTTTTTGATCTGGGGACCGCCGCCGTGAACCACCACCGGATTCAGACCGATATATTTCATGAGGACCATGTTTTTGGCAAACCCCGTTTTAAGGTTTTCATCGACCATGGCATGTCCGCCGTACTTGATCACCATCGTCTGATGATAGAACCGCCGGATGTAGGGCAGGGCTTCCATTAAGATGGAGGCCTTTTCATGAAAAGTGCTATGATTGTCTTCCTGGTTCATAAAATTTCCTTAAAGGGTTCAAGGGGTCTAGGAGTCAAGGGTTCCAGGGTTTTATTGTCCATGCTTTTCACGCGGTTCCCCTGGGGGAACCTTTTCTATGGCTCGACAAAATCGAGCGGCTGAACCCTCGGCCCCTTGACTCCTTGAACCCTTTTTCATGTTTTAAAGGATATACCGGCTCAGGTCTTCATTCTCCTCAATGGCCGATAATTTATCCCGGACATATTGGGCAGTGACCGTACATTCTTTCTCCATCCGGTCCGGGGCCTCAAAAGACAAATCATCGAGGAGTCTTTCCATAATCGTATGCAAGCGGCGGGCCCCGATATTTTCCGTCCGTTGATTCACTTGAAAAGCCGTGCGGGCGATCTCGGCCACAGCCTCGGGCAGAAAGGTGAGGCGGATGCCCTCGGTTTTCATCAATTCGCAATACTGGGTGATCAGGGCCGCCTGGGGCTCGGTTAAAATCCGGATAAAGTCCTCCTGGGTCAACGAATTCAATTCCACCCGGATGGGAAACCGGCCCTGCAGTTCGGGAATCAAATCCGAAGGCTTGGAATTGTGAAAGGCGCCGGAGGCGATAAACAGGATGTGATCGGTCCGCACCATCCCGTATTTGGTGGTCACCGTTGATCCTTCGACAATGGGCAGCAAATCCCGCTGAACCCCCTCGCGGGAAACGTCCGGACCGTGGCTGGAACCCCGTCCGGCTATTTTATCGATCTCGTCCAAAAAGATGATCCCGGTTTGTTCCACTTTGCGGATGGCTTCTTCGGTTACCTTGTCCATGTCAATCAGGCGTTGAGACTCTTCCTGAACCAGAATCTCAAAAGCCTCGGGGACCTTCACCTTGCGGCGTTTGGTTTTTTTGGGGAAAAGATTTCCGAACATATCTTTTAAGTTGAAATCCATCTCTTCCATCCCGGCCGTGGAGAAGATCTCCACCATGGGAATCGATCGTTGGGTGACTTCCATATCCACATAGCGCTCCTCCAGTTTTCCTTCCTGAAAGAGGGAGCGCAGCTTTTCCCGGGTGGATAAGGGGTCGGGACTGGCCTTTCTTACCACCTCCAATATTTTTTCCTGCCCCACAGGTTCTTCAGGCTTGGGGGGCTCGGTCTTGGGCGGAAGCAATAAGTCCAATAACCGTTCTTCGGCAATCTCCCTGGCCTTGGACAGGACTTTTTGTTTTTCTTCGGCCTTGATCATATTGATGGCCAATTCGGTAAGATCCCGAACCATAGATTCCACGTCTCTTCCCACATACCCGACTTCGGTAAATTTGGTGACTTCCACCTTCAGGAAGGGGGATTGAGCCAGGCGGGCCAGCCGTCTTGAAATCTCGGTCTTCCCGACCCCGGTGGGTCCGATCATAATTATATTTTTGGGGGCGATTTCATCTCGAATGGCTTCCGGGACCTGCTGCCTGCGCCAGCGATTACGCAAGGCGATGGCCACCGTCCGTTTGGCCGCATCCTGACCGACGATATATTTGTCCAGTTCAGAAACGATTTCTCGGGGTGTTAAATATTCATTAACCAATCTATAGTTCCTCCAATACGATCTGATCGTTGGTGTAGATGCACAGGGAAGCCGCAATTTTCATGGACTCCCGGGCAATGTCAACAGCGGTAAGGGTGGAAAAGCCCAACAGTGCCCTGGCTGCTGCCAGGGCCAGAGGTCCCCCCGACCCGATGGCGGCCACTTCCTCGTCCGGCTCCATGACATCGCCGGTTCCGGAAAGAATCAAGATATGCTCCTTGTCGGCAGCCAGCAGCAAGGCCTCCAGTCTCCGTAAAATTTTATCGGTGCGCCAGTCTTTGGCCATTTCCACCGCGGCCCTGGTCAAATTTCCATTGAACTGCTCCAGCTTGGCCTCTAACTTTTCAAACAGGGTCAGGGCATCGGCCGTGGCCCCGGCAAAACCGGTTAGGATTTGATCGTGATACAACCGCCGGATCTTTCTGGCTTTGTGCTTCATCACGGTTTGTCCCATCGTCACCTGTCCGTCACCGGCTATGACGACCTTTCCCTGATGACGCAGGGCCAGAATAGTGGTTCCTTCAAACATCTTACCCCCTTGGATGGGACTTTTGATAGACTTCCAGCAGGCGACTCATGCTGATATGGGTATATTTCTGCGTGGTGGAAAGAGAAGCGTGTCCCAACAGTTCCTGGACGATTCTCAGATCGGCCCCGGCATTCAACAGATGGGTGGCAAAGCTGTGACGCAGGGAATGGGGACTGATGGATGGAGACAAATTTTCTTTCTCCACTCTTTTTTTTAACCGTCGGGCAACGGTCCGATCGCTGACCCTTTTCCCAAACCGGTTCAGGAATACGGACTGGTGATCGGTTATTTTAAATTCCGAACGTTGTTCGGCTTGTTCCAGCGCCCGACGATAGGTGGTTAAAGATTGGATGGCCTTCCGTCCCATGGGGACCACCCTTTCCTTTCCCCCTTTACCCATGACCCGGAGCAATCCGAGAGAAAGATCCAGAGAACTCCAATCCAAACCGGTTAATTCCATCAAGCGTAATCCCGAGGCATAAAAAAGTTCCAGAAAGGCCTGATCCCTGAGTTCCAGCCAGGAATCGATAACCGGTTCCTGCAAGAGGAGGTTCACCTCTTTTTCCGACAGGAAGGGAGGGATCGTTTTTTCAACCTTGGGTGTTCGAATCCGGAGGAATGGATTTTCCAGGATCCAGCCCTTTTTTTGGGCATAGCCGAAACAGGAACGCAGGGCGGCCAACTTTCGAGCCACGGTGCTTTTTTTGTTTTTCTTATGGAGCCCGGCCAGAAAACCTCTTAATATAGGCAGATGCAATTGACCGGTTTCCTCCAGGCCTTGAGTCCTGAGATAATTTAAAAACTCCGACAAGTCCTGACGATATCCTCGCAGGGAATGAGCCGACAACCGCCGTTCGGCCTCGTTCTGCCTAAGGAATTCATCAATGATTTGACGGATTGGCATCATTCCCTCTGTTCTCCTTAAAAAGGTATAAATTAAGCATAAATAATGAAAAATGTCCATAAAAAATGCGCCCGGCCGGGCGCATTCTGATTCTTACCCTCAGACTTCCTCATTTATCATGACCCTTCCTCAGGGGGGATCAGGGATCTTGTTTTGGGGCAACGGTCCAAACGATGATTAAAAAAGGACGTAGATGAAGGTCATCCCCTTCGGATTTTGGTCCCGGTATTCAGCTCTTCTTCTTTCATGAGGAAGAGGGCATCGAGCAGGGCTATCTGGAAGCTGCCCGGTGCCGAGGCCCGGGCGGCAGCCATTTCACCGGCCAGACCGAAATAAGATAATCCGGTGGCGGCCGCTTCCA
>CAZSTT010000250.1:0-1780 GCA_964609705.1 uncultured Thermodesulfobacteriota bacterium
CTTAACTACCCTCAGCCAACCTCGGCCAGAGGAAACTGGACGGTTGGTGTCTTTGTCACTGACGGCAGTGGTCGAAATTCTAATCAGCAGACCACGACCTTTACCGTATCTTAGTCATATTAAGTCCGGAATGAACCAGGAAAAAGAAAACATGCCGGCGGCCGGGGATCTTTCCCCCTTTGAGCGCATCCGGCGAAAAAATTCAGCCGGCGTTGAGTACTGGTCCAGCCGGGATTTTGCCCTGGTGCTTGATTATAGCGATTATCGAAACTTTGAAACCGTCCTGGGAAAGGCCCGGTTGGCCTGTTTCAACAGCGGCCACGGCATCGAAGACCATTTCGTTGAGGTCACCGAAATGGTCCCTATCGGCAGTGGGGCACAGCGGCCCATTAAAACGGTTTTACTTTCCCGCTATGCCTGTTACCTCATCGTTCAGAACGCAGACCCCTCGAAAGAAATTGTCGCTCTGGGCCAAAATTATTTTGCCCTTCAGACCCGAAAACAGGAACTTTCCGAGAGGACGACCGAGGAAGTTCGGCGCTTACTTTTACGTGAAGAAATGAAGCTGCATAATATCCGGCTGGCGGGCACGGCCCGGGTGGCCGGTGTCATCGAGTCCAGGGATTATGCCATCTTTCAGGACCACGGTTACCAAGGCCTCTATGGCGGGTTAAGAGCCAGAGACATTCATCTTCGCCGGGGGTTAAAGAAAAGCCAGCATATTCTTGATCATATGGGCAGTACGGAACTGGCCGCCAATCTGTTCAGGACCACTCAGACCGAGGAAAAACTCCGACGTGACAGGATCCGGGGTAAAGTAAAAGCTAATCTGACTCATCTGGAAGTAGGGGAGAAGGTTCGAAAGACCATTCAAGAACTGGGCGGGACCATGCCGGAAAATCTGCCGCCGGCCGAAAGCATCAGGAAACTGGGAACGAAGAAAAAGAAGGAACCCAAGGCCTTAAAAAATCGCGAGCCCCATGTAAGCTAACCCCTTGGCTTAAACCATCATTCGGGCGTTTTCCCCTCCCTGTTTCCGGTTAAAGACCTCCCCCGGAACGAACTATTTTCCCCAACCAGTCCCGAAGCGGTTCTTTGATCGGAAGGATAGTCCGCCAATCCTGTTTTTCAAAAAACCGGAATTCGTCATACCGGCAGGTCAAAAGTTCGTTCAAGGTTGCGGGACGGCAGGCGGCCGGATAGCGGCCGTGAAGAAACCAGGGGTAGTTGACCCTGGAGGAAAACAACTGAATTTCAGACCGGCTCATTCCGGCGTTTATGGTCGCGGCCAGAATCGCCTGGTGGAGGAAGAGATGGTACAAAAAGTCCTGCTTAAAAAAATCATTCCATTGCGGGTCCCGATATAATCGCCGAAAGTTCGCGCTCCAGGCGCGCATGATTTCCTTCTCCGGGCGAACGACCAGGAGGCCGGCATTGAACTGGGCCCGGACAGGGACCTCATCCACAGTGGTCGTTAAAGGAAAAACGTTTTCGGCGGGTGTTCGGCAACCGCGATAAATTAACTCCCAATAACGATTGACCGGTTCTCCATAAAGGGAGCTGATATTTTTCAGCATGACCGGGCAGCCTCCAAGCTGCTTCCCGGTTTTCAATCGAAACTCGGTGGGTTCGTCCAGAATCAGGGTATCCGAATCCATCCAGACCAGCAGGTCGGCTTGACCTTGAGCCAGCGATTCTGCGGCGGCGGAGGCGATGACTTTACCGCCGAACCAGAACTCCAGAGTTTCCTGATCAACATCGAAGGGGATGAGTTCCGCGC
>CAZSTT010000250.1:1880-4073 GCA_964609705.1 uncultured Thermodesulfobacteriota bacterium
CCGAACCAGAACTCCAGAGTTTCCTGATCAACATCGAAGGGGATGAGTTCCGCGCACAGGCCCGGAAAGGGTTTCAAGTTTCTGCGGGATCAATACCCAAACAGGATGGTTTTTCAATTTGCCGGCAAACCGACGAATGCTCTGTACCAGCAAAAGCGCCTCTGTTTCCGAACTCCGATAAGCGGGCGTAAAAGCAAAAATCAAATCCTGTCGTTTCATTAAAGGCCCAGAAAATCAGAGTTTATTATTCAAGATACTCAATCTCTCCGAACAATAAATCATTTTGTCCATGAGAAATAAAGGCCCCGGTGTATTCTTTGACCTTCAGTTGGCTCAAACCGGCCATAATATGAGCCGATAAAGGGGCTTCCTCCCATTTCGGGGTAAAGAATTGATGGGTGCCCCTGGCCACCCAGGCGGAATCAAGTTTAGACTGGCTGCGCAGGGTGGTCGGACGGCTGAGGTCCGGACGTTTCTGATCGGCGTTGGATATATATTTCCAGCAAAACCAGTTGCCATTTTTGGATTCGCCGTCGATCTGGGCCAGGTTTTCAGCCGGAATCGGCATCAGATCGGTCACGGTGGCTTCGACCAGGGTCTTCCCTTTTTCAGAACAAAGGAAACGGCGTCCCCGGTCTTTAGTAATCTGGAGGTCAGGGATATCCGCGTACAATTTCGGAGCCCCGAGATGTTCACGCCCGATCATAATGGGCAGGAAATCGTTTTCCCAGAGGACCGCTGAAAAGGCGCCGGTGTAGGTCTTTTGCTTGCCGACCCAAACCGCGGAAAAATTCACACCCACAATATTGTAGCCGAAACCGGCCAGGAAGCTGACCTCGCGGCAATATTGGGCCCAGACGGTGACGGTGGGGACATCGGGCGGTTCAAAACCGGGGGCCAACATCGAAGCCAGGGCATCCTTATCGGTAATATAGGTGACGTATATCCCCGTCAGGTCTCCATAATGGAGCACCGGGGTAACCGGGGCCGGCCCGAAGTGGGTGGGTTGAAAGTAAGGTTTGGCTTGAAAAGCATAGGCCATTTATCATTCTCCTTCCAAATTGAGATGGTCGAACTTCTTCTTTCTATTCTAAACCCTCATGCCCCGCCAGGGGCGGACACCACGAAACATGAAAAAGGATTCAAGGGGCCGAGGGGCCAAGGATCCAAGTAAAAGGCATGGAATTTTAAAACCCTTAAACCCTAGAATCCCCGAATCCTCGAATCCTTTTTTCATTTTAAGTATATGAAGATTGACAGGGAGGTGTCAAAAGAATTTTAAACCATTTAGATATTGGGTATGGTATTGTTGACCATGACCTGATAATAGGCAACTGAAGCGGCGACAGCCGGGAAAATCCGGGCAAAGCCTGAGCCACATTCCGAATATTCACCTGATTTTAAAGCCTTTAAGCAAATAACCCGGGGTAAAATAAAAAGGAAATAATCATGGAGGATGAATTATGCACCCGCTGATCAATGAACAGATGGTCGAGCGTATCCGGTCAACAGGCCATGCCCTTGAGGATCAGCCCAACCGGGTGGAGATCCTGGACTCGCTGGGCCTTCCTTGCGATCAACCGGCTGAGAACATCGTCATCATGGGCTGCCAGAATCTCAGACTCATGCCTTCGGTAATCCAAACCTTGGCCCGCATCCTGGAGCGGGGCGGGATGGATTTTACCTTTCTCTCCCGGGAATACTGTTGCGGCAACTACCTCTATCGCCCGGCCATCCAGGCCAGGGACGAGGAGGCGATGAAGGAATGTCGTTCTTATTCAAAAGAATTCACCAGCCTGAATATGGAGCAGATGAAAAAACTGGGGGGCCGGAGGCTGATCCTCTTCTGCTCCCCCTGCTACCCTATTTACAAACAGGCCTTTCCCGATGAGGACATTATCTATTATCCCCAGGCCCTTTCAGAGGTGGTCGGCGCGCTGCACTGGCCGAAAGAAATCGACTATTACGCCGGTTGCTACAAGCTTCATCGAAAATTTGCCGACATCCCCATGGATCTGAAATCGACCCTTATGGTCTTGGGCAGGATCGAAGGGCTTTCCATCAACCGAATCAGCGCCCCCGCCTGCTGCTTCAAACCGGAGGGCCTGGCCCATATGATCGGTCAGGTCAAAACGGACTGTATGGTCCATATCTGCACGGGATGTTACGGCCAGGCGACACTCAACATGCCGA
>CAZSTT010000251.1:0-4063 GCA_964609705.1 uncultured Thermodesulfobacteriota bacterium
GTTTATTCCGGCTAATGGCGGACAGCGCTGAGTCTGAAGGTTAATAAAGGCATCCGGCAGCCTTGAAAAATGGCGAGGTATAGGCTCAATATAGTTTTCCCGGAGGGCCCGTTTGCGGGTAGGGCCAGCCGAAACCCCACCGAAAAGGGGTTGGCAGCCACCAGACGCCGCCCAGGCGGACACCGTAGTACATAAGGCCGGCGGTCTTTGGATGGCCTTTATCTACGACGCATTGCCTGAGCGTTGCATCGGCATTCTTCCTTTCCCCCCTTGTTCCCCCTATCCAGTAGGCAAAATCGTGGACCACGCAGCACTCCACCCAATCCCCATCGGGAAAGAGGGAGCAGCCATCAGATTTGAAATCGTTAGGGGGCTTTGGCTCCGGCAGGCTGCTCCCGGCATAGAGATCGGCGGTCATTTTTCTTACTTCTTTCGAAGTGTCTGCACAGCCGACGGTCACGATCACTGCAAAAGCCAGGCAAAGGATCAGCTTGCTCAACCGGATCATCATCATCATCCTGCCTTTCCAGGTTTTATCTCCGAATTCACCGTCCTGATGGTCTTTATTGTTCTGTTATCCAGTTAGGTTGTCAAGTAGTTTGTGAAGGTGAAGGTTATCCATCGAGACTGGTTTCGAATTTTGGGTTTAGGACTATTTGATCTCACGCCTCAGGAGCGGAATGGCAATGGATAGTTGGACGAAAAGGGCCAGCGATAGAAAGGTCAGATCCATCCCAATGTCTTCGAACCCGGCTCCATTCAGATTAATACGGCGACCGGCCTGGATGCCGTAGGTGTAAGGAAGAAACCGCGATAAAGACCTGGCGCCGGGATGCATGGTTTCCCAGGGGACCAAATAGGTCATTAAGCCCAGGAAGGCAAAAAAACAGAATATTCCCACCATGATCGACTCGGTTTCAGTCCGGGTTAAAGAAGATATCAATAGACCGAAGATAACCCCGTTCATCCCGACCAAAATTGTTGTCAGTAATATGAGGCCGATATTTCCCAGAGTGATGTTGAAAATGGCCTTTAAGGTAATGGTAACCAGAAGCGCAATAATAACGGCCAGGACACTATAAGCCAGTATTTTGCCTCCGATGATTTCTGCTCTCCGGTAAGGCGTCACAAATATTCTTTCCATCGTTCCACTGGCCCGTTCAGAGGTGATAGTAATCAGACTAAGGAAGAGGGGAATACTCATGGCCAAGACCATCATGATGGCTGAGGCATGTAAATCGAAAAATTGCAACCTGGTCCGGGCATTGATTTGGATCGAAATTTCCGGGGGGAGCATGATTGGGGTTGCTTCTCGACCGGCCTTCTCCCGGACCGCATCCATTGGGTTGACCACAAAGGGGGTTAGCTGCCGAAGAGAAGCCTTTCGGGAATATCTTGTTAACAGGTTCAACAATACCTGGGTCATTTCGTTGGAGACGACCAGATCCGTTACATCCAATATTATTTTTACATCTTCCAAACCGGCCTGACCCTGCCTGAAAATGAGGACCGCCCGCGTTTTCCCTTCGTTCAGTTTTTTTATCGCTTTTTCCCGGCTCTGATTTTCTACGGTGACGGAGAAAGTTTTTGAACCGCCCTCCCTTTGATATTCCTTTATTTCATTCATTAACTGCCCTATCTCCCGGCTGACCACGGCCGATGGAGGACGATCCACCACTACCGTAAGGTCAATGCCTTCCGGATAGGTATAGGCAACAAATCCGAAAACAATGCAGGATAGAACGGGCGCGATAAACACCAGGAACAGTAAGAGCTTGTTGTTCCAGGAGCGCTTTAACTCAAAAAGAGCGATTATCTTAAGATTGCCCAATTGCATAAGCCACTACCTGACCGCCTGCCTGAGAAAACGAATCGCCAGAAAAGCCTGGACTAAAATGGCCACCAGAAGAACAACCAGGTCAAACCAGATTTGGGTCAAGCCCCAGTGATTCAGATTAACATGTTTAATCGCATTAAGACCGTAAGAGAAAGGGTTCAACCGGCTGACCCAGGCCATAGCCGGATGCATGGTTTCCTGGGGCCAGGTAAACCCCATCAGCATCATCGCTTGAAACCAGCAGATGATCCCTCCCATCACCGATTCCAACTCGGTACGCGTAACCGCCGAAACCAGGAGTCCTAAAACGACCGCATTCCCGCCGATGAACAGGAAAATTAGTAAGACCAAAAAGATATTACCTAATACGATATGAAAGAATAACTTGAGGGAGACGATGACCAGAGTGACGACGACCATAGCCAGCAGGGTGTGGGCCAAAAGCTTGCTGAGAATAATCTCCGAGGCTTTATAAGGGGAGGCCAAAATACGTTCAAGGGTGCCGGAGGATCGTTCTGAAGTGATGGCCGTTACCGACATCAACAGGCAGGCTCCCATAATAAACAAGACCATGACGCCTGAAGCTGCCAAGTCAAAGTACCGGATATTTTTCCATTAATTGGTTTTGAGCTCCAGGCCGAAGGGGTTTACCATCTGAAGGGCCTGCGGAAGAGGCCTCCCCTTGTGGGACAGGAATTCAACGGCAGCCCGTTGGGCGTATCGGTTTAAGACTTGAGGGAGCTCTATTTGGATAATGGGCGGGACGATCCTGTCGGTGACATCGATAATGACTCTTATGGCCTGTAGACTGGTGCCGCCCTCCTGGATAATGACAACGGCTCTGGCTTGGCCTCGGTTTAAACGCCAGAAGGCATCTTTTAATGAATAAACCCGGGTAACCGCAAATCGGTCGGTTCTGTCAATCGTGTCTATCAGTTTGGCGGTTTCGGCTAAAACAGAAGGGGCCGGATGGGAGAACCGGTCGACAAGGAGGGTGAGATCGATATCTTTCGGGCTATGGTGAAAGACGAATCCAAAAATCAGGCAGACTCCCACGGGCCCCAGGATCAAGATAAGCATCCTCCGTCTGTCCTGACTCATCCTTCTGAGTTCCATGAGGGTGCTTATCAGCAAATGATCTGTTTTCATCGGTTTAGTACGAAAATAGGGTTCACCACTCAATGAGCCAATTTTCATATTTGGTGGTGTCACGTCCCTGACGGGACCTGACGGTTTTGGCAAATGAGGGCAACCTCTTCCAGGTTGGTGGCCGGCGAAAATCTGGCTATGATTTCTTCCGGTCGGCCGCAGTCCAAAATCCGGCCTTCGTAGATTAAGGCCACCCGGTCACAGTGGTTTTGAGCATCGGGGATATAATGGGTGGTGACCAATATGGTGCTTTCACTTTTCCATTCTTGGATCAGATTCCATATTTCAAACCGCAGAGGTGTATCCAGGCCGACGGTCACCTCATCCAGGAACAAAACCTTCGGCCTGTGGACCAGGGCACATATGATGGACAGACGTTTCAGCAAGCCGCCGGAGAAATTCTTAACCAGTTCGTATCTTCTGGGGTAGAGGCCGACTCTGTTTAGAAGATAGTCGATGCGCTCCTTCCGCTCTCTTTTATCCATAGGATAGGGTTGACTGAAAAAGATAAGGTTGTCCAGGGCAGACAGGTCGCCGTATAAGGCATCCCGCTGGGGAACATACCCCAAGATTTCCCTAATCCGGTCGCGCTCCTTAAAAAGGTCGAATCCTAAAATCCGACCTTGCCTGGGCCCAAGGTCGGCGTGGTTCGAATGGTCGGCCGGGACCAGGGTCGATAAAATACGGAGTAAGGTGGTTTTGCCGGCACCGTTAGGACCCAATAATCCGAAAAGTTCATTCTGTCGGATACTAAGCGAGACACCATCCAGGGCCCTGGTTTTTCCGAAGGTCCTGGATATATTTTTTATCTCGATAGCCGGTTTAGGGCCGACTAAAGGATTTTGGTCATTGTTCATACCACAGTCCCTTCTTGGAATTTCTTAGATTTTCGCCAGATCCGCGGGCACTACGCCCCTTCTCTATCAGGGCTGGAGTATAAGGGAAGGAAATGACGGGATCAATAAGAAAAAATAGGGGCAAGAGGGTAGGGGCCTATGAAGAAAAAGGGGTTTTTCACCCCGGTTACGCAGGTTCGGAAGATCAAAGACTTTTGGGTTTTCCATCTCTGTTTTCTCC
>CAZSTT010000252.1:0-4032 GCA_964609705.1 uncultured Thermodesulfobacteriota bacterium
AATAGCACCAGACCTTCTGGTCTTCCTTTTTTTGATACAACCGGGCTTCAATCATTGTTGCATCTCCCTTCTCCCCTTCCCCGGCTCCCGAAGGGTAACTCTTTCGCTTACGGCGAGCAGCACGAAGCATGAAAATTAACCATTGGTTTCCAGGGGCCGAGGGGTCAAGGGGCCAAGTGAAAAGCATGGGAGTAAAAACCATGCGCCCCCCGAAGGGGGATTTTTTAGGTCGGTCTGTCGACCTCCCGGTTCCCAGATGGGAACCTTTTCTAAAGCTCGACAAAGTCGAGGGGCTGAACCCTTGAAACCTGGAATCCTCGAATCCTATTTTATAATTTGTCCTTCAACACCGCTCCGGTGCTCCCGGAGGTAACCATCTGGGCATAACGATAAGCATAGCCGGACTGGATCTTGGGAGGAAGCGGCTTCCAACCCTTCCGTCTTTTGTTCAGCTCTTCTTTGGAAACCAGAAGGGTCAGAGTCTTATTCGGGATATCGATTTCAATCCGGTCACCTTCTTTGATCAGGCCGATAGGTCCCCCGGAGGCCGCTTCCGGAGAGACATGGCCGATGGCCGCCCCTTGAGATCCGCCGCTAAACCTCCCGTCGGTGATTAAAGCCACATCCTTGCCTAATCCCATGCCGATGATGGCCGAGGTGGGAGAGAGCATTTCCTGCATACCCGGTCCGCCCTTGGGCCCTTCGTAGCGAATAACCACCACGTCGCCCTTTTTTATTTTTTTGCCGAGAATGGCCTTTTGGGCTTCCTGCTCCGAATTGAAAACCCGGGCCGGGCCGCTGTGGGTCATCATCTCCGGAGCCACGGCCGATTGTTTGACCACGGCCCCTTCCGGGGCCAGATTACCATAAAGGATGGCGATTCCCCCTTCGGCATGATAGGGGTTGGTGACGGATCTGATGACTTCCCGGTCCAGGACCTTTATCCCTTTTAGATTCTTTTCCAACAGGGAGCCCGTTACCGTCATGACCTTCAGATCGATAGCCTTGATTTTGGACAACTCGGCCATGACCGCCGGAATCCCTCCGGCTTCATCCAATTCCTGCAAACTGTGGGGTCCTCCGGGGATCAGACTGCATAAATGGGGTGTCCGCCGGCTGATCTTGTTAAAAAGGTCCAGAGGCAATTCCAACTGAGCTTCATGAGCTATAGCCGGCACGTGAAGGACGGTATTAGTCGAACAGCCCAGAGCCATGTCCACAGCCAAGGCGTTGCGAAAAGCAGCCATAGTGGCGATGGCCCGGGGCCGGATATTTCTTTTCAAAAGTTCCATGACCTTCATGCCGGCCTGCTTGGCCAGACGAATCCGAGCCGCCGAAACAGCCGGGATGGTTCCGTTTCCCGGAAGCCCCAGGCCGATGGCCTCGGTCAGGCAGTTCATGGAGTTGGCCGTAAACATCCCGGCGCAGGAGCCGCATCCGGGACAAGCCGCATCTTCCATCTCCAACAGATCCCGGGCCTTCATGGTTCCCGCTTTGACCTCCCCAACCCCTTCAAAGACAGAGATCAGGTGAACATCCTTCTTCCGCCACCTTCCGGTGAGCATGGGCCCGCCGCTGACCATGATGGCCGGGATATTCAAGCGCAGCATGGCCATAAGCATCCCGGGAACGATCTTATCGCAGTTGGGGATCAGGACCAGGGCGTCGAAAGGATGGGCCCGGGCCATGACTTCCACGGAATCGGCGATCAGTTCCCGACTGGCCAGGGAATATTTCATCCCTTCGTGATTCATGGCAATCCCGTCGCAGACCCCGATGGTGGAAAACTCCATAGGGGTCCCGCCGCTCATCCGGACCCCGGCCTTGGCGGCCCGGGCGATCTGGTTTAAATGGATATGACCGGGGATAATTTCATTGGCCGAATTGACAATCCCGATCAGGGGCCGGACGAGTTCTTCATCAGTGTAGCCCATGGCCTTGAACAGAGAGCGGTGGGGACTTTTTTCGATTCCTTTTTTCATGACATCACTACGCATGGAGTTCTCCTTCTTTCAGACGATTGATTGGCTATCGGTCTTATCTTTAATCGTAAATAAATTTTCTACTCGATCATCCAAAAATATGAAAATGGTTTTCGCTGAACGGTCCGGCTCCGGAGGGGAGTCTCTTTGGGAGACCGGCAAAGCCGGTGGAACGAACGATCGATGACGAACGATTTCCCTCTTATCATAAGGCTCCAGGCAAATGATTTCAATCACTTTTTAACCACAGCTCAGTAATTTCTTGTCTGTCCGCTGGCCTGCCTTCGCCTGTAAAGGGCCTCACCAAACCGGATATCCCATGAACATCAGCCTCTGAAACAAAAACCCCCCTTTATTAAAAAGGAGGGTTTATCGGGTTACTTCTGGGACCGGTCTTCCTGCTAAAGGATTGTCAGTCGAACAGGTCCGACTGATCAGGAATTTTTTTCTGGGAAACCAGGCCGGTCAGGGACCACCGGTCTTTAGCTTGATCATACTTCAACAGATAGACTCTCTGATCATCGGCCCGGATCTTGAAATAGAGATAATCTTCTCCGTACCATTGGTCGATGATCTCCTTGACGGCAAAATTCTTTTCCAGGAGTTTGAAGGAAACCGGCCGTTCCCCATAGCGGTGGCCTGAATAACAGGAAACTTCAATATCAAAAAGCTCTTTGAGGTCTTGATCCGACATGATACCGGCCCATCATTTCTTGTTAAGCCCTCATGCCCTCGGGGGACGCACGAAGCTTGAAAATGGGCTTATCTTAATGCGGGACAGGCGCCCTCGCCTGTCATTTAAATCACAGCCGGGGGCGGCTGTGCTACAATTTCAAAGCCTAAGAATTTATTTTCGCACTAAACCGCCATGCCCCGATTTTGGGGGCGTGGCACCACCAATCATGAAAATAGAACTCGTTGGGTGATGAATTCTATTTTCAGACTGAGGCAATCCATTCTCCGCGGATCAGTCCTTCTTCCCCTTAGCTTCGGTCTGAAAACGGCGGCGTTCCTCCCCCTCCCGGGCCAGGGATTCACGGTTGCTGTCGTCAACAAGCATGAAATTCTTTCGCCATTCATCATGGTCCCAATAAAAAGGGGTCTGGACCGTGGTGCGAGGCATCCAGGCCTGTTCCAGCAATGTCAGGGCAGTTCCCGCAATGTTTTTTTGCATTTCTACATCCCAGGGTTTGCCGCAGGGGTTTCCCAAAGGGAAATCGGTAAAGACCAAGCGGGCCACGCCGCATTCCTCAACGATGTCCCGGGCCGAACCCATAATCACCGTGGGCAGGCCGTTCTCCTCCAGATGTCGTGCCGTGAGACTCACGGTCTGGTGACAAACCGGTCAGAGGCCCGACAGGAGTACGACATCCACATCATCCTCTCGACACCATTTGAGAATCTGCGGGGCGTCATGATTGATGGTCCGGTTTTGGCTGTAATCGGTTGGCACTCCATAGAACCTTGGAGAAACCGAACCGATACGACCCGCTTCAGCGTATTCAGCCAGGCGATGAAGGGGAAGAAAACTATCGACATCGTCCGTATGGGTGGCTTTCTTATCCCAAAAAAGGTGATTGGTGTAAAGTCGGGCCGGAACAGGATCGGCAGCCATGGCAAAAAGCTCCCGGGGCAGTAACTGGCCGGAGCCTGCACCATCCTTACGCCCGGCGGTCGTCACCAGACCCACACGGGATCTGGAAAGAGGTTTCCTGAGCGGAGCGAAGGGGACGTCTTGGTAGTGGGCCCAGGTGTAGGGTTGAGTGTAACCCTGGGCGGCGTAGTATTCCCTGCTTCGGTCCATATAACTAACAAAGGTACGGTAGGCTTGACGCTGATTCAATGGGGCACCTCCATATAAGTATTTTTTTTAAATTGCTTTCTAATCCGATTTGGTTTGGGACGGTTTTACTTGATTGAAACCCCTATTCCTCCAATTGAGTGGCCTGGCTCCCTGATCGGTAAATAAAAATATGGGAGAACTCCGAATCTTCCGTTGCCCCGTGCCAGTGTTTTTCTCCGGCGGGAATAATAACGACATCCCCGACGG
>CAZSTT010000253.1:0-3777 GCA_964609705.1 uncultured Thermodesulfobacteriota bacterium
CTTTGACCTTTGACCACCGGCACCCGGCTGTTATTGAAATGTTTCCCTACCGATACCGGTCCGTTGCCGAATATTGTCCCGATCTCGGTCCCCCGGGCAATCTCCTCCACCAGTTCAACAACCGCCTGAGCATCACCGAATTTCTTAAAACCGGCATCCATGGCCACAGCCATGGCCACGCCGGTGCTGATGGTATCCAGCCCGATATCGTCACATAGAAAATCCAGGCGGGCGATGGAATCCAGATCACCGACCCCGATCATCCCGCCCATGGACCAGAGGGTTTCATATTCCAGCGAAGAGGTTATATATTTTCCTTGAGGATCGACGTACTCATTGGAACAGCGGATGATGCATTGGGAACACCCCCTATGACTGGGATTCCCGCCCCGTTCCTTGATGACCCGAGCCAGGGTCTCGCCGCTGATCTTCTCCCAGTCTTCAAAGACCCCTCGGGAAGCATTATAACTGGGGAAAGCACCCATGGCATTGACCGGGGCCAGCAAACCGGCCGTCCCCAACTTGGGGAGAACCTGGCCGGAATGAGGAAAAGCGCGGATCGCTTTGGCCAACACCCGGGCCGCTTCCCGAAAGGCCTCCGGATCGGCAAGGACATCAGGACTGTTGCCCCCTTGATCCACCACCAGGGCCTTTAAACCTTTGGCCCCCATGACCGCCCCGAGTCCTCCCCTTCCCGCTGCCCGACAGGGTCGGCCATCGATATCAGACCCTTGTATGGAGGCGGCTTTCAACCGATATTCTCCGGCCGGTCCGATGCCCATGACCGCATTCTTTTTGCCGAAAGTATCCAGCAGCCTTTCCACTAATGGATAGGTCCGCATCCCTTTGTATTCATGGGCCGGCAAAAGAAAAGCCTGGGCTTTTTCATCAATCCGCAAAAGATGGAGTTCCCCTGCCGTGGCCTGTCCTTCGACCACAATGGCCGTAATTCCCAGACGCCCCAGGGCGGTGGCAATCGTGCCACCGGCATTGCTTTCCTTGATGGTTCCGGTCAAAGGGCTTTTAGCGCCGACCGATATCCGGCTGGAATTGACCAGACTCGTTCCGCTTAAAAGTCCCGGTGCAAAAATGAGCTTATTTTCCGAACCCAGGGGGTCACAATTCGGGGGCACTTCGGCATTGATCATCACCGAAGTCAGGCCCCGGCCGCCCAGACCGAGATATTCCTGGGGCACTTCCTCGACCCGGGTAGTTTTTTTCGACATATCGATTCGAATTAATTTCATTATCTAATCCTGGCTACCTTTCCCGCCAATATCCATCAACTGATCAAGGGGTCAAGGAGTCAAGGTTTCAAGTGAAAGGCACGGAAGTTAAACCACTCGCCCCCTTGACTTTATCGAACTTTAGATAGTACACCTAAAACCTGCCTTACCCGTAACCCCCGAGCCCCTCGACCCCTTGAAACCTTGAACCCTAGAACCCTGTTTTCTTATTTCCTTTCAATAATCATGCAAATCCCCTGGCCTCCGCCGCCGCAGATGGTTTCCAGTCCAAATCGGCAATCCCGGCGGGACAGTTCGTTGATCAGGTTGATCAACCGCATGGTTCCCGTAGCCCCGATGGGATGTCCCAGGGAAATACCCGAACCGTTGACGTTGACTTTGGCCTCTATGGCCTGATCATTCAGACCCGAAAGCCGGGCGTCGGCCAAAGCCTGCACGGCAAAAGCCTCCTGGACCTCGACCAGATCAATCTGATCTATGGACATATTAATCTTCTGTAAGGCTTTTTGAACCGAGGCTGGAACCGCCGGATAGGTCAGGGTCGGATCCGTGGCGGCCACGGCACAGGAGCGGTAATAGGCCAGGGGTTTGGCCCCCAGGGCCTTGGCCTTTTTCTCCGAAGCCAGGACCACCACAGCCGCCCCGTCATTTTCAGAGGAGGAATTCCCCGCTGTGCAAACCCCGCCCTCATAGACCGGACGAAGCTTGGCCAGCCTTTCCAGGGTGGTATCTCTTCTCGGTCCCTCATCGGTTTCGAAAAAGAGGGGCTGGCCGTCTTTTCCTTTTCCCAGGGGAACGGGTACGATTTCCTGGGAAAACTTGCCGGCATCCTGGGCGGCAATAGCCCGTTGATGGCTGCGAAAGGCCCAGCGGTCGGTTTCCTCCCGGGAGATGTTCTCTTTTTTGGCCGCGGCTTCGGCCCAGGTCATCATGGAACTCAATTCGCCATAACGGGCTATGGGTTGGGACATGACCCTGGCCCTTTGAACTCGGTCATACAAGGGAAGGCCCCACATAGCCAGGGCTCCATGTCCCCGGGGCATGAACCCATATTTTTCATGATTTTTTCCGCCTAATCCCCATCGGAGATCTCCGGGGATATAAAGCTCAGCCTGACTCATACTTTCAATCCCGCCGGCAACGACGATATCGGCATCCCCGGTCAGAATCTTCAGTGCCCCGTAATAGATGGACTCCAAACCTGAACAACATCTTCGGTCCAGGACTACCCCCGGAACCGTGTCCGGCCATCCGGCATCGAGAAGGGACATTCTCGCCCCGTTGGCGCATTCGCCGTTTTGATAAGCGGTCCCCATGATCACATCGTCAACCAGGGCCGGTTCGATTTTGGCTCGTTTAACCACTTCGTTAAGGACCAGGCTTCCCAGCCGGTAAACCGGGATGTCCTTTAATGCCCCCCCGTAGCTTCCGATGGGAGTTCGAGCACAACTTAAAATAACTACATTTTCCATAATAATTTCCTCTCGTTTTATCATTTTATTGAAAAATCGCTTTACTTAAGACTCTCCTGCTCCAATCTTTTAGTAAGGTTTGCGCCTCACGCCTCACGTTTTTAAAGCTTGATATCCTTTCTGGACTTTTTTTCCCCGGAGGAATAATCGTACCAGCCTTTTCCGGTTTTCTTACCCAAATCCCCGCTTTGGACCAGTTTCTCTAAAATGAGAAAGGGACGGAATTTTGGATCTTTATAACCTTCATAAAGGGTCTTAAAGACATTAAGACCGATATCAAGGCCGACGGCATCGTTGAGTTCGAAAGGCCCCATGGGGTGATTAAGTCCCAGTTTGACGGCCTTGTCGATATCCTCAAGACTGGCCACCCCTTCCAGTAGACAATTATAGACCTCCGCTCTGAAGGCGGCATTGACGCGGTTGACCAGGAACCCCGGAACATCTTTCACCCGGACCGTTTCCTTTTTCATCTCAGCAGCAACAGTTTCAGTAATTTTAATAGTTTCCTCAGAAGTCTTCAAGGCACAGATGACCTCCACCAGGCGCATAACCGGGACCGGACTAAAGAAGTGCATACCGATAAACCGGTCGGGACGTTTGGTCACAGTAGCCAGGGAAGTGATCGGGATCGAAGAGGTATTGGAGGCGAAAATGGTTTCTTCCCGGCAAACCTCATCCAATTTTTGAAATACGGCTTTCTTGACTTCAAAATTTTCAAAGACCGCTTCAATCACAAAATCGGCTTCCTTGGCCTCTTCCAGCCGGGTTGATTTCTTAATATGCCCCAGGGTCTCGTCTTTCTGGGCAGCGGTCATTCTTTCTTTTTTTACCTGATTATCCAAATTTTTCTGAATGGCATTAAATCCTTTTTCCAATAAGTTATCAACTGTATCATTAAGAGTTACATCATATCCATTCTGGGCGGCCACCTGGGCAATTCCCCCCCCCATCAGACCTGCGCCAACCACCATTATTCTTTTTACTTCCATAAAAAAAGGCCTCCTTCTTAGCAGAGTACAGGTTTATAATTCTGAAATAGAGACCTTTGAAAAATGCCC
>CAZSTT010000254.1:0-3761 GCA_964609705.1 uncultured Thermodesulfobacteriota bacterium
GGCCACTTCTCCAACCCTGATGTCCCTTGGTCCATAATACACCGCTGCTTTCATCTCTCTTCTCCTTGTTGAGGTTATTGATGATTGAGTTTATGGCCTTTAGACCGGGGCATTCTATAGGATAATTAAAATTTGATCATTAAAATTAACGTCTCCCGGGCCATTCGTCAAAAGAAAATTGAGGCCTTCTCATTCTATTTCATTCTTACGAAATGCGTTAACCTAAACGTTGCAAAAGCCGAGGATGCCGCAGATCCGAGGCGGCAAGGGTGAAGTCGTACTAAAGTACTGCGAACCCTTGCCAACATTAGAAAACCAAAATTGGTGCGCGGCGCCGATCATGTCGGGCAGATTCGCCCGCGCGCCATGGAGGGGTTGGCCTTTCTGACGCGTTGGCTCAATCCACCACCGTCTGATCCGGAAGTTAATTCCGTACGCAACCAGATGGAAGGGTTGAAAAAAGCAGCGGGAGTAGAATAGGTGAAGTCACAGTAGAGTTCTATCCCGTTAACCTGTTTTTTAACCGGACCCCCTTAATAAAAACAGCTTCCACTTTTTCCATTTCGATGAACTTATCTTCAACCAGAAGATAGTTCCCCTGTTCAACCTCGGCCTGGTCCAGGCAGGCGGCGGACAGGATCTGTTTAAAAGATAATCCGGCCTTCCTGAAAAGCTGTAACTCCTTAAAAAAGGATTCTCCCGGTCGGACCCCTTTGGATCCGCTGTCGGTCCCGATCTGTAATTTAACCCCCATGGAATCGGCATACAGAACGGCCTCCAGGTGCTGGTCCACAATGCGGTCAACCCTGTTTTGTTGTCCGGGGGACAAAGAGGCTTTAAGACCCAAAAGGGCAATGGCCGTAGGGGTCCAGGCCACCCCCTTTTCAGCCATCACCTGCAGGGTCTCCCGGCTGATAAAAAAACCATGCTCAACGGAGGACACCCCGAATTCAACGGCCTGCCTGATGGCCCGGTCCGAATTGGCATGGCAGCGTACCGGCAGACCCTGAAGGCCGGCCTCTTCCTCAATCACCTTCCATTCCTCTCCGGAAAAACCGCCCGCGGTTACCTGATTTTCTTCTCCCAGAGAAACGATTCCTGAATTGATGATCTTGACAAAATCCGCCCCGTGTTCGGCCAGGTTCTTAATGGCGGACCTAATCTCCTCTTTCCCTGAAATCCCTTTTCCAAGAAATCCGCCATATCCTCCTTTTTTATGCAGGGCCCAACCGGCCGAGAGGACCCGGATTGGAAAGGGGCTTCCCCGGTCTGAGACTTTCTTGAACTTCAACCCCGGACCGGTTTTGTGCCCCATATCCACTATTGAAAATATTCCTTTGGTGAGATATGGACCGGAAAGAGCTTGCCCGTCTTCAAGAGTCGCCGGTTGACCATCGATCAGGAAGTGTATATGAGCGTCTTTAAAAGGAGGGATCTTGATTATTCCTTTATCCAAATTAGGCTCTCACACCCTTGAGGGCGTCGCGAAGGATGAAAATATCTTCATGGGGGCGATAGGCTATGGGCCATAGGCAATAGGCAAACAACTTTATTGATTTTGATTTTCCCATGGCCTATAGCCTCTTGCCTATAGCCATTTTTTTTCGACTAAATCAAGCTATCAGTTTCTTTTTATAATGAGCGAAAAAATCTCTGATAAAGCGCTTAATGTCCTTTCGGCCCTTTAAAGAAATTCCCAAGGCCTCAACCGATCGTATGACCTCCTGATAAGGTTTTCCTTCCAAAAACAAACCGGACAGCAGGACCAGACTGATGCCCAGGGTTTCATCATCCGTGTTAATGATCATCGGTTCCTGGCCATGCCGGAGCAGGTATTGGAAAAAAAGGGCCACCCATTCATCTTCAATGTGACAACTCTCCAAATCACATGTTTCCACCGGGATATGCCGATAACTCATTCCGGCTGCTCGAACCCGGCCGGCCAGCCGCTTATCTTTAAGCGCCATGGGCATTATATCCAGAACTTTTAGATAACCCTGCTGCCTGAGGCTGATTAAATCTTCCGGCTTTGGTTTTCCCACCAGGACGGCGTCTTTTTCGACTTTAACCTGCTTCAACAGATACATGGTCTAACCTCCTGCTATTATATTGACAATGGACTCTTTCTTTATTATTATAAAATTAAAAAGAATACAATACCTTAAACATTCGGTCCGAATGATTTGCTTTTGGTTGCCGACTCCACCATAAAAATACCTTTAACCGATGATATAATAACTACGGAGGAAAAAATGGCTATGATTAAACGACCATTCCTGTTCTTAGGCTTGATCCTGTTGGCTCTTTTTGTTGTCGGCTCAAGTCTTCTGGGATTCTACACTGAATGGCTCTGGTTTAAATCCCTGGGATACACCTCGGTCTTTCTCCGTCTGTTAAATTACAAATTCGTCTTAGGGGGAATTTTCGGCATCCTTTCCGCCTTCCTGTTTTACCTGCATGGCCGATTGGTTTTCCGTCTGGCCCATACCCCCTACCCTCTCAATACGGAGGCCATCCCCATTAATATACCGGCCTGGCTGGAAGGACGTCTTATCTCCTTTCTATTGCCGGTGGCTATTCTGGTTGGAATTTTTATCGGTCTGGGGGCCGCCGGCCAGTGGGAATCTTACCAATTGTTTCTGAAGTCCCTGCCTATCGGACAATCCGATCCTGTTTTCAAGCAGGATATTTCCTTTTATCTGTTCCGTCTGCCCTTTCTGCACTACTTAAGCAGTTGGTTTGGAGGTCTGTGGTTTATATCGCTTTTATCGGCCTTATTTATTATGGTTTTCAGGTTTCAATTTCAAATCAGCCCCCGCGGAGTCATCCTGAAGCCCTGGGTCAAAAGCTATCTTTTCGCCATTTTCGGGATCCTGTTTCTCTTTTTGACCTATTACTTCTATCTCAGCCGATTCGATCTTCTGTTTACCGGCCGGGGGGTGGTCTTTGGTCCCGGGTTTGTCGATCAAAATTATCTCCTGCCGGTTCTGGGCATCATGATCTTTATTTCCCTTTTAACCGGTCTGTTATTTATCTTCCAGGCCTTCAAACCCGGGGGACGCTGGATTTACGGGGTCCTGGCGCTTTTTATCGGATCTTATATTATCGGGATCTATGTCCTTCCCGGATTTGTTCAGCGTTTTATCGTCACCCCCAATGAAATCCAAAAGGAATCATCCTACCTTTCCCGGTACATCCAGGGGACCCTTCAGGGTTACGGTCTCAATCGGGTGGAAGAACGTCAGTTATCCGCCGAAACGGCCTTGACACCGGCTTTCCTGGATGCCAACAGCCTGACGGTCAAAAACATCCGTCTCTGGGATCATCGTCCCCTATTGGAGACCTTCAGCCAGATCCAGGAGATCCGGACTTACTATAAATTTATATCCGTGGACAATGACCGCTATCAGATCAATAAGGAATATCGTCAGGTCATGCTTTCCCCCCGGGAACTCTCCTATGCCGATCTGCCCAGTAAAAACTGGATCAATGAACACCTTATTTATACCCATGGTTACGGATTAACCCTGGGAGTGGTCAACCAGGTAACCCCGGAAGGACTCCCGGCCCTGCTCATCCAGGATATTCCCCCGGCTTCCAAAACCGACCTGAAGGTGACCCAGCCGGAAATCTATTTCGGTGAGATTGAGAACGACTATATCATCGTCAACAGCCGACAAAAAGAATTCAATTATCCCTCCGGAGAACAAAACGTCTTTGCCAGTTACCAGGGAAAAGGGGGCATTCCCATCGGAGGATTC
>CAZSTT010000255.1:0-1788 GCA_964609705.1 uncultured Thermodesulfobacteriota bacterium
TGAAAATAGTCGAGACCCAGGAGGGTCGGCTCCCCGCCGTGCCAGGAAAAATGGATCGTCTGACCGGGAAAACCTTCGATGTGCTGGACAATATATCTCTCGAGCAAGGCATCTGACATACGAAAAGACTCCTCCAGCGGATAGAGGAGTCTTTTTTTTAAATAATAACAGTAATGACAGCCCAGGTTGCAGAGGGACCCACCGGGTTTGGTGAAGACCTGGAATTCGCGGGAAGCTTTGGCCAAGGGGTGAAGCCTATTTCTCCTGAATCAAGCCATAGAATCTGGCGGTGAATAAACTATCCACATATTCTTTCTGCAGGGTAATCTTTCCCTGGTCATTGAATTTAAAAGATATACGGTATTCCATGCCATAAGGACGGCCGTCTTTGGTTTTAGCCGAGGAGGTGGCTTCAATCACCACCCGGTTGTCCTGAGCGGTCGTTTCCAGAACCTTCATGGTGAAATCCGTAAAAAGGCCGGCCACCATGGGTTCCAGCCATTTGCGGTATCTGGGAAGTCGCATTTTCGGCATGTTGACCGTGCTGGGAAGGACCTCGATCTCAAAATCCTCAGCGACCAGGGCAAAGGCCTTGTCGAAAGACTCCTTCCCATAACGGCCAGTCCCGTCCACGATGTGCTGAAGGTATTCTATGGCCGTTTTCGTATTGCGTTCTTCTTGGGTTAGATTTTCCATTAGGATAAGTCTCTTTAGTTGCTTCGGAATAAAATTCTACTCAAATTGGATAGAATATTTTAATATTGGCATCAGTTCATCTTTAGGGAAAAACTTTTTTACCGCAGACAAGACAGACAAATTAACAGACAAAGGGAAGTTGATCTGATTGACGACTTGTCAATCAGACCCCTGTCTGCCCTTCGGGCATGCAGGTTTTTTCCCGGCATTAGTCTGCCGGGAAAAAATATTTAGTGGTCTGCGTCGGTCTGCGGCAAATAGTATTTCTTGGTTCCGGCTTGTCCGGGTTAGGTGATGATCCTTAATACTTATTTGGCGACCGAGCCCCCGTCCACGACGACAGTCTGCCCGGTAATAAACTGGGAGGCTGTGGAAGCCAAAAAGACGGCCACCCCTTTCATATCGTCTACCTCCCCCGCTTTTCCGAGGGGGATTCCCGCCGTGGCCATCTTGTAGGCGGCCTCATTTTTGGTGATGTGACCCATCATGTCGGTCCGGAAATAACCCGGGGCAATAGCGTTAACGCGAATATGGTAGGGAGCCAGTTTGACGGCCAGATTCTGGGTCAGATTGATAATGGCCGCCTTGGTTGAATTATAGGCCACGGCCGGGTGACCCTCTTCGGTGGTCCCCCGCAGACCAGCGGTCGAGGCGATATTGATAATCGTTCCCCCGCCCCAGCCCTTCATCAGGTTGGCCATCTTCTGGGTCAGGATCCAGACGGAGCGGACATTGACATTGAAGACATAATCCCATTTCTCGAGAGGGTAATCGAGGGTCGGAGCACCCCAGGTGGCCCCGGCATTGTTGAAAAGGATATCGATACGAGGAAATTTTTGAGTGGCGGTCTTGAGCATGTTTTCAATATCTGCTTCTTTGGACATATCGCAGGCAATGGGTAAGACCTGAACATTAAAGGCCTTGGACAATTCCTGGGCCGACGCTTCCAGGTTGGCCATCTTTCGTGAGGTAATAATCAGATCCGCACCCGCTTCGGCCAGGCCGGTGGATATGAATTTACCAATTCCCCTTCCGCCTCCGGTGACCAAAGCGACCTTGCCCTTTAAATTGAACAGCTCCTGCAGTTTCATT
>CAZSTT010000255.1:1888-3722 GCA_964609705.1 uncultured Thermodesulfobacteriota bacterium
CTTCCTTGACATGTGGGGTTCTTAAGCTTACTATCCCAAAAGATATCTCTGAGAAAGGAGACGCAAGATGACCTTGAGGACCTATCCGGAGTTCAGTACCAATTACAACCTGCTGTTAAAGACCCTGATGAAAAGGCCGGTTGATATCTACCCGAATGAGATAGGGCTGGTTTATCGGAATCCTAATACCGGAGAATATTTCCGGTTCACCTGGCGGGAGTGGTATGAAAGGACCTGCCGGTTGGCCAATGCCCTCAAGAGCAGGCTGGGTCTTCATCCCGGGAAATCCCGCCAGCCGGGTGACCGGATGGCGACCATGGCCCTGAATCATCACCGGCATATGGAACTATACTACGCCGTGACGGGCTGCGGAGCGGTGCTGCATCCCATCAACATCAGGCTCTCTCAGGATCATATTGTCCATACCATCCGGCATTCCCAGGACAAAATCCTTTTCGTGGACGATACTTCCTGGCCGATGCTGGAAAAAATTCACGAGCAGATCAAGGATACGGTGGAAAAATATGTTTACCTGTCCGATAAACCGGGACTTCCCCGGACGAAGATCGCCCCGGTTTTTGAATACGAAACCTTGCTCCGGGAATCATCCCCTGAATTCGAATGGCCGAACCTCCATGAAGATACTCCGGCCACGCTGTGTTACACCACGGGCACAACCGGTCTGCCCAAAGGGGTCATGTTCACCCACCGGCAGCTCTATTTGCAGACTCTCCATGTCATTGCCTATTATTCCTTCGCCACGGATCCCGCTCATGTGAACTTCGGAGAATCCGATGTTTGGATGGCGGTAACCCCCTTGTACCATGTTCATGGTTGGGGCGCCCCGTTTCTCAATGTCTTTTCCGCCAACAAGCTGGTCCTGCCGGGGACCTTTACGGTGGAGGGGTTCTGCGAACTGGTTCAAACCGAAAAAGTGACCTCTACCTCGGTGGTCCCCACCGTCCTGGCTATGATTGTCGAATATAAGGATATCCATAAATATGATCTCAGCAGTTTGAAGAATCTGGGGGTCGGCGGCGGGGCCCTGCCTTTGGGATTAAAAAAGAAAGCGGAAAAAATCATTCCCGGATTCAAGGCCAGATCCGGATACGGCATGACCGAAACCGCACCGGCGGCCATCCGGGCCTTTGTCAAAAAGACCATGGTGGACTGGCCCGAGGAAAAACTGGACGAGATCCGGTTAAAAACGGGATTGGCCGTTCCCGGCCTGGAGGTGAGGATTGTCGACGAAAAAGGGAAACCGGTTCCCAGAGACAATGAGACCGTGGGTGAAATCGTGATTCGGGGACCCTGGGTTATGGAACAGTATTATAATGAACCGGAGAAAACGGCGGAGGTCTGGCGGGATGGCTGGTTCCATACCGGCGATGTGGCCAAGGTGGATGAAGAGGGGTATGCCACCATAGCCGACCGGATGTCTGATATGATTCGCAGCGGTGCCGAGATGGTGCCGACGGTTTTGCTGGAAAACCTGACGGCCCTGGCTGAATTTGTTTTAGAGGCCACCTATGTAGGGGTCTCGGATGAAAAGTGGGGACAACGGCCTATGGCTATTGTGACCCTGGTTCCGGGGGCCAAAGAGAATGAAAAAGACATCCTCAACTTTTTGCAGACCGAGGGAGTGGAAAAGGGGAAAATCACCAAATGGATGCTCCCCGATTATATCCTGATCACCAAAGCAATCCCCAAGACCAGCGTGGGAAAGTTTGACAAAATCGCCATCAAAAAACAAATGGGTGATTTGGTGGTCAAGGCTAAAAAGGTTCAAGAGTTATAAGGCCGCAGAGGGCAGAGCGCAGAGGGCAAGGCGTGA
>CAZSTT010000256.1:0-3713 GCA_964609705.1 uncultured Thermodesulfobacteriota bacterium
CTGATGTCAACTTTTGGTGCCGATCGGTACGATTTGAAATTAGCGGATGGAAGCCGGTGGTCCATTTCCGCCGGTGATGCACAGGCGGCCTCTATTGTCTCCATGCTCGGGGAGGCCATGCAGCTAAGGCGGTTGGACTATTCGGCCTCCCTGGTTTCCTCCGATTTTAAAACAGAAAAACCATTGCCGGCCCAATGTCCTGATGAACCATTAGGGCATCGATTATTGGTTCTTTTTGATGGGGAAGATTCCCGGACCTTTCTGCCCAGACAGGACCCCCCGAAATCATTTGACGAGCAGGGAACAGTAGTTTGCCGGCTGTGTCATTGGGATGATAAAACAGAGCGGTTTGTTCATTTAGTCCAGTTGTCGCTCGTCCTTGCCCGCCAGGCTCAAACCTGCGGGGGGATTCTCCTGCACGGGGCCCTGGCTGATTGGAACGGCCTCGGAGTCATTCTGGCTGCGCCGGGGGGGACGGGCAAAACGACCGCCAGCAACCGGTTGCCTGCCCCTTGGAAGTCATTATCCGACGACCTTACCCTCATTGTCCGGGATTCAAAAAAAAACTACTGGGCCCACCCCTGGCCCACCTGGAGCCGGTTCTTATGGGGAGGACCCGGGGGAGTGTGGAATGCGCAAAAGGCCGTTCCCCTGGGAGAAATTTTTTTCCTGACCCAGTCCGATGAAGACCAGGTGGCCCCTTTGGGCAACGGTCAGGCGGTCAGCCTCCTGCTGAGCTCGACCCGGCAGGCTTCAAGGCTGATGGCCAGAGGTTTAAGTCCGGAAGAAACCCGGACTCTTCACCTGGAATGGTTTAATAATCTTTGCTCCTTGTCCCGGTCGGTACCCCCCCACATACTGCACATCAGCCTGACCGGCCCCTTTTGGAAAGAGATTGAACAGGTGCTTGAGAAAAACCATCGTGAAGGGTTCTGAAATCCGATCGTTTTCAATCCATCTTCCTTATTCAAGGCAAGGCCGGTAAATAGAGCTGATTCCTTCCCATGAATAACTCTCCGGAGCAAACGATTAAAGCACGATTGAAGATACTGCCCGCCTGGC
The DNA here is from genome assembly GCA_964609705.1 of uncultured Thermodesulfobacteriota bacterium. GTDB lineage: Bacteria > Desulfobacterota > RBG-13-43-22 > RBG-13-43-22 > RBG-13-43-22 > RBG-13-43-22. The sequence goes on from CAZSTT010000256.1 coordinate 1,063, forward strand.
AACTGGGCCGGGCCTTCCATTTTGTTTGGCAAAGCGCCAAAGGCTGGACCATCGCCAATGGATTTCTGGTGATGATCCAGGGGGCGTTGCCTTTATTACCCCTTTATCTGATGAAGCTCACGGTGGATGCCGTGTCTTCCGGGGTAGCCGCTCCGGATAAAGGATTTATTTTAAGACAGGTGGGTTTTCTTATCGGCCTGATGGGGGCCGTGGCCCTGCTGAATGTTGTGATCCGCTCGATAGCCGGTCTGGTCAGTGAAGGACAATCTCAGGTCGTTACGGATCATATGCAGGACGTCCTCCAGGCCAAATCAATCCAAGTGGATCTGGAGTATTATGAGAGTGCCCAATACTACGATACCCTCCATCGCGCCCAACAGGAGGCCCCCTCTCGCCCCAGCCATATTGTTAACGGCTTAGTCCGGATCGGCCAGAACGGCCTGGCCCTGTTGGCTATGGCCGGGTTGCTCTTTTCTTTTCACTGGAGCATCACGGTTATCCTTTTTCTGGCCGTCATCCCCGGCATCGTCGTACGCATAAAATATTCCGGTAAGATATATGACTGGCAACGGCAACAAACCTCCAGGGAACGGGAAGCCTGGTATTATAATTGGATCCTTACCGGAAGCAGTCATGCCAAGGAACTTCGTCTGTTTGACCTGGGGTCTTTGTTTAGGCAACGCTTTCGTGACCTGCGTCAAAAACTTCGCCGGGAAAAATTGGGAATCACTTTCAGGCGTTCGGTGGGGGAGCTGGTGGCTCAAACCTGCGCTACCCTGGCCATCTACGGATCCTATGCCTTTATCGCCTATCGGACGGTGAAGGGAAGCATCACCCTGGGCGATTTGGTTATGTATTATCAGGCCTTTCAACGGGGGCAGGGATTTCTTCAGGAGATGTTGAGCGGTCTGGCCGGGCTGTATGAAGACCACCTGTTCCTTTCCAATCTTTATGAGTTCCTGAACCTGAAAAATAAAATCATAGACCCCTCGCCGGCTTCCCCCGTCCCCCGTCCCTTAAAAACCGGTATTGTTTTCGATCGGGTCTGTTTTCAATACCCTGGCGGAACCAGAAAGGTTCTGGAAGACATCACCCTCCATATCCGAACCGGAGAGGTGGTGGCCCTGGTCGGTGAAAACGGTTCGGGTAAAACCACTTTAATTAAATTACTGTGCCGGTTGTACGACCCGACCAAGGGTAATATCCGCTTCGATGGAATAGATCTGCGCCAGTTTGCCTTAACCTCGTTAAGGCGCGAGATCAGCGTCATTTTTCAGGACTATGCCAGGTATCATTTGACGGCCAGGGAGAATATCTGGTTTGGAAACACCACCCTTTCTCCCGACCATGAAAGGGTCATCTCCGCCGCCCGCTGTTCCGGTGCGGACGAAGTCATCACTTCGCTGCCATATGGCTATGAAACGATCCTGGGGAAATGGTTCGAAAACGGGGAAGAACTCAGCATCGGTGAATGGCAAAAGGTGGCCCTGGCCCGGGCCTTTATGGGCGATACCCCGATTATCGTGCTTGACGAGCCAACCAGTTCCCTGGATGCGGAAAGTGAATATGCGGTATTTCAAAATTTTCGCCAATTAACCGCCGGAAAGACCGCCATTTTGATCAGTCATCGTTTTTCCACGGTCCGGATGGCCGACCGGATCTTTGTATTGAAAGAAGGAAGGATCATTGAGGAAGGCCGTCATGAAGACCTGATGCGGACAGGAGGAACCTATGCCCGGTTGTTTGAAACCCAGGCCCGGCATTATCGCTAAGGGCTTGATGATCCTGAGGGGTTGAATGCCGCTTTCTCGAACCGATCAATGGCTCCTCCATTGCCTCCGGCCGGAGGCCGGGGAACTAAAAACAAATCCCCCGGAAGGACTCTCCGATTCCGACTGGGAGGTCCTTATTGAAGCATCGGTCCGTCATAGCCTTACCCCCTTATTTTACCAGCGTTTAAAGGCCTTACCGGTCGACTCCCCTGTTCCCGATTGGGTGAGGCGGAGGCTCCGACTCCTCTATCTCCGGAATGCCGGCCGGAATATAAACCTTTATCAAAGTCTGGGAGAGGTACTGACGGCCCTGGGGAAGAATAATATTCCGGTAATGGCCCTTAAAGGGGCCCATCTGGCCGAACTGGTTTATGGAAACATCGCTCTCCGCCCCATGTCCGATCTGGACCTTTTGGTCAAAGAAAAGGATTTGATGAAAGTTGAAGAAAAATTATTGGAAATGGGCTACCGGCCGATCGAGGATGAAAGAAAAGTCACCAAAAAAAATTACCAGTTTGCCTACCGGCTACCCGGGAAAGGATTATGTCTTGAAATCCATTGGACCCTTATTCGGGCCGATTATGCTTTCGATATAGATCTGGAAGGCCAATGGGAAAGGTCCCGGCCGGCCGTCATCGGTAACGGCGCCGTTCGGGTCCAATCTCCGGAAGACCTGTTGTTACATCTTTGCCTGCACAACTGCAAAGACCTCTTTGAAAAAGGATTAAAACTATTATGCGACCTTTCCGCTACCATTCACCATTATGAGAAGGTGATGGACTGGGATCAGGTCCTGCTTCGCAGTCGGCAATGGGGGATTGAAAAATTCGTTTATCTCGCCCTGAGACTGGCGGTAGAATTATGGAACGCCTCCGTGCC
>CAZSTT010000257.1:0-3692 GCA_964609705.1 uncultured Thermodesulfobacteriota bacterium
TAAAGACGCGATTCGCTGATCGACCCGTTGGGACCACCTTCGGAACTGGCCCCGTTGTCTGAAAGCAGCATGATCAGGGTATTCTCGAATTGGCCGATGTTTTTTAGAAACTCTAAAAATCGGCCGAGATGATAATCTGTATGTCCCAGGAACCCGGCAAAGACCTCCATGAACCGGGCATAAAGTTGTTTCTGGTCAGTGGACAAAGTTTCCCAATCCTGGACCCAGTCCGGACGGGGCGTCAGCTCTGTTCCCGGAGGAATAACCCCGGTCTTCAGCTGGCGCTTATAGATCTCATCTCGCCACCTCTCCCAGCCCTGATCAAAACGTCCCCTGTATTTGTCAATCCACTCAGGAGGCGCCTGGTGGGGGGCATGCATAGCTCCCGGCGCCAGGTACATAAAAAAAGGCCGGTCCGGATTAGCATTTTTCAAATCGGTGATGAATTCAATGGCCTTGTCCACCAGGTCTTCGGTCAGATGGTACCCTTCTTCGACCGTCCAGGGAGGATCGATCTGGTGATTATCATGAATCAGGCTGGGACGGTATTGGTCCGTATGCCCGCCCAGAAAACCATAAAAGCGCTCGAAGCCCCGGCCAAGGGGCCAGCGTTCCTTGGTGGCCCCCATGTTGGTTTCTTCATCCGGAAGAAGATGCCATTTCCCCAGGGCAAAGCAGGCGTATCCCCGGGGGGCCAGCATCTCACTCAGAAAACCATTCTCTTTGGGAATCAGGGCATTGTACCCTGGAAAATTTGTAGCCAGCTCGGTGATACAACCCATGCCATTGAAATGGTGATTGCGTCCGGTCAAAAGGCAGGAACGGGTAGGGGAGCACAAACCCGTGGTGTGAAAATTGGTGTACATCAGCCCGTCTTGGGCCAGTCGATCAATGTTAGGGGTTGAGATATCCGAGCCATAGCAGCCCAGTTGGCCAAAACCGACGTCGTCCAAAACGATAAAAAGGATGTTGGGAAATATCTGCTGAACAACTTTTGGCTTCCCCTGGGCTGCTTCTACCTCCTCCAAATACCGACCTTGAAATCCTATAGGTTTTTCAATCATAATCCTTTCTCTTAAACCGAAATTCCAGCATATCTTTTGAAGGCCTCTTTTCCTTTATAGGTAGACTTTTTCCCGAGTTCCTGTTCTATCCGGAGCAGCTGGTTGTGCTTGATCACACTGGCCCCGTTAACCGGACCGGTTTTAATCTGGCCGCATTGTCCCAGAACGGAAAGGTCGGAGACCACTGTGTCTTCCGTCTCCCCGGAACGGGTGGATAACATGGCCCCCCAGCCCGCCTGGTGAGCAGTCCTGATCGTCTCCAGCGTTTCCGAAAGGGTCCCGATCTGGTTGGGTTTGACCAGCACCGCATTGGCCGCCTTGAGTTCGATGCCTTTTCTGACCCGTTTCGGGTTGGTGGTAAAGAGGTCATCGCCCACCAGTTGAACCCGCTCCCCTATTTTTTGGGTTACGGCCTGCCAGCCCTCCCAGTCCTCTTCGGACATGGCATCTTCAATACTGATGATAGGGTAATTATCCACCCATTCCTTCCACAGGTCGGCCAGTTCGGAGGCTGTCAGTTCGCGCTTTTCGCAGGCCAGCACATATCGTCCATCCTTGTATAATTCCGACATGGCCGCATCGATCCCGACATAGCATTGGTCCCCTACCCGATAGCCCGCCTTCTCGATAGCGGTGACCATTAATTCCACGCCCTCTAGGTTGGAACGCAGAGGAGCGGCAAAAGGTCCAAAAGGTTGAACGTTGAATCCCTTGTCCAGGAGAATTTTGAACATCGCGTTATAAACCTTCAACCCGGCCTCCAATGCCTCGCTGAAGGTTTTAAGCCCTGCCGGAATAAGAAGATATTCCTGAAGATCAACGGAGTCAACGGCGTGAGCTCCTCCACGGAAAAGGTCAAAGCAGGGAACAGGCAAAGCCAATGGTCCTTCCCAGGCCAGAGATTGATAAAGAGGAAGGCGCCGGCTGGCCGCGGCGGCCCGGGCCACGGCCAGGGACACCGCCAGCGTGGCGTTGCCTCCCAGGCGGCTTTTGTCGGGAGTTCCGTCAAGTTCGATCATTTTCCGGTCAATCGTTTCCTGCTGAGTGGCCGGCATCCCCAAAATCGCCGGGCGGATGATTTCCCGGACATTTCGGATGGCCTGGAGCACTCCCTGACCACTGAACCTGTTCGGATCTCCATCGCGCAACAGGTGGGCTTCGCTGCTGCCCGCGCTGATGCCTGCAGCTACTGCACCCTGGCCGCGGCTGCCGTCCGCCAGGACCACCTCCGCTTCCACAGTCGGAATTCCTCGAAAATTGAAAATCTCGTAGGCGATGACCTCCGAGATCGCATCGGTTTTAGACATGTTATCTCCTTTAATACGAAAATAGGATTCAAGGTCACTCACGCCTGGCCCTATTTTCATGTTTCGTGGTATCACGCCACTAAAGGCGTGGCATGACTGCTTAACACGAAAATAGGGTTCCTGGTTTCAAGGTTCGAGGATTCGAGGGTTTTTAAATCCACGCCTTTCACTTGACCTCTTGACCCCTCGGCCCCTCGAATCCTTTTGTTATCCCCAACTCTTCTGGAGATGTTCATTAATATTTTGACCCGTCTACCAGCACCTTGCCCACTTCCTTGCCCTGTAATTTGTAACCCTTTTGCGGAAACTGGATAGCCTCATTCAACTCATTCAACCCGACCGTGTGGGTCACTGCTTCCTCATAGGGGAATTCCCTTTTTTCCAGGATCGGCAGCATCTTCACCCAATGCTTCAGATCGGAGGCCCAGGAACCCTGAAGATTTATGTTCTTATTACATAAATGAATGAAAGGATTGATTTCAACCGGGCCGGCATCGGTGAAGGCACCCACCTCCACAAAGGTCCCGCTTCGTCTGAGCATATCCAGACCTTCGGGAACGGCCGAAGGCACCCCGGTGCAGTCGAAGACCACGTCGGCTCCCAATCCCTTAACCGATTCTTCCTTGACCAGCCTGACCCGCTCATTTCTATCTTTCACCTCGGCGATGTTGATTACCACATCGGCCCCGAACTTTTTGGCTATCTCCACCCGGTAGGGAGTAGGACCGCCCACATTAATGATCTTGGCCGCGCCGCTCAGTTTGACGCAGAGCTGGGTGAACAATCCCACGGCTCCGGTCCCCTGGATGACCACAGTATCGCCCAGTTTAATCCTGGCCCTTTCCACGGCGTAGGCGCCGACGGTAATGGGCTCCAGCAGACAGAGAATGTCCGGGGGTAGGTTGCTCTTCAGAACCACGGTTCTGGGGTCTTTTAAAAAGACATATTCCCCGTAGCCGCCGTCGAAGTGAGTTACCTTATCGGCATCACCGGAGAACCCGTAGGCAAAGCCTTTTTGAAGGGTGGTCGGGCTGTTGGCGACTACACTGAAATATTCGCTGTAGTCCTTGGCCCCGGGTATAACAGAAATCGTGTCGCCGACCTTGATCGGACGTCCCAGATAGTCTTCGGTCACGTTTTCCCCCAGGGCCTCGATGGTTCCGCAAAACTCATGCCCCAGGACGATGGGATAGACAATCCCCGGCAGCTTGCCGTGATACATATGGATGTCAGTCCCGCAAATGCCGCACCGGCCCTGCTTGATCAACATCTGTCCCGGCCCCGGGGTGGGCAGGGGATATTCCTTAACCGTAAAGGTCCC
>CAZSTT010000258.1:0-2223 GCA_964609705.1 uncultured Thermodesulfobacteriota bacterium
AAAAGAAAGGAAGAGGGTTATGACGGATAATCAAGCGGTATTGCTGACAATCGATGAGGTCATTGCCACAGTTACCTTAAACCGGCCGGAAGCGATGAATGCCTTCAACCAGGACTCTTACCGGGGGCTGATGACTGCGGCCCAGAAAATCAAGGAAACGCCGGAAATCCGTGCGGTGATCATGACCGGAGCAGGTGAGCGGGCTTTCAGCGCCGGCATGGATCTGAAAATGATTGCCGGCGGAGGCTCCGGTTCGGCCTTGCTGGGAGGGTACCGGGATGGCTTTGACCGTCTTTACGGACTCAAGTCGATTTTCACCATGTATGAAGAATTGGCGGTTCCGGTGATCGCCGCCATCAATGGATTCTGTCTCGGTGCGGCCTTTGAACTGAGTCTCTGTTGCGACATCCGTCTTTGCGTCGAACAGGCCGTTTTCGCTTTACCCGAAATGCCCCTGGGCGTTATCCCCGATCTCGGCTCTACTCAGCGATTGCCCCGTATTGTAGGACCGGCTTATGCCAAAGAGCTGATCATTACCGGTCGCCGAATCAATGCCCAGGAGGCCCTTCGGATCAACCTGGTCAATCACGTTTATCCTAAGGACCAATTAATGCCCGAAGCCCGGAAACTGGCGGAAGAGATAGCCAAGTTGAATCCAAGACATGTCTCTGGGGCTAAAAGAGCGGTTAACATGGCCATGTCCACTCCACTGGATTGGGGTTTACGTCTGGAAACCGATATCTGCCTGGGAGCCGGCAGCGGTCAATCCTTCAGCGCCGAAGCTCAAAAGTTCATCCAGAAAAAATAAGCGGGATCCGGTTTACGTTAAAACCGGCAGCAGAAAGCGAATGATGCCGATCCCTTACTTAACAGGCCGGCGGTCCCCAGTCGAGAGGACCGCCGGTTTACCTTTTTATTAACCTCAAAAAAATGCCAAAGGGGACTTTCAAGTTTCCGTCATTTTTATCTGCCTTGGGAAACGGTCATGATGATATTTTACGGATGGTGGATTGTCCTCTCCTGCTTTGTCATAAGCCTGTATGTCAGCAGTATTATCTTTTTTGGATTCACGGCCTTTTTCGAGCCCATCGTAAAAGAATTTGGCTGGAGCTATACCCAGGTTTCTTTCGCTACCAGCCTCCGCGGGCTGGAGATGGGTATTTTTGCCCCTTTTCTGGGTTTCCTGGTCGATCATTATGGAGCAAGGAAACTTATGTTCCTGGGGGTCATCATCGTCGGCTTCGGCCTGATCCTGCTCAGCTTTACCCAAAGTTTGTTCATGTTTTATATCTCTTTCATTCTTCTTTCCTTCGGGGCCGGAGGGGCGACCTCCATAGTCACTATGACCGTGGTGGCCAATTGGTTTAATAAAAGCTCCGGGAAGGCCTTTGGTCTGATGGCCTCTGGATTTGGTGCCAGCGGATTGCTGGTCCCGGTCATTGTCTGGCTCATCGAGGTTTATCAATGGCGCCCCACCTTAATTGTCCTGGGATTGGGAATGTGGGTCCTGGGTATCCCTTTATGTTTCCTTATCCGAAATAAACCGGAAGAATACGGACTCCTTCCAGACGGTCAGTCGGCGGAGGCCGCTTTACAGGACACGCAGCCGCCCGAAGTCCACATGACTTTCCAGAAAGCCTTTAGACAAAAATCCTTCATCTATTTAAACCTGTCTGAATTCATAAGGCTGATGATCGTTACGGCCGTCATCACCCATGTTATGCCTTACCTCGGCAGTATTGGAATATCCAGAACAACAGCAGGGATGGTGGCCGCCGGTATTCCTTTATTCAGCATCCTGGGGCGTCTCGGTTTTGGCTGGCTCAGTGACCTCTATGAAAAAAAATATATCATGGCCCTGAATTTTTTACTCATCGGATTGGGACTTCTCGCTTTTGCCTATGTCCGGTCTCCCTGGGCGATGTTCCTTTTTTTGCTGCTTTTTCCTCCCAATTTTGGCGGATTAACGGTTTTAAGGGTCGCCGTCCTCCGGGAAAGTTTCGGATTGCCTTCCTTTGGGAAACTGCTTGGTATCCTGATGGGAACAGCCTCCCTGGGTGGAATTTTAGGTCCCCCCCTGGCCGGCTGGGTGTTCGACACCTGGCAAAGCTATTATTATATCTGGATAGCCTTCTCCGGCTCGGTGGGTTTGGCCATCCTGTTGGTTTTGAGAATTGAAACGCCGTTAAAAGGAAAAGCCCGCTCTTAACAAAAAAATCCCGA
>CAZSTT010000258.1:2323-3646 GCA_964609705.1 uncultured Thermodesulfobacteriota bacterium
CGCTCCAGGATCGGAACTGCTGGAAGCTCTCAGCTCTATTGGTCAGCTCTTCAGCCAGCCGTCCTTTGGCAAAACGCATTGAAGGATCGACCAGAAGGGCCGGGCCAAGATCCGGCCGGCCGTCTCCGGCAAAAGCTACAATACCCTGACCGAGGGCCGTTTGAACCAAACGGGTCTTATCGATACCGGTTTCCCGGCAGAAGTAAGGGGAGGAGAAGGGGAATTCCATAACCAGCCCCTCCTCTTGGGTGAAATGTCCGGGGTTGGCATGAATCTCGGCATCAATACCGAGCGGGGCCAGAAGTTTTTCAATATACCAGGCACATCCGGCAGAGGCGATAATCAAGCGCCAACCTTCCGAACGCAGCCGAAGGCAGGCTGTCCCAATCCCCGGGTCCAATTTCATCCTGGTCAGTAAAGTTTCTATCTTTGATTCCGGGTAGCGCAATCCGGAAAAGATGGAGGTCAAGGCCTGGAAATGGGTTATTTCCCCTTGTTTATAATCTTCCCAGAAAGAGGCGGCCGCCCGGGGTAAACACTCCAGAGCCAGGCGGAAAAAGTCCCGATCCGTCATGGTTCCGTCAAAATCGGAAACTAAAATCTTTTCCCCGATCATCTCTATTTGGATTCCTGAAGGCGGTCCGGATAATTGCTGATGATGCCATCCACACCCATCTCCATAACTTTTTTGATATCATCCGGACGGTCTACGGTCCAGGTAATGACCTTCAACCCTCTTTGATGGGCGTCCTGCACAAATTTTTCGTCCAGAAATTCAAAGAAGGGCATGATCCCATCGGCCTTCATGTCCTGGGCCATTCGGGCGTAATCCAATGGTTTGGCGGCCAGTAAGGGACCGAAAGGAATATGGGGAATAAGTTCGTGACAACGTTTAAGTTCATGATGATCGAAAGAGGTTATCATAAATTGTTCCGGTTTCCATCCCTGGGACTCAATAAATCGAACGATCGTAGTGGCCACCGGACCTCCGACTCCTTCGGTCTTAAGTTCAATGTCGATGAGGGCGCGACGATCCACAAAACCCAGGACCTCCTCTAAAGTGAGGATATGATTACCATTGCCCGCGTCAAGTTCCTTCAATTCCCGGAGGGTCATTTCCCGGACCTTCCCTTGGCCGTTGGTGGTGCGGTTCACCCGGGCATCATGGATGACCACCGGTTCTCCACTTCGGCAAAGGTGAACATCCAACTCAATCCCATCCACCCCAAGCTCCAAGGCCTTGGTGAAGGAGTCCAACGTATTTTCAGGGGCATACCCCATGGCCCCCCGGTGTCCGATCTTCAACATATCCGCCCTTTCCTG
>CAZSTT010000259.1:0-3627 GCA_964609705.1 uncultured Thermodesulfobacteriota bacterium
TGATCGAGCGGCTGGAAATCATGCACAGCCGTAAAAATGGATTTATGAGTCAGAAGAAATTGCAGCAATGGCCGACCGGTTTTTAAAGGTCTCTTGGACGAATAGGACTTTCTTAGAATAGGAAAAATTTAGAACAACCCAGGGGAGAGGTCAAGACAAAACAAAATCAGGCATCAGATTTTGGAGGATCGAATTTTGGAAATTGGACTCAGCCGAGATTTCTTTTCTATGGTTTGTCCAGCGGATTGAGTTTCTAGACCTTCCTTTTGGGCAGGGAAAAATAAAAGGTCGCCCCTCGATCTACCTCCCCTTCAGCCCAAACCCGGCCTCCGTGGCGTTGAATGATTCTTTTAACATTGGCCAGACCCAGACCGGTGCCCTCAAATTCCTCCTCATGGTGGAGGCGTTGAAAAAGATTAAAAAGTTTATTACTGTATTCCATATCAAAACCGGCCCCGTTGTCCCTGACATAGAAAATATCTTCATTTCTCTGATCGGCCAGTTGCCCAACCTCGATTTCGGCTTTGGGTTTCCCACGGGTATATTTAACGGCGTTGGATATCAGATTCTCAAAGACGATCTTAATCATGGTAGGATCGCCATAAACCTCGGGCAGGGAAGCGACAGACCAGACAATCCCCCTTTTCCCTGCCTCCGGCTCAACCCCCTTGATGAGTTCCTGCACCAGGATATTGGGATTCAGTCGGGATTGGCGTATATCCGTCCGACCCATGCGGGAAAAAGAAAGAACGTCATCGACCAGCCTCCCCATCTTAAGGGCCGAATCTGAAATCACGTCCAGATAATGACGGCTTTTTTTATCCAGTCCCTCCCTCATTTGCCCGGTGAGCATATTCGCAAACCCGGTCAGATGGCGCAAGGGGGCCCTTAAATCATGGGAGATGGAATAGCTGAAACCTTCCAGTTCCTGGTTAAGGGCTTCCAGTTCAGCTGTTCGCTCCTTTACCCGCTGTTCCAGTTCGGCATTCAAGCGGTGGATTTCCTCCTCGGCCCGCTTGTGGTCAGTAATGTCCTGATTGACGCCAAAGGTCTTGATAGTTTTTCCCTGCTGATCCTTAACGATGAAGAATCTGACTGCGATATAACCCACTTCACCGTCAGCAAACAAGATTCGATGTTCGAGCTGGCGACTGAAGTTAGGGTCGTTGGTATTGATCGCCGCCTGGGTTTCTTTGGCCACGAGGGGGGCATCGTCAGGATGACAAAACCTGCGGGCATAGTCTGAAGAAGACATTTGGTATCCCCCTGCTTCCTCGGCGGTGGTTCTAAAGATTCGGTAAAAATTATCGTTGAATGTGAACAAGTCTCTATCGACATCATATTCCCAGTGACTGGCGCGTGCTATCTTTAACGCGTTGGAGAGCTGGGCTTCGCTGTTGATCAGGTTCTCCTCGGCCCGCTTGCGTTCGGTGACTTCATTCTTCAGCTTTCTAAGGGCGACGGCCATGTCCGCCCGAGTCGCCTCATTGGAGTCCAGCAGGTTCTCAATCTCATTCTCGATTAATCGTGAAGACGGTTTCACGACAAACTCATCGAATGTATCGCCTTGAGCGATAAACTTTGTTTGGTCGGCCCAGCAGTTGGTTCCGAAAAGCTCCGAGCAATAACCCGACAGCTTGCCGGCCATCATACCGCTCCCCCAGCACACCCCCAGTGATTTCTGGTACCGGCCCTCCCAATTGTCCGTTACGCGAAAACGGCAAACCTTGAGGTCGGAATCGAGGGAAGTCAGCTCCCAGTAACCCCAGCCGGCTACGGCTGCTATATTAGCTATGGCCTTGAAACCTTCTTCGAAAGTCGGATAGTTTGAAATTATCTGCCAGTCATCCCCTACGCTTTTGCGCCCCTCACTCTGCAAAGCCAGAAAGAAACGCTCAGTGCCCACCATAGCCTGAACTCCCGACATCATTCCGGACAGAGTAGTGTTAACCCACATCATCGCCACAGGCAGATCCTCGAATGTGCAGGTGCCCTGATCGGGATTCCAGGCAATATTAATCCCCGAGACACGGATTATATTCGATACCGATGAATTTCCTCCAAGTCCCTCCATAGGTTGCTGGTTTTTCCCCTCTTCTTGTAAGAGGTCTGATTTCAATCCTCCCCGTCCTGCAATCTTCTTTCTTAGAATAACCAGTTCCTCGATCAATTCTTTTTTTGTCTTGGATTGATCCTTCATAAGACGGTTTTCCTTTCTAATAGGCAAATACACTATTCAAGCGCAAAGATAAGCTCGAAGATAGATTGCCTCGTTTCTGTGCCCGGGAACTTTCTGATAACCTCCAGCAAACAACCCGATAAAAAAACAACCGTTTTTGGACCTATTTGATAAAAAAATAAATGAATTCGATCCCCCGACCTGATTCCATTACCGGGTGCGGACACAATATAGTATTATAGAGGAATAGAAAGTAATCAACAAGATCCTTTTGCGGAAGGAATTTGCCCTGTTCCGTTTAATTCATGGGGGGGGTCTTCCTTGATTTAGGTGGAAAACTTCCTTAAATAATTTTTCTAGTGATTGTCGGTTAGCGGCTCCTTCTATTGGCTAAATGGATTAATAACAGGTATAATGAAATCCATGGCCATTATTGGCGAAGTAGGGGAAATGATTCTTAGCATGGCAGAAGGGAGATATAGCCAATGGATAGAATAGAACTAAGAGAAGCCGGCAAGGTGGAGATTACCGCTCTGGTGGACAACTACAGCGATTTTTTTCTGGCCGATTCGGAGAGGGTCAAACGTTTGCGGGTTGTTCCTCCAAGCGGCCCTCTGGCCGAACCGGGGTTGTCCTTCTTGATCAAGGTCTATGCCGGTTCGGAGGAGCATAGTGTATTATTCGATGGCGGTATTTCAGGCACCTGCCTTCTCCATAACATGCGGATGCTGGCCTCCAGCAGGGCGGTGCTGATGGGAGAAATCGGGTCGGATATTACCCAGATAGAGGCGGTGGTTTTGAGTCATGGCCATTTTGACCACTTTGGCGGCCTTCCCGGCTTTTTAGAAGATGCCCAAAAACCGCTGCCGGTGGTCCTTCATCCCCAGGCCTTTGCGCCCCGGCGTTTTCAAATGGGTCCGCAACAGTTTTTTGATATGCCGGGGTTGACCGAGGAAGATTTGACGGCTTCGGGGACAACCCTGCAAAAGTTTCAGAAAAGTTCCACTTTGGCCTCAGATCTCATTCTGGTCTCCGGTCAGGTGGAACGCCAGACCGATTTTGAGCAGGGGATGCCCGGTATGGAAGCAAAAATAAATAACCAATGGGTGCCCGATCCCTTTCATGACGACCAGGCCCTGGCCGTTAACCTGAAAAATAAGGGGTTGGTGATCATCGGGGGCTGTTCCCATGCCGGGATCATCAATACGGCCAAGTATCTTCAGAAGACCGCTGGGGTAGAGAAGCTCCATGCCATTTTGGGGGGATTCCATTTAACCGGAGACAATGAGAAGATCATCGATCCGACTGTTGAAAAGATGAAGGCTCTGAATCCTGATTTTATTGTGCCCATGCATTGTACCGGCTGGAAAGCCATACACCGGTTCGCTCAGGACTTACCCGAAAAATTTATCCTAAATAGCGTAGGATCGACTTATATCTTTTAAGGA
>CAZSTT010000260.1:0-3591 GCA_964609705.1 uncultured Thermodesulfobacteriota bacterium
GCCCGAATAGCGGCGATATACCCCCCCGGCCCGGCCCCGATAATTCCAATTTTTACACTCATATCCTATCTCTTTCTCTGAATTTCATTCCCGGCCTTGAAAGGCTACGCCCCTGGCATAGAAATCTCGTTTTTTCTGACCTGTGTTGTCAGCAGAAGTTCCAAAATCCAGGCAATGGGTGACACATTTGGTCACACAGGCCGGTCTTAGACCTTCATCCAACCGATCCATACAGTAGTCGCATTTAACGACCTTTCCGGTTTCAGGATTCCATTGCGGTGCGCCCCAGGGACAGGCCGTGATACAGCATTTGCAGCCTACGCACCTGGCCGATTCCACAAAGACTATTCCATCCTTAATCCTTTTCTGCATAGCCCCGGTGGGACAAGCGGCAACACACCAGGGTTTCTCGCAATGGAAACAGGGCATGAAGACCAGTCCCAGTCTTGGAATCCCCCCTATCATTTTAGGTCCAACGGTCATGATTTGGCAAAAACGAGGCCCCACGGGGAGATCGTTTTTGGTTTTACAATGGACCTCGCAGGAAAAACAGGCAATACATTTCATAGGGTCATGGGACAAATAATATTGGCTCATAGTTCACCTGCTTTTAGAGCTCGACCTTCCCAACAGGTCTTACCGAGACTAAAGTATGATGCAGGGCCGGACTTCCCCCAACCGGGTCGGAGATGTTTTCCTGAAGCACGGCATCACAAGCCCCGTGATTGAAACAGCGGGTTTGGACCGGCACTCGGCAACCGAAACCATGGAGCATGAAAACTGTTTCCGGATGGATAAATTCAGTTACCAGGGCTTTGATCTGTTCTTTACCGAAACCGGAAGAAACTTCAACCAGGTCTCCATCATGGATACCCAGTTTTTGAGCCGCCAGGGTGTAGATCCATAGACGGTTTTCCGGTACCAGCTCATTTAAATAGGGATTGTTTTCCGAGGAGACATGGGTATGGGCCGCACATCGCCCAACCGTCAATCGAAAAAGACCTTCCGCAGGAGCGGCGACCGGTTCATATGGAGGAAAAGATGAAAAATTTTTTTCTTCCAACAAGCTGGAGATCAGCTCCATCTTTCCGGAAGGGGTTTTGAATTTGATTCCCTCTAATCGATCCCAGAGAATTTCCTTGTCCGAGAAATCAACAAATCCTTTTTTTTCAAAGTCCTTGATCTTAACCCCGGTGTCTTGGAGCTGGAACTCGAGCAGTTCCTCAATGGAATGAAAAGGGAAATGCCCCCCTATTCCTAAACGATCGGCCAAACCCTTGAGGATTTCCCACCCTGGTTTACTGTCGTAACGGGGCAGCACGGCCTGCCGTCGCAAAAAAATTTGAGGTTTTAAGCCCTGGATCACCTGCACCGGATCGGTTCTCTCCAGGTAAATCGATTCCGGCAGGATCACATCGGCGTTCCAGGCTGTTTCGCTGAACTGGACATCAATAACCACAATTAAGTCCAGTTTTTCAAAAGCCTTTTTAGTCAGACTCTGATCGGGGATGGAATGCAAAGGTTCAAAACGGTAACAGAGAAAAGCCTTGATCGGGTAAGGATCGGCCTTAAGGACTGCCAAAGGAAACATCTGGGCCACTCCATTCTCCGGATCAGCAATGGGAAATTTTTTATAACCCACGCCGTCAAATCGTTCAGCCCGGGGTTTGGGAAAATCCCCTTCAGCGAATTTTCGGACCTCTTTAATCCCGCTATCCTTTAATCCTTTTTTGATGAACAAACCACCCTGGGCCTCGAAATTCCCCATCAGGGCGTTTAAAATAATAATGGAACGCCGGAAATAACATTCATGGATATGATGGGATGCGCGGTATCCGAAGTGGAAGATGCCGGCCGGTTTGACGGCCGCCATCTCCCGGGCCACACTGATGATTTCCAGAGCCGGGATCCCGGTTTCTTTTTCGGCCCATTCCGGGGCATAAGGTTCAACAAAAGTCCTGAGTTCCTTCAAACCGGAAACCCAGCGGCTCACAAAGTCCCGGTCATGCAGATTTTCCTTGAGAATGATATGCATTAAAGCGTAATTGAAGGCCAGATCGGTTCCGGGACGTATCTGCAGGTACCGATGGGCCTTGGCAGCGGTGACCGTGGCCCTTGGATCGAGATAAGTCATTTTGGCCCCTTTCTCCAGGGCCTCTAATAATTGATTGACCGGCTTGATCTCCAGGGATTCAAAAATATTGCGGCCGTATAAAACTATATGACGCGTATTTTTATAATCGAAGCCGATCCGGGTGTCCGGATAACCGGTCAAGGAACGGCAGGCCGTATTGGTTGATCCCTTACAAAGGCTGTCATGCGTGAAATGATTGGGTGAGCCCAAGGCTTTCATAAAAGTTTTGCTCAGATCAGTACTCAAATTAGCTCTTTCACCCCAGACCACACTTTCCGCCCCATATTGCCCGATAATCTCCTTAAGTTTTTGAGCAATGTAATCGAGGGCCTCTTCCCAGGATATCTGCTTCCATTGCCCTGCCCCCCTGGGACCGGTACGGATCATGGGATATTGGAGGCGCTCCCTATCATTCAGCAGGGCCGTCCCGGCAGATCCTTTGGCACACATGGCCCCCTCAATCCCCGCCACATGGGGATTGCCCTGGAGCCAAATGATCTTTTCACCCTCCACGGTCACCTGGATAGGGCAGCGGATCGAACACATAAAGCAAAGGCTGTAGATCTCTTTTTCCATATCCCATTTTTCTCGCTTTTTATCTATTAAAACATCATAGAAATTGTTAATGTCTAAGGCAAGAATATTTTTTCGGGTATTCTTAAAAAACCATCATGCCCCGACAGAGGCGTAGATCCAGGGCCAAAAGGAGTCAAAGGATGAAGAAGGAAGATCAATTGATAAGGAAGGCCGTGGATTATCTAACTTTTTGCCAGAGCAGGTCCTGCGGGCATTGTGTCCCCTGTCGGTTGGGATTACCAAGGATGTTGCAGCTGATAACAACCCTTGCCGAAGACCCGAATGCCGAAATGGAATGGGAACGATTAGAAAATCTGATCCCGACCCTAGGCAAGACTTCTTTATGTCCCGTAGGACAAACCAGCCCGCTTCCAATGAAAGCCTTATTGGAAATCCTGAAGGGCGATCAGAGAGAAATAACCGATAGTGACCTTGAGGAAAAGCTGGAAATTGCCAAATGTCTTTCTTGCGGACGTCCCTTTGCTTTCAAGGCCTTTTTAGAGTATTTCCGGTCAACGGTTGATAAATCTTTGGGGGTTCTTTTGGATCGGGAATATTGTCCTGAATGTATTCGAAAGGTTAGAGCGATAGATCTGGTTGGAGAGCCAATAAAGCAATGACTGGACAGCGTTCTATCCAGTCATTGCTTTATTACCAGGATATTTATAGAACCTGATTCATCCCGCCTTGTCGAATCTCAAAGGTTAGGAGGGCACCTAGAAAAGTCTATCCAGGCGGAGATGGAAATTATCTTTTTTAAGCATACTCACTATCGGGAAGGATGGTCCCCAACTGTACCCGGTCTCCAAACTCTTTTAACTTCTCTGTAATCGCAGGGCCAAGCCGAAATCCACACTTGTCTCGTCCATCATTGGTTATCG
>CAZSTT010000261.1:0-3389 GCA_964609705.1 uncultured Thermodesulfobacteriota bacterium
CCCCCCGCACCGGCTTGGTGGGCCAGTATTTTGGCCCCCAATCCATGCCCAGGAATGTTTTTTCTGCCGGTGCGGTTGCCCCGATAAGGGGAATAGAGATGGTCAGAAATCCCAGGATAAAAAGACTTAAAATAATTCTAAACACCTTGTTTTTCTTTTTCATATACTCACCCTTTCAATTAGGTGTAAGTTTCCGCAGGCCTTCAGGGGAAAACCCCGGTTAAAAATTGCACACGAAAAGCTCTTATTTGAATCTGAGACTTTTTACGATCCCCATCGATTCCCAGGGACTCATCCAGGGATGGGTGCCACAGCGGCCTGAACAACCACCTCTTCCGGGGTCTTGATGGCCCAGACCTGGGCCGGGGCATCCTTTTCTGTTGGGGTGCTCCCTTCCGGTTAGGTTACAGTAAAAGCCGGCGGACCGGCGAATTTAAATTCCGCTGCCGAAGCTAAAATGGGAAACAAGACCACGCCCAGGGTAATGGCCAAAACTACCCTTATTGGAAAAATAATTTTCATATGCTTTTTCCTCTATTTTTTCTTGTTTGAAGTTCACTCTCTTACAAAAAGGACACCAGGAAATAGCCAGTTCAAATATCCAAGGAGCCGACTGCCCGAGTTCGGAACGGAGAACTTAGGTTTTGGTCACTCAAGTGGGCGTCCTCACCTGATAAGGGGCTGGAGTGGAAGATCCAGGCCGTGACGCGAGAGGGCCATTTATCTTAATCAAAATTAATCACTTTTTTGGCATTGATTTCTTTATTGTCCACATAATTATAGCGATGTCGGTATTCCTCTGTCAATCGGGGATTAGCCCTTCGGAGGGGGGCCTGGAGATCGAAGGGGTAACCGTCCAATTGGGGTTCGATCATGGACAGATCTAAACCAAATTTCTTCAGAACAGTCGGGGCCAGATCTTCCCGGGTTCCCTCGGCCCGGACCGGGGTGGGATCATTGGTGGCCGTGAAAACAAAAGGCGCATATAGATGGGTTTTTTTATTCCTGTCAAAACCATGATCGGAGACGATATAAATGATGGTTTTGTCATACAGGCCCAATTCCTTAATTCTTTGAATGATCAGACCGGAAGACCGGTCATCCATTAAGATACCATTATCATATTCCCAGGAAAACTCACCGAACTGATGGCCCAGGTGGTCGGGTTGAGCATAGTGGATAAAAAAGAAAAAGCGGCGCCCTTTTCGTTTTTCCAATTCGGAAAGCGCTCTTGCGGTGACTGCATCGTTTTCCTCCAGGCCATTCACCCAGAGGTCCAGTCTTTTGCTGGCCCGATACCAGGGCTTGCCGGGGACCTCGACCAGGCGCCTCCCGTCCTTATCGACTATCCGCCCGCCGGCCTGATCCAAGGCAGCTTCAGGGGTGATGGTGAAAAGGGGATATTTCTCACGAATCCTTTGGGTGTTCTTTTTGACGAATGCCGTCCATTCCTCGAAGGTCCCTCGAAAGGGGGGATCGTTATCGACATGATCTTTCTTGGCGATAAGGGCCACCGTATCGATTTTTTCCCCGCCGAAAAAATTTTCCAATCGTTCAAAGACCGTATATCCTTGTGGAATAGGTTCATATCTTCCATTGTTAAAGACGCCGGTTTTTTCCGGTGTATAACCGGTCAGCAGTTGGGTCCACCCGGCCTTGGTATCCGTGGCTCCGCTGACGATATCGATGTCGATCATTCTACCTTCTTTGATCAGAGCGGCCAGGTTGGGAAGTTTCCCTTTCTCCAGCAGATTTTTCACATGAGAACGGTCAGCGGCGTCCCACCCGATAACCAAAACATTTTTTGTCTCTTTATCTCCGGAATGGGTCTGTCCGGGAAGACAAAGGATTATGATTAAAAGGGTTATGAGGACTGACTTTATGAGACGGTTAATCATAAGACAAAGTTTCCTTTCCATTCAGCGCCATGAGATGCGATTCAAGGAGGCCGCCTGAACCGGCATAATAAAGTGTCCAATCCCTCCAACCAGGCTCCTGCTTGCCAGTTCATCGGTCGGGATAAAAAAAGAGATAAGTCTAAGAGTGCTGTCCGGCATAGGCCCTGGCCGCCAAGTCGACGGCATCCGTCAATCCCGTCTGGATCAGGGGTCTGATCGCGATTGGAATATGGGAATAGACCTTCTCCCACAACAGATCAACTAGAAAAGGAATATCCTCCAGCCTTCCGGAGTTCCGGGACAACAATTCCATCCACCGTTCGTAAATGGACCAATATTCATCCGGGAATCTTTGGGCATCCAAATCAGTAAGGCATCCAAAGTGGGACAGACAGATGGTTTTGGGCTTAAGGGATTTCAGCAGGTCCAGGGATCGGCGAAAGTCTTTTTCGTTCCAGAAGGGGGAATTGGGGTTGGGTACGATGAGACCATCTCCCCATTTCATCCCGAAGGCATCACCCACCATGATGTTACCGGTTGTTTCGTCCCAGACAGAAATATGATCCACCATGTGCCCGGGAGTCCCGATGATTTTTACGGTCAGGTCCCGGCTCACTTCGATGGACTGGCCGTCTTTCAGCGGGACAACCCGTTCGATATTGTCATAGGGCGCTTCCTCAGAGCCGAAGTAGGTATTAAATGATTGATCGGCCAGAAATGGGCCGGCTTTTTCCGAAGCGAAGACCTCAGGGAGTTTATCAATTTCGGCTGCTTTCTCTCGAAGAAACCCGAGTCCCTGGGTATGATCCCAGTGAGAGTGGGTAATGACAATCTTCTGCACCGGCCAGGCCTCGAGAGTTTTCAGTTTTTCGTAAATTACTTTGGCCGAATCTTTGGTGCCGGAATCGATCAGACAGGTCCCTCCAGCCCTGCTTTTCAATAAGTAAACCGCATGCCCTCTTGGGATTCCCCGGTGAACCGCATCGATCAGATAGGTGTGTTCATTGATGGGGCCTTCTTGGTGTATTAAGGCCATTTGGATATCCTCCTTTTTATAACTTGACCGGTAGGCGGTCTGTCTCCTTGCTGGCAATAACTGGGGAAGTCCTGATGCTCGTTACCAGGGATGCTTCCAGTTACTACCACATTAACCCAAGTCGATACTAACCTTTTTTTACTCGCTCCAGGTGGAGCCGTATGTTATATAAGACAGGGTTTTCATGAGTTAGGTGCTTAGTGGCTGAACATCGACAAAGTTTTGTCGATCTTTTTATACCAAGGGACCTCCCTTGACCGTCTCCCCGGCGAAAGCCGGGTTCCAGGAGAAAATTAAATTCCTGGATTCCGGGTCAGGAGGCTGTGTCATAATTGCATTTATGTCATTTAGAGCAAACGAGGCGAGAGACGGAATCAAGTATGTTCAGTAAGTTCTGGATACCGGCTTTCGCCGGTATGACGACTTTGATGGCACTTTAAGTAATTACGACACAG
>CAZSTT010000262.1:0-1455 GCA_964609705.1 uncultured Thermodesulfobacteriota bacterium
CTGTTAAGGTCGATGAAATCGACCGATTTAAAAAGGGTTTCTGGCGAGAGCTTCAGCCGGTCCCCGTACGGGGACCTTAGTTTAAGGTCGACAAAGTCGACCGAGCGGGAGTCCAGGTGTTTCCATTCAGTCCCCGGATGGGGACCTTTATTTGAGGTCGACAATGTCGACCGATCCGGAAATTCGAATTTCCGGATGGAAACTAATTGGAGATCCTTGAGATTCGGCAACGGCCCGAATCGGAACTTCGAAGCGTTGAAGAAAGAATCTCCTTGCTTAAGAAGGAAATAAAAATGAAAAAAATAAAACTGGGTGGGATCATTGAGCATACGGGTCTGAGTCTGATCAGCATTGAGGATATTCCCCTCCACCCAGGGGTGGCCGGCCTGACCTTCCAGTCCCTGAGCCGTCGGGGTATTAATGTCGAGTTTATTATCCAGGGACAAAATCGGAAGGGGAAAAGTCAAATCCTTTTCGGTGTTTCCCGGAACAAAAGTGAAGAAGTCATGGTCATACTGAATCAAATCAAGTCCCTGATCGGGGACCCGGAAATTACGGCAAATTCCGAGATAGCGGTTGTCTCCATTTTCGGACCCCATTTCCGTGAGGTTCCGGGTATCGCCGGGACCTTCTTCAACGCGTTGAATTCAAAAAGTATCACTATCCTGGCCATCAGCACCTCCATCTCGACCTGTTCCTGCGTTATCCCGTCGGCAAGGTTGTCTGAGGCCATAAAAGCCATTGGAGAAGCCTTCGATGTTCCCGGAGAGGAGGGATGAATTAAAAATTAAAAAGACAAATTTCAAAATGCAAAATGCAAAATTACTGGTCCGGTTCATCGACCATTATTAAACCCTCCCGCGAGGCAAGATCCAGCTGATTGTTCCCAACCGTTTGCATCTTGAATGGTTAACTTTGCACTTTGCATTTTGCATTTTCAACTTTAAATTCCGAAAGGGGGAAAAGGGTTTTCAACTTGTCTTTTGGGATAAAAAGTGGTACGGTTTGGCGCAAATTTAATATTACCAATCTGGGAATTATGGTTCACCTAACAAGGAGGTTGAATGGATAAAAAGAGAATCTTAATTGTTGATGATGATCCGGATCTGGTGGAAACCGTGAGTATGATGCTCGAATCCAAGGGATTTTCCACCCTTCCGGCTTACGGTGGGATCGAAGGATTGGATAAAGCCCGGCAGGAAAGACCCGATTTAATCGTTCTGGATGTCATGATGCCGGATAAGGACGGCTATGCGGTCTGTAACGACCTAAAAAAAGACCCGATTTTAAAAGAAATCCCGATTATCCTGTTGACCGCCATCGGGGATCATATCACTTCCACTACCTATACCTTACGGGGGGGGATGGAAACCTTTGCCGATGATTTCTTTCAGAAACCGGTAAACATACAATCCCTGGTCAATCGAATCGAGCAATTATTGGGATAATAAAAAA
>CAZSTT010000262.1:1555-3387 GCA_964609705.1 uncultured Thermodesulfobacteriota bacterium
CAGGCCCCGCCTTTTGGGGCGTGGCACCTCGAATCATGAAAACAGAGTTCAGTGGACGGTAAACTCTATTTTCACACTGAATCAACAAATGGAGAAATGGAATGGAGGTTCAATAATTCCGGTTGATCGATATTCCATTTCTCCCTCACCCCAGTTTCCTGAGATTCAACACACACTCTCCAGTTAAAATCCCCCGATCCCGCCTTTGACCGGTTAAAAATCGTTCCGCTTCGGATTAAAGCCGGAATCCGGTATTGGTAAGCCGTTAATAATTTCCGGACCCCCTTTTCACCCCCCGCCAAATACCTTCCGGGGCAGGGGGGTGACGACGATTCCATCCCATGAAAAAGTTGATCCCGGATTTTAGTGCGTTCTGCCGGGATTCCATTCCTTCCCCAACTCGATATTTTTCTAAACTTTTTCCCGGATAATCCCGATGAAGATAACCGGGAAGCACACTACTTATTTATTTCTATGGATGACACAGGTGAAAATCTCTGTTCCTTTGGAAAACCTTGAGCCGGGAATGGTTTTAGCCGAACCGGTATTAAACCGATGGGGCCAAATTTTATTAATTAAAGGCGGTACCATATCCTCCCGCCATCTGGCTGTATTAAAAACCTGGGGAATTCAGATGGTGGTCATTCAACAGGGAGAAGACCCAATCAAAGCTCCCCTTGTGGACCAGGACCTGCAAAACCGCGCCTTAGCCCGGATCAAAAAACGGCTGTTTTGGCAGCCCCAGAGTCCTATAGAAGAAGAAATCATCAACCTGGCTGTTCAACAGGTCATTCAACGTTCCCTTCAAGGAAGTTCTTTAGGATCCGACGAGGGATTAAACAATCCAGGTCCTCCCCATTTGCCGGGGCGATGAGAGAGTGGATCGAAGAGGATATCGTTGTCATGGAGCTGGTAAGCAACCTCATAAAAAATATTAAGGAATTTTCAACCCTCCCCACAGTCTATTCTACTTTGGTGGATGTCCTGGCCGATCCCAAATCAACGACTCAGGATGTTTCCGGGATCATAGCTTGTGATCAAGCCTCCACGGCCAAAGTTTTAAAGGTCGTCAATTCTCCCTTCTATGGTTTTTCAGGGCAGATTGACTCGGTCTCTCGGGCCATCGTCGTTCTTGGTTTTACTGAAATTTATAACTTAATTCTTGCTTCCTATCTTATGGATTTATTTGTTAAGAAAGATTCCGTGCTGGATTTCCGGCCTGTGGATTTCTGGGGCCATTCCATTGCGGTCGGAATTGCAACCAGGCTGATCGGCCAAAACCTTGGCCTCCCCGAGCAAGACAATTTTTTCGTAACCGGAGTATTGCATGATATCGGCAAGCTGGTTTTTTTTGAATTTTTAGAAGATCAATTTGCCGCCGCTCTGGCCCTATCCCAAAAAAATCAACAATCTCTTCATTCGGCCGAGATGACGGTTTTCGGAATAGATCACTCCAAAACAGGGGCCCTCCTCGCGGAAAGATGGCGGTTTCCCTCTTCCATTGTTCAGGCTATCCGCCATCACCAGACCGGAATCGTCCCGGAGAAAAACAACAAACTCACCGCAGCCGTTCATCTGGGGAATATCATTTGCCGGGCCTTGGAATTAGGTTATCCAGGGGATGATTTCATACCTCAGCCTAATCCTGAGGCCTTGAAACTGATAAAGGCTCGGCCGGGATTATTGGAAGAAATAACCCCCACGCTGCTGGATAGTTATGAAGAAACCACTCAATTCCTTTTATAAACCGTCAGGCCAAGAGGCTTCTCAAAAAAGCCTGGACACGGAAATAGGGTTGCGAAAGGGTAAACTCGAATCCTATTTTAATACTA
>CAZSTT010000263.1:0-1840 GCA_964609705.1 uncultured Thermodesulfobacteriota bacterium
CAGCGGTCAGAGCCGATCACCTCCAGGCATGGTCTGCCGATGGAGGCCTCAGCGGAAACATGGAACATTTCTTCAAAAGTCTTGTTGACCATAATGATGGTCCGGTCCGGCCCCACCACAAAGGCCGGTTCGGCTATACTCTGAAAGATGGTGTAGTAGCGGTTTTTTTCATTGGTCAACAACCGGTTGGTTTCCTGCAGGTCATTGACCATTTCGTTTTCATTATGCCGGACCCACTCGGAACAGAATCCCAGCTCGAATTTATCGAAAAACCGGCTGGTTACGGCCAGAGATTGCCTGGTTTCATCTCCGGTCAGGTTGGTATCATAGATAAGATCAATAAAAC
The DNA here is from genome assembly GCA_964609705.1 of uncultured Thermodesulfobacteriota bacterium. Lineage (GTDB taxonomy): Bacteria > Desulfobacterota > RBG-13-43-22 > RBG-13-43-22 > RBG-13-43-22 > RBG-13-43-22. The sequence goes on from CAZSTT010000263.1 coordinate 347, forward strand.
ATTGTCTGACCAGTTTGGTCATGCCCAAAAACATGTCGAATTTCACCCCTCGGGCCCGGTGCCTCTTGGCTTCCAGCACCCCAAAAGCAGCCGCAGGATTTTCTTCGAAGACCTCGTCGACATGGATCTTCTCCGGGTCATCATTCTCGCGCAGATAGCGGACCAGGGTCTTGGCCGGTTCCCTTAAAGTCATCCTCCATTCTTCTTCTTTAGTGCTGGTGTAGCGGGTGTACTCGGATTCGGTGGCATAAAGGAAAAGCCTCCCCAGCATAAAGTCCTCTCCTGCTTCCAGGGCCTGGATATAACGAATCAATTTCATTTGTTTATGCCCCTTGCACCATTAGAAAGTAAACAGGAAAAGCCAACCAAGGACTTGAGAACACAGACCTTACCGACCATGACTATCCCTGCTTTTTCGTTTATTATAGCTCCCGTGGACTTGTTTTCTTCTCATGGCTTCCAGGCCCCCTCCCTAAAGAATTATATGAATGCACATTTGATGCCATTTTATACCTCATTGTTTTCAGGCTTTTTTTACTTGAGTTCCGTCATTTTTCCGACTTTTATTTCCTGGCCCTATCCATTTCCCTGAGCAGCTCGTAAAAGAGAGATAGCCGGATTCCGAATCAAAGATCAAGGATTCAAACCTCATGATCTACTTATGGTTATTAAGATTTGGGCCAAGATAAATGGAAGCAGAATCGTCTGATTTAAAAGGAAATTCGGAAAAAAGAAGAGAAGGTCTGTCTCCATATGCTCCATTTGAAAACATCCGGTCCCAATGGTGAGAAAAATGAAGTTCTGCAGGTCAGGGGCACCAGCTCCCCGACTTTCCCCTGAGCGTCATTAAATTGTCAGGCAGCTTCCCTGGGTCGTTCTCTGGTCTGCCTTGCTCTTGCCTTTGGCAAGGGATTATCTGACCCTCCGCGGACGGCGGCGGAAAGCCGGTAAGGGCGAAGAAAAAAGAAAGGCACGGAAAATATCACCGAGGGCCTTGTCCGCCCCATTCATAGCGCCCACCAGGACCAGCCGGGCCAGCTGATCGATAAAGGCATCAAAAGTTTGACGGGTCTCATAGTGATCCTCATAGATATGGCGGTACACAGGGTGGGCCCGGAATTCCTCAAAAACTTCCCGGTACAGGGAGGTCTTTAATGTCTCGTCAAAAGGTTGGGGATAGAAATAAGCGGCATAAGGACGGGTTTCCGGGAGGGCATCGTTTTTTCGAATCCGATGGTGGATCTCGTTCAGAATATCATCTGCTCCGTTTTCCGCACCGATACTCACCCCTTCGGCCAGGCGGTCGGCAAAAGCTTCATAGCTGTCGAAGCGGTCGGTATAGTCCTTTTGATAAACCCCGGAAAAGGACCTTTCCGCCACCAGACCGGCTTTCACGGCCTTTTTCAACTCATCTTTAATGACCCATTTATACTCTTCGGGCCAAAATCTTTCCGCCGCCGCATCCGCTTCGTCGGTGTCCGGCATATCGTGCAT
>CAZSTT010000263.1:1940-3375 GCA_964609705.1 uncultured Thermodesulfobacteriota bacterium
GGTCCTCCCCGAACCTTGATCACCTGACCGGAAACATACCCCGATTCATCCGAGGCCAGGAACAAGGCCACGCCGCTCACATCCTCCACCGTCCCCAATCGTCGTAAGGGGATATGGGCCAGGGCGGCTTTCTTGAAGTCATCCAGGAACATCCCCTCCTGCTTGAGGCTTTCCCTGGTCATCCGGGTCTGAATAAAATCCGGGGCGATACAATTAACATTGATATTATAAGCACCCAGTTCTATGGCCAGAGACTGGGTCAGTCCCATCAAACCGGCATTGGCGGCACTGTAGTTGACACTGCCGGGCTTTCCCAATCCCGGGGGTACCGGAGAGCCGATGATGATAATCTTGCCATAGTGTCTTTCCGTCATGTGTTTCTGGGCCGCTTTAACACAATTAAAGCCCCCTTTTAAAGACACCGCGATTACCTGGTCCCATTGGGATTCCCGAAGAGAATCAATGAAGGCGTCCTGTCTTACCCCGGCGTTGGAGACCAGAATATCCACTTTGCCGAAAGAGGCAACGGCTTTGGCGAACAGGGCCTCCATGGTCCCGCTGTCGGTTACATCTCCGGGAAAAGGAATGGCCCTTCTTCCCATGGACTTTATTTTTTCAGTGACACTCTCAGCCGCCATCAGGCTGAGGTCATTGGCTACTATATCGGCCCCTTCTCCGGCGAACCTCAAGGCGATCCCTCGCCCAATATCCCCCGCCGCGCCGGTAATGACGGCCACTTTACCTTCGAGTCTCATCCTCTCACCTAGGGATCTTTCCGCCATCGATCATCCACTCCCTGAAAACGCCTTTGCTTTATTTGCTTTATGAGGTCCCGCTCGTTGTTGATTTTTTCTTCAAAAACAGTGTAACAGGCCCCTACCCCCAGAATAGCGTGGGCGTCGCTGCCCCCGGTCCCGGGAAGATCAACATATTGGGCCACCGCTGTGGTAAAGGCGGTTTCGTTAAATCCGGAACGACCGTTATAGATCTCCAGGGCGTCAAGTAAGTAAAAAATGGGGCGGGCGCTGATTTTCTGGATTCTTTCAATCATCTCCCGGTCGCCTTTGGAGTCCGGAACCTCAAAGCGACTGAAGAGCTCAGGCTCGGATCGGAAGGGATGGGCCATCACCATGACTCCGTCAACCTCATCAACCATGGCCCTCAGTTGAACGGCATCATAAACCTGCAGAACAGACTTGTGCAGCCCAAAAACCAAGATCTCGCCTAGATCGGTGCTGACCTCGACGCCGCCGATGACCAGAAAATCATGTTTATCCCGGAGACGCTCAATCGCCCCCTTATCCCATAGCTGGTTGTGCTCCGTGATACAAACCCCGTCAAGCCCGATCAGTTTAGCCTGATGAATAAGCTGATCCGGGTCCATATAGGCACAGGACGAGCCGTAAAGGGTATGGAGGTGGAGATCGATTTTCAT
>CAZSTT010000264.1:0-3322 GCA_964609705.1 uncultured Thermodesulfobacteriota bacterium
GCGACCCGCCCGCGGGCTGGGGGTTTCCCCGGTATGTTCGCTAATATCGTCTCCTTTAATTTTCCAGGAAGGTTATATCCCATCAACCCGAAAACTGCCGAAATCAGCGGGTATAAGGCCTTTCCCAACCTGGTCTCTTTGCCTGAACCGGTCGACCTGGTCATTATTTCCGTACCGGCACCGAGGGTCCCGGAGGCCTTGAAGGATTGCGTCGCCTCGGGCAATAAAAACGTTCATATCTTTACCTCCGGTTTCAAGGAAACAGGGGAGGAAGAGGGCCGGCGGCTTCAGGCTGAAATTGAAAAAATCGCCCGGGAAGGGGGGGTGCGGGTCCTCGGTCCCAACTGTATGGGGGTCTATGTTCCGGAGTCAAGGATAGTGACCTGGCCGGGAGCTTCCGGGGAAACGGGGCCCGTAGCCTTTGTCAGCCAGAGTGGAGGCAATGCCGGAGATTTTACCAGTCATGCCGCCAGCCGTTTCGGTATTCATTTCAGTAAGGTCTTCAGTTTCGGAAATGCCCTGACTCTGGACAGTACGGATTTTCTGGAGTACTTATCCCACGATGATCAGACCCGGATCATCGCCATGTATCTGGAAGGGGTCAAGAACGGACGGAGGCTCTTCCGGCTGGTCACCGAAATTAACCGTAAGAAGCCGGTGATCATCATGAAGGGCGGGTTGACGGAATCCGGGTCCAGGGCCGTGGCTTCACACACCGGTTCCCTGGCCGGCGGTGAAAAAATCTGGAAGGCTTTTTTCCGGCAGAGCGGTGCTGTGCAGGTCGATTCTCTGGAAGAGATGACCGATGTTACTCTGGCCTTTCTCAATCTGGGGAAATCCCGCGGGCGGCGGGTAGCCGTCATCGGCACCGGCGGAGGAGTCGGGGTGGCCGCCGCGGACAGTTGTGCCAAGGTTGGATTGGATCTGCCGGCGCTGCCGGTGACGGTCATGGATCAACTGCGCCGGTTCATACCCCCGGCCGGGAACATGATCCGCAATCCGATCGATGCCCATCTCGTCTTTCTTGAATTGGATCTCCTGGGAAAAACCCTGGATCTTCTGTCCGCCGGGTCCACCATTGATATGTTTGTTGTTGCTCTTCATCTGGACTGGTTGTCGGAAAATGGAACGGAAAACCAGGTGGAAAGAATGGCTCAATATCTGGCCGGGGAGGCCCGGAAACATACCCGCAACCTGCCCCTGGTGGTGGTCTGGAGGCAATACCAGCCTAACCCGGCGCTAAGGCAATCCCGTATCCTCTTTGAACAAATTCTGCTGAAAGCCGGTGTCCCCGTTTATGAAGGCCTTCCCCGGGCTTTCTTCGTCCTCTCCAAGCTGGCGGAATATCACCAGTTTCAGGGTCGGCATAATATATTACTCAAATGAGGGTTTACTCAAATGAGGGTCGGACCAGACCAAGCGATGGATTTCTCAATGAATTATATGGAAAATAATGGGTTAAAAGGGCCTTAAAGTGACCATTTTACCCCCCCAAAGAAGGTTCTAAGAAAAACCTCCATGCCACGAGCCAATCGATATTTTGTTCCCAATAAGGTTTGGCATATTACCCATCGATGCCATAAGAGGGAATTCCTGTTTAAATTTGTTAAAGATCGCCAGCGATGGTTGGCATGGCTCTTCGAATCTAAAAAGAGGTTCGGATTAACCATTCTGAATTACATGGTTACTTCAAACCACATCCACCTTTTGGTTGTAGGAGATAAAGATCAGGAGGTCATTCCAAAATCGGTTCAATTGATAGCCGGCCGGACCGGCCAGGAGTATAACCAAAGAAAAAGACGCAGAGGGGCATTCTGGGAAGATCGGTATCACGCCACTGCGGTAGAAAGTGGAATTCATCTGATCCAATGCCTAGTTTATATGGATCTGAATATGGTACGAGCGGGGGTGGTATCTCATCCTGCAGAATGGTCCTTTTCCGGATATAGTGAAATTCAAAATCCTCGGAAGAGATATGGACTGATTAACCATGAAAGGTTGGTTTACCTGGCTGAGGTGAATAGTCAAGAGGATCTGAAGCAAGCCCATAAAGACTGGATAAATGAAAGACTGAAAAATGGGAATCCGTTTAGAGAGGACCAATGGACAGAAAGCCTGGCGGTGGGGGGAGGGGCATTTGTAAAAGAAATCCGGGACGAATTAGGTGCCCGAGCTATTGGCAGGATGATAGTAAACGATGGAGAGCAACAGCAGCTTCGTTAAACCCAACAACCGTATAGTGGCTGTTTTGCCCCCGAAAAGGGTCGTTTAAGGCAAAATAATAGCCTTGGATGGAACGTTTATCCTGATAGTTAAAGGGGTTGGCCTGGTCCGACCCCATTAAAACAGCAAAACACAACATTAAACACAACCCCATTAAACACATCTATCACCCATCTATCCCATAATTAAGGAGGCATGAAATTGGAAGAGAACAGCCTGTCGAGAAAGATCGACTTTTTAAAACCCCCCTGGTGGCTTATTCACCTGGTTGGGATCTCCGCCGTTTACCTCATCGGTCACTTATTCTGGAGGTAATATGATCCAATATTTCATTCGCTACAAACCGGGCTGGTGGATACTCCATATAGTCGCTGTCGGTTTGACGCTCTATCTTGGACATATGGTTACATTTTTCAGGGGGTAGAAGAGATGATCAGAAGAGCCCTGCTTTTTGCCCTTTTTCTGCTGGCCTTGGGGGGGTTGATGCTTCATTGCCGGATCCATCCCTTTATGGTGGCCGATAAATTGAATCCCGGTACCTTTCACTTCCAGGGGGTCTTTTTTCTGGCCAACCTGTTCCCTTTCATAGACACGGTTCTGGTGACGATTCTTTTCCTGTCCGCCAGAACGGCCGTTTATGGGTACCTGCTCAATGGTCTCATCGTAATTTTCGGAACCATTTTCATGGCCCATTTCAGCGTTGCCGCTTTCACGGCCCAGGCCATTCCGCCGAGTCAGTGGATCCTGAAATCCCTGTTACCCGACATCATGATTGCCTGGGCCGATTTTTTCGTGGGCAAGGCCCTCTATGATTTTTATAGAGGAGGCAAATAAAACACCCACCACCTTTTTGTGCCCCGGCGGTCCCGGGCGAATCAGACTCCATCTCCCAGAGGAGAGGGAGTTTTTTTTGCCTTCTTGACGAATAATCCGATTTCTGAAAGAATGAAAGATATGGCTTTCAACCCCCGGCAAGACGCGTGAGGCCTTTGATGTGGTATTCAAAGACCTGCAGAAGCAGTTATTGGCCTTTGTTCAGTCCAGAGAGTTCCAGTCGGCGGTAAAGTAATTTTTCCTTTTGAACAGGGATCGAGTTTTA
>CAZSTT010000265.1:0-3218 GCA_964609705.1 uncultured Thermodesulfobacteriota bacterium
CCCCGTTTGGCCAGTGCAGCACCATGGGTGAGGGGTTCAGAACCGGCCCCATTGGCAAATCCGCCTCCGTGCAGCCAGACCATAACCGGCCTTTTTCCCCCGTCTCCAGTTCCTTTGGTCCAAACGTCCAGAACCAGGCAATCTTCGCTCAAAATAAACGGTTTATGATTCCCGAGAACCGGAGTTTCATTTTGAAGCGGTGTGACCAGTCTTCCTTTTTGAGGACATATTGGTCCGAATTCGAGGGCATCAAGGACCCCGGTCCAGGGCTTTGCCGGTAACGGCGGCAGGAAACGACGCCTGCCCCCGGTAGGAGAGCCGTAAGGTATTCCCTTAAAGGAAAACACCTCTTGATCTATTGTCCCGCGGACTTTTCCGCAGGTTGTCTCCACTATAAGCTCGGGCATGGTCGCAACCTCCTTAAATTAATTCTCCTCCGGAAATGATATTTTCTGAGGCGAGCTATCGGCGATTAGCGGTCAACTTTTAGAAAAAGCATTTTCAAATTCACTCGGTTTTGCTGACTGTTTTAAGTTAATAGCTGTCCGCTTCATCCGGAAATCAGAGGTTTCCGGTAAAAGCTGATCGAGCCAAGAGTAGTATGAGACCCTTTTATATGTCAAAGTTTTTTTACTCCGTCTCTTTTTTGGACGAGTCAATGCCGGCCATTTCTTCTTGACACCAGCCGGGGATTTCCCTAGAGTTTCCGACCAGCAAATAGCTTTAAGGTTTTAAAGGAGTCGTCATGGGAATCGAGTTGTCTCCTCTCTTTCATCCCTCATCCATAGCCATTATCGGCGCTTCAAGCGATAAAGCCAAATTTAGTAACCGAGTCGTTGAGTCGCTTCGTACCCTGAAATTCCCGGGCACTATTTATTTGGTTAATACCAACCCCCAGTCTGTGCCGGGGGAACAGGTCTTTCATCAGGTTTCAGATATCCCTGGCGATATAGATCTGGCGATCTTGTTTGTCCCGGCCCGGGTGGTTCCCTCGACCATTGAAAACTGTGCCCGAAAAGGAGTAAAGGTGGCCATAGTGCATGGGGCAGGGTTTGCCGAACTGGGTGAAGAGGGACGTTCCCAACAGGAAGAAATGGCGAAAACGGCCCGGGCTTCCGGGATGCGAATAGTGGGCCCGAACTGCATGGGAATCGCCTGCCCCTCTTCAGGGATTAACATGGTGACCACCCGCTATCCCGCCCTGGAACCCGGCGGGGTGAGTTTCTCAGGGCAAAGCGGTTGGGCCACCGAATACGCCTTGGTTGGCGGCCAGGACCGTGGACTGGGTTTCAGCGCTGTGGTTTCCTGCGGTAATCAGGCCGATTTGTCCATCGCCGATTATCTGGTTTATTTTGGAGAAGATCCGGAAACCAAAGTCATCGGAGCCTATGTGGAGGGATTCAAAAACGGACCACAGTTCTTAACTGCCGCCAGAAAGGTGGCTCGCCAAAAACCGGTGGTGATCTGGAAATCCGGAAGGACTCCGGACGGGGCACGTTTCACCCAGTCGCATACCGGCTCCATTGCCGGCGCCGGGGAGGTGGCCAGGGCGGTATTCATTCAAACCGGTGTCGAGGAGGTGGTAGGTATCGAGGATCTGATGGATGCCCTGGTCGCCTTTCAATCTCCGCTTCTGCCCGGGGGCCGGCGTGTCGGCCTGGTGGTCGATACTGGTGGGATTGGTGTAGCGGCTTGTGATGCCTGTGCGGCTATGGGGCTTGAGATTCCACAACTCCCGATCAAAGTCCAACAGGAATTGCGGGCCTACCTGAGCAAGATCCTCCCTCCCTTTGCCGGGATCTCCAATCCGGTGGATCTAGTGTGGGCGCCTGTTGGCATGGAAGAAGAAATCTACGGCCGGTCGATGGAAATGATGGCTCCCTGGGTGGATGCCTTTATCGTGGCCTATTACCCTTCGGAAAATCATGAGGGTTTGGCCCGCTTACTGGCCCAAATGAGAGACCGCTTTCAGAAACCGATTTTGTCCGTTCCTCCCTATGGGCATGTCATGCAGCCCTTTATGCGTCTTTCCACCAGGATGGGTGTGCCGTCATTTGACAGCATGGAGCGAGCCGTCCGCGCCTTACGGCGGCTGGTCCGCCGGGCCGAGTGGCTGAGGCAATAATTCCTGCCTTATAATTTTTGTGTCAATTTATAATCTTACGCCAGAACTCGGGGAATTGATCTCCACCTTCACCTTGTATTTGAAGTAACAAGAACGGAAATAGGTATTGGCTATGCCGATGGGCTGTTCCGGCTCAGACCAGAAATAGGTTTGTATATGAATAAGCGGTTCAAAAGATTGGCACTGAAGTATTTTGGAGATGTCCGGCTCCGCCGGGACGGCTTCCAAATACATTTCTCCTTTGGTGATCTGCAACCCGATTTTTTCCTTTAACAATTTTATGATCGATTTTTCTTGGTGTAACTCTGTTTTTGTTATCCGGCGGATAATGTTCGTGGGCATAAAATTTTCAAAAAAATAGAGGACCCCTTTTATTTTGCTCGTTCTCCGGACCCGGCCGATTTCATCCTGATTGGTCAAATGAAAAAAGGTTCGGATATCTTTTGGGATTCTACTGTCCCTCACTTTTACTTTATTAAGATCGACCGGTTTGTTTTCCCCCCTCTCCAAGGCTAATGACATTTTATTTAGACTGGTATGAATAAAATGTCTGGAATCAGGAATAACCGGTGCGACAAAAGTGCCTTTTCCCCTCGTGCGATAAATCAGACCATCGGCTTCAAGAAGTGCCAGGGCATTTCGAATTGTGATTTTACTTACTCCGAAGTATTCTACCAGTTCATCCTCGGTCGGGATTTTATCCCCCGGTTCATATTGACTGGATAATATTTTATTTTGAATGATAGAAGAGACGCGGGTGTAAAGGGGGATAAGGTTTTTTGGGGGTTGGGTTGGCATTATCCCTCCGTTTGATCAGATTCCATGGCTTGATCGATCTCTTAGACTTTCTGCCGGATAGTTATATGGTCAGCAAAGAACGAAAATTTTTTCACAAGTTATTTTTTTAACTTATTCCTTTTTCCTTGACTTTCTTTCAAGTTCAAAATTATATAAGCCATCATTATCTTCTTATAATTTTTTAGTCAAGTCATTTTGGTTAAAGGGATTCCTCCCTAATATTATTTTTTGGAGTTTATTATGCGAGCCTTTTTGATCAAGCGATTGTTGGCCTTAATCCCGACCATTTTATTTG
>CAZSTT010000266.1:0-3175 GCA_964609705.1 uncultured Thermodesulfobacteriota bacterium
TTTCTGGCCATAAATGAAGGCCGGTATCGGAGTGTTCTCATCCGGAAAGGTATTTTCCGGATGAGAACACTTTAGAAAAAATTAGTCCAGGGGCACCCACTGATGGGTGATCCCGGTGGACTTTACCCGGACCAGAACTAAACCGAATTCCGGTTTTCCGAAATTATATTTGCTGTAAAGTTTTGCTCCTCCCCCGGCGCTGATAATATACTTGGTGCCATCGATGTCCATTGCGTCATAGAGATGAATATGCCCGAGAAAGACCATGGGCACTTTAGCTTCTTTGATTAAATTGATCACCTCCCCTCCACGTCCTCCCTTCGGGTCATCGATCATGGCATGAACGGCCCACCGGCCTATGGCCGGGGGTCTATGAAAGGCCACCAGGCATATTTTGGGGCTGGTCAGGTTTTTCCGGGCGAAGGCCACAGTCTCCTCGGTAAACTTTCCCGCAGCATTATCCAGGCCGATAAAACGGAAATCCCCCAGGTCAAAAACCCAGTTGAGGTCGCCTACATATTGGCGATAGATTTCCGAGCCATAACGGACGTCATGGTTTCCAGGGAGATGGAGAATAGGGATATCCCCGGGAGCGATTTGCTTTTTATAGTTTTCGTATTCAGGAATCTGTCCTTCATTGACCAGGTCCCCCGTGTGGAGGATGAAAAGCGGGTTAAAAGTCCTGGTAAATTTGAGAAGTCGATTAAATACTTCGGCTCCGTCCCGGGTATCTCCGATTATCACAAAATCAAACCCGTTTTTTGATGCCTCCTGCTTCGCCTGAATGGCTTTGATGTTTTGATCCAAAGATAAAGGGACCGCCCGGACTACTGAGAAGGCGCCCAGGACGAGGTTCAGTACAAAAAAACATAAAAGGATGGAAGTTCTTTTTTTCATGGTTCGCAACCCTTCTCAAATCAAATATTTCCCCTGACCATTTCCTTAACCGGCCACGGGGAAGCAATAATCTAATCAAACCAAACCTGACGAAGGAATTTAATCAAGCCGCGTTGGTCAGACGGTTGGCCAGATCGGCCAGGCCGGACTCCACGGAATTATCGGTACGGATTTCCTCAAAAGGGATGGCATATTCTTGCCCGGCCAGGATAGCCGGCATCACCTGATTCTTCCCTTCTTTAAGCAGCCGGGTCAATTGACGGGCCATCCGTTGGGACAGGGTAATGTCCCGATAGTTGGGTGCCGCCCCTCGGATATCCCTGGAAAAACCTTCACAAACGACCCGGCGCCGGGTTCCTAGGCCGGCCTTTTGCAATTCATCCCGGAAGTATTCTGCGGCGTTTCCTGTATAACCGGCCTTTTTGCGTTCTTCCCTTTTATAGCCTTCAGCTACAACGATAACCGCCGATTCCTTCCCGTTAAGGGCTTCGGCCACCCGGCCGGGGTCATAACGGGAAGAGGGTAGAACCGCCAGATCGGCCCCGGCCCCCAGGCAGGAATGAAGGGCATGATAGCCCCCTTCGGCCCCCATCATCTCGATAACATAAATCCGGTGATGGGTACGGGCATCAGCCAGATAAGACAGGACCTTTTCCGATCCCAACTGAACACCGGTATGCTCTCCGATACATTCAGTACCGAAAATATCACTGTCAATGGTGACCGGGATAAAAAAAACCTTGACCGAAGCCGGCAGGAGCAGGCTTAAAGCTTTGAGGCCGCTGAAGGTCCCGTTGCCCCCGATCCCGATCAGGATACGAACCCCCCGGGCAACCAGATTTTGGACAGCCAGTTTTTGATTTTCCGATTTCTGGAAGTCCGGATAGCGTTCGGTCCGGAAACTGGCCCCCCGGGCTTGGCGCAGGGGCTGGGTAAAAATAACCCCCGGAAGATTTTCCATGTTCCTGTAAAGATCCTGGTCATTGATCAGGCAACAAAAATCGCCGCCCTGGTTGCTGACCAGGGATTTGAAACCTTCCCGGGCCATAAATACCTGATGCCCGGCCTCTTCCAGAAAATAAGTCAGGAACCCGGTGACGCTGTCGTATCCCGGGGCACAACCACCATCCTGGAGCAGCAGGCAGTCCATCTCCTGGTAAAGATCATTTCCTGAACGGACATAAGAAGTGATCTGCCGGGACAGGGCATTCAAAATTTTAACATAACCGGAGGGATTGTTTTTCCCCTCGTTTTCCAAGTCTTCGGCCTGAAGACAGAGGAGACGACTGGTCCAGGCGGCCCTGACCGAGGCCGTTCGGGGGAGGGTGTCAATAACCGCGATCTCCCCGAAGAGGTCTCCGGGATTCAATCTTTTGACTGTTCTACCGGCCAGCTCCAGGCAGCAAAGGCCTTCTTCAATGATAAACAGGGAGGTCCCCATATCTCCGGCTTGAAAGATATACTCGCCGGCATCGTATTCCATTCGAATAGCCAAGGCGGCCAGCGTCCTGATTTCCTGGTCGGATAAACCTCGGAAAGGCCCAACACCCTTCAGGAAAGAATGAAGTCCGATGTCTTTTTGATCCACAAAGAGGGGTTTGGCCATGGTTAAATCATCTTCCTGAGAACTCTAACAATTGGTTTCTGGCAGGACAAAGTATAAATATTCCACAAACCCAAAAAACCACGTTCACTCAATATTTTTGGGAGTAACAACTTATTTAAAGGTCGGTTGCCTTAAGATTAGCCTTAGGATCTTTTGTGATGATGCTTAAGTTTCTTCAAATCTTCCTCTTTTTCTTTAATTTCCTTTTCAATCTTTTCTTTATCTTCTTTTAACTTCTTTATCTTCTCTTCCAATTTTTCAATCTTTTCTTCTCTATCCTTCTTGTCAGCCATCAGAGTTCCCTTTAAAGAATTACCGGGAGCTTGGCTGCTGGTTGCATAACAGAAAGAAAAGGTTGAACACAGGGAAAAAACAAATAATGTGATTAAAATGGTTACCTTTTTCAACTTGGACCTCCCCAATGAGATGAATTGAACCGACCCCGACATAGGGTATATGATCTTAAAAAAAAATCCAAATTATTATTAATCCAAAGAGAAAGTGATGTTGGATGCACCGACGGAAAGGTCCGGAGCGAAGGCCAGGGGGGGTTTATTAAATAAACTAATCCCCTTTTTTAGTCCACAGGGGTAGGATTGAAGGGGGCTTTCATGCGCAGCACATTGTAGGCCATAACCGGTTCGCTGAAGCCTTTGACCTCCAGTGCACCGA
>CAZSTT010000267.1:0-3144 GCA_964609705.1 uncultured Thermodesulfobacteriota bacterium
ATCGGGCCGAACGCGGCCTTGATATTCACCATCGAACTTTTGGCGATCAAGTAAGAAATTTCTTGATAGTTTTTGGCGAAGGATTATAGTCGCTTCGAAATCTGCAACCAGACATTCAAAACTTAAGAATCCAGGAGCCAGGAGACAGAATAATTTCAAAGCCGATAAAGAAATCCTTGATTTATTCTGAATTCTGACTCCTGAATTCTGAATTCTATTTTTTAATAAATTCCCGCCTCGCATCCGGCGGCAATAGTCCGGCCCAGTTCTTCGCATCGCCAGAGGACTTCCTCACTGACCGGGCCTTTAGCCAGGATCGGTTGATATACCTTCTTGAATTGATACCCAAGGCAGATCTTTTCGATATTCATCAGGGCACCCTGCCCGTCGTTACCGGCGCTGATAAACACAGCATAAGGTTTTCGGAAGATCCTTTTATGCCCCCGGACCTTCTCATAGGTTCGATCAAATAAGTCCTTCAACGCCCCGCACATATACCCGAAATATTCCGGCGAACCCAGCACCAATCCATCGCATTCCAGAAGGTCCTCTTCTCCGGTTTCCCGGGCTTTTTTTAGAATGACCGTCACTTCTTCGATCTCCCTTGCCCCTTTGACTACCGCTTCGGCCATTTTTAAGGTATTACCGCTTTGGGAGTGATAAACGATCAGGATGGTTACCATAGATGCACTTTCTTCACCTGAACCTTTTTATAAATCCTCACCCTAGCTTAATCCGTCATTCCTGCGAAAGCAGGAATCCAGGTTAAAAAAGACTGGATTCCGAATCGGGCCTGCCCCGTACCTGATACGGGGTCCGGAATGACGACGTTGGAAAGTTATGATTGTTATACTGCTTTTGTTTCCATTTCAAAATTTCAAATAATATTACCTTGCCCGGTGAATACTCTGTTGCTTTTTATGCTACCATAAACTGACAACTCCATCATCTGGTTTTTTAAAAAGACCAGGTGGGCCTGGGTGAGAAAAGCTGTTTTGAGATTGACTTTAACTGTTGGATATGTTTTAATTTGTCGGAAGACAAGGCTCATCAATCAAGAATTTATCCATACTGTTCTGGGGGGGGGAGCCGACACTCATTTTTATTACCGGGGAATCAAAATGAAAAAAATTGGCAGATTCCATGTTCTGACCGACACGGTTCTCCAAACCTGCTTTTCCCATCTGGAGCTGGCTGAGCTGGCCATTGTCGGAGGGGCCGACGCCATCCAGTTTCGGCAAAAATCAGGCTCTTCCAAAGAGATGATAAAGGTCGCGGGACAGTTGAAAGATTTATGTCAGAAATCAGGAGTGACCTTTATCGTCAATGATCGGTTGGATTGGACCCTGGCCACCCAATCCGAAGGGATTCATCTGGGCCAGGAGGATTTCCCGATTCCTCTGGCCAGAAAAATACTGGGCGAAAAAGTCCTGATCGGCGGATCGGCCGGGACCCTGGAGGAGGCCCGCCAATGTCTCCAGGATGGGGCGGACTATATAGGGTTCGGTCCGGTCTTTCCCACAACCTCCAAGTCAGACGCCGCCCCGGCCGGCGGGCTCGATCTGCTGCAAAGGGTGGTCAGAGAAGTTCCCTTGCCGGTCATCGCCATCGGCGGCCTTACCCTCGAAAATATCCCCCGGGTGATGCAAACCGGCGTTTACGGAGTGGCGGTCATCTCCGCGGTCTGTTGTCAAAAAGATCCCCGGGAGGCCGCCAGAAATTTGCGAAAGGTATTGGAGGGCGGCCGTCATGTGTGACCGAATAAAGGACATCGGAGAATTTGCGCTGATTGAGAGAATCCATGACCTGCTGAACCAGGAAGGTCTTCGGTCGGAACGGGTAACCCTGGGAATCGGCGATGATACGGCCTCTTTCCTTCCCCGTCCCGGTTATGAACTTTTGGTCACCTGTGATAGTCTGGTAGAAGGCCGGCACTACCTGCCCGGACAGATCAGCCCCCTGGACCTTGGGCGTCGGGCTATGACCGTGAACATCAGTGACATCGGGGCCATGGGCGGCAAACCCCTCTACGCCCTTGTTTCTCTTGGATTAAAGGCCGACCTTCTGATTCGGGATGTGGAAGAAATGTATCGCGGGTTTCTGTTGGAATTGAACCCTTTCGAGGCCTCCATCATCGGAGGAAACCTCACCCGATCCGGAAATGGGATGTTCATCGACATCACCCTCATTGGAGAAGTGGAGCAGGGTAAGGGCCTGCGCCGTTCCGGCGCTAACGCGGGCGATGTAATCCTGGTGACCGGGTTTCCGGGGCAGGCGGCTGCCGGTCTCAAGCTTCTGCTTCGATCCCCGAATGCCCCTGACCTGCTGGAACACCCTCTGGTCCAGATATACAACACCCCTTCTCACCGGGCCCGTCTGGGGGCGGAGATCGCCCGGGCGGGACTGGCTTCGGCTATGATCGACACCAGCGATGGATTCCTCGGAGATTTGGGCCATATTTGTGTGGAGAGTAATGTGGGGGCCCTTTTGGCAAAAGAAAAACTGCCCATCAGTGATCCACTGAGGCAGGCAGCCCTTACCCTGGGCCAGGATCCATACGACCTTTTCCTGGGTGATAGCGATGATTACGAATTGTTGATCACCTGCCGGGCGGAAGAGGTGGCCCTGCTTCATTCCCTCGCCGACCGCTGCGGTCTTCCCGTCCCCCTGACCGAAGTAGGCAGGATCACCTCCGAGGTTCGCAGGATCTCAATGATCCTCCCGGACGGATCAAGACATCCCGTTCGTTCTTCGGGTTGGGATCATTTTCGGTTAGGTTAAAACTTTTTTCACCGCAAAGGCGCAAAGAGCGCAAAGTTGATATTTGGTGTTTGTCCTGCTTTAGCGGGACAAACACCAAGCTTCGCCACCCCCCGGTAATTTTTGGCTGAAGGTCAGAGTTGGTTTGTTCAATCCCACCTCTCATGGGATTGAACAAAAATATTCTCTCTGCGTCCTTTGCGCCTTTGCGGTGAAAATACTTAGTTATTTCTTATCCGGAAAAGACCTTTCCGGATGAGAACACTCCGATACCGGTCATCATCTAGGGCCAGAAACCCTTTAAAAAAGGGTTTCTGGCGAGAGCTTCATGCGGGAATCCAGGTGTTTCCATCCGGAAATTCGAATTTCCGGATGGAAACTAGT
>CAZSTT010000268.1:0-2994 GCA_964609705.1 uncultured Thermodesulfobacteriota bacterium
CGGAGATCTTTTATCCTCTGCGAATAAGCCGCGGGGGTATTTCGAGGCTCACTGATAGAAAAAACAAAATTTGCCAGGTCATCCATAACATGTTCAATCGCCACCGCCCATTCACCGGTAACTTGAGTAGACATTTGTTCGGCTTCAGTGAGTTTTTCATCGAGCATTTGGATTGATTTTTCAAGACCGTTCATGAAAACCACCCAAGCGTCATTGACGAAACACACCAGATCATTACATTCCATGATTTGAGTCATAAGCTGCCTCCTATTTTTATTTTAATGAAACTACCTTCAGTGACTATTGGTACGATCAGGGAAATTCTCTTGCCCGACTCAGACGTCCTTCAATAAGAGTAAGAGGTTGTCTTTTAAAAGATACTTTTCCGGTACGGTTCGGAAGCTTTTTTGGTACTCAGTTCGGTTCGGACCGGGAGATGGTGGGTTTTCGGCGATTCCCTCCTCCTCTAAAAATTTAAAGGTCTGATCATACAAATTTACAATGTCGCTGAATAAATCCGGTTTCATGGGTTCCCTCCTTTTTTACCAAGTAATTCAGAATCTACTTACAGTCGGTCCATATTTAAAACCGGCCGATTTCTTTTAAGTTTTCCGCTAAATTTATCCCTTTTTAGCCAAAACGATAACAGGGTTAGGTTGGGAATGGAATAACGGAAAACCGTAGTTTTTGTATGAAAATGGTAGTATTTTAGCTATCAGTAACCCATAATTAGTGTCCATCCGGAAATGGCAATGTTCCGGATGAAGCGGTCAGCCATAAGCTTTTAGCCATCAGCAAAATACTAAATTTTTAACGGTTTAGCTGAAGATCTGATCGCTGACGGCTTAAATCTTCAGCCGGAATTTATTAGTTTCCGGCTGAAGACCAATTAGTTCTCGGGAGAGGCGGACCCTCAAAAACATTAAATCCCGGGTTAATTTGAAAATATTGAGAAAGTAATAACAAACATGAAAATATCAGTCATCCTTGCCCATCCCGATCCTAATAGCTTCAACCGGGCGATAGCGCGAACCGCAGTGGAACAACTCGAGACCAACGGGCACAGCGCCCGGTTCCATGACCTGTATGGGGAGAAATTTGAGGCCCTGCTTCCCGAGGAAGAAATTCGGCAGGACGCGACGTTGCCCTTGGAAATCAGAAGGCATTGTCAGGAAATAGCCGAAGCGGAAGGTATCATCATTATCCATCCCAACTGGTGGGGTCAGCCTCCGGCCATCCTGAAAGGCTGGATTGACCGGGTAATTCGTCCTGGAACTGCCTATGAGTTTCTGGAAGGCGACTCAGGGGAGGGCATACCCAAAGGGTTACTTTGCGCTAAGACCGCCTTGGTGTTCAACACCTCCAACACCCCACAGGAAAGAGAAAAAGCCGTTTTTGGCGACCCCCTGGAAACGATCTGGAAGAATTGTGTTTTCGGGCTCTGCGGCATCCCAAGTTTTTACCGCCGGACATTCAGTGTTATCATTACCAGCACCGCGGCTCAAAGGAGGGTATGGCTTGATGAAGTGAAAGACATGGTTGATCTGGGATTTCCAAAAAATGAGATAACACCGGGATCGAATCCGGCAGGAAAGAACAAGTCTGAGTAAGACTTGCGTTTAGAAATAAGCAGGATCAAAACAGGTAAGTGAAGTCCGGTGCAGCTCCATAAAAAAAGAGGTAAAAAGGACTGTTGATCCCCTTATTATCTCCAAGAAGAAAGTATTGGCTTGAGGTTCCTTATTGTTTTCTTTTTTCAAAGTAACCGATAAAACCGCTAAGGGCCTTGGCGGCTCGGTTGATGGTGGGATAAACGGCCAGGTTCGAATCAATCAATCTTTGTTTGATGGCCAGCCTGATTTTGGCAGATTCCTCATCGTCCTTATCATGGCCGCGCATTTCTTGATAGACGAAGACCGTTGGTTTTAGGGATTGAATGGCAAATTTATATTGAAGAAGGTGCTCTTCCACCGAAAAATTTTTCTTTTGATTGCGCCAGGGTCCGTGAACAAAGGTCATGATCACGTCAAAGGCCGGATGTTCCACCATCAGTTGGCCTATTCGGAAAGCGGCCTGATGATCTCCCATGGAGATGGAAAAATCAGCCGGATTTCCTATCCAGTCCCAAATCGGATTACCCGATTCCTTTAGTGTGTCGCGGAGATCCTGGGGGAAAGAGATGACTTCCAGCCCGGCCTCTTCGCACTGGTCGGCGGCCAAAACGCTGCTGCCGCCGCTGCCGCCGAGCACGGCCAGGTTGCGCCCCGTGGCCGGCGGCAAAAAATTAAAAGCCACAGCCAGATCGACCATATCTTCCAGATTGGAGACATTGACAGCCCCGGACTGTCTGACCAGGGCCTCCCAAACCTGTTGCGACCCGGCCAGAGAGGCCGTGTGAGAAACCGTGGCCCGGGTTCCGGCATTTCCCCGTCCGCCCTTGACGATAAGGACCGGTTTACAGGAGGCCGCTTTTTGGAGAGAGGCGGGAAATCTTCGGCCATCCCTGACCCCTTCGATATATAGCAGGATGATTTCGGTCTCCGGGTCCTGGGCCAGGTAATCAAGGTAATCACATTCATTAAAGTCCAAGGCGTTGCCGTAGCTGATGGCCTTGCTGAACCGCACACCCTGCTGACTGGCGAAATTGACAATCTCCCCGACCACCTGCCCGCTTTGGGAAATCAGGCCGACCTTCCCCGGTTCCATAGGCATGCCGTCGTTAAATGCGATTCTCTCTCGGGGATAATAGACCCCCATGCAATTGGGCCCGATGATGCGGAGGTCGTATTCCTGTGCCCGTTTTAAAATCTCTTTTTCTAAATCAGCGGCATCTTTCCTGCCGGTTTCACTGAAACGGGCGGTAAATAAATGGAGCCCCTTGACCCCTTTCTGGCCGCAGTCCTCGATCAGATCCAGAACCTGATGGGCCGGGATGGAAGAGATGACATAATCCACCGGCCCGGGGATGGCGCTGACCCTGGGATAAGCGGGTAA
>CAZSTT010000269.1:0-2942 GCA_964609705.1 uncultured Thermodesulfobacteriota bacterium
CCAGGCCGAGCGGATCAACATTGGATCTCTGAAAATGTTCAATTGTGTTCAAGGTAGAGTATGACGAAAACTTTAACCGCAGTAATCCATCTAGTATTTCCAGGATTAAAAGTTGAGTTAGACGCAGAGAGTGGGCAAAAGGGGGCATTTTTCAAGGGTCTCAACATGAAGAGGCTTCCTGTCCGACTGGCTCAGGGAGCCTCATCCTTTTTCCAATCTATACTTCGAAATCAACACGGATCTTAAAAATATCCAGGGCCGGAAGGTTTATCAAGGTTTCAATTCCGGTGGTTTTCTTTATTTCTTTAAGTGAGGATTCTATTTGTTCCTGGGATTCGGCTATCATGGTGAACCATATATTAAAATCCCCCTGCCTTTCATAATTATGGGTGACCCCGGGATATTGGTTAACTTTTGCAACAAATTCTGGCATTCTTTCCCTGGGGACCCGGGCGGCACAAAGGGTGCTGGTGAATCCCAGTTTACGGGAATTAAAATTAGCACCGATACGCCGGATGATCCCCCCTTTGGCCATACGGTCAACCCTGACGATGACCTCCTTTTCCGTTAGACCCAGCCGTTCGGAGACCTCTCGATAAGGTCTGGCCTTGAGCGGGAAATGGGATTGAATTTCATTCAAAATAGCCCGGTCGGTTTTATCCAGTTTATGGACCTTTTTTTCTCCCGCCTCTCGCCTCACGCCTCACCCCTCACGTCTTTCTCTTCACGCCTCACGCTTTTTTCGGTTGATAGGTGCAAAGAGGTTCTTCCTCCAGAAAATTTCCAGAGGCTTCAAAGGCCCTGGCCCGGCAACCCCCGCAAACCCGAAAATATTCGCACCGACCGCATTTCCCCGAATATTGATTTTTATCCCTAATGGCTAAAAAGACCGGCGAAGTTTCATATATCTCCCTGAATCCCTGCTTTCGTATTTGGCCTGAATCTATTTCCAGATAACCACAGGGTTGCACTTGTCCCACATGAGAAACAAAACAAAACCCGGCCCCCCCCAGGCAACCCCGGGTGACCGCATCTAATCCATGACTTTGAAAAGTAATTTCCTTTCCGTCCTGGCGGGCCTTCTCCCTTAATATACGATAAAAATGGGGGGCGCATGTGGCTTTGACGGACAAAGGGATATCCTCTTTGCTTTTTACCAGCCAGGACAGGGTTTTTTCATACTCTCCAGCCGAGATGGTCTGGTCGGTCAAGGCCCTTCCCCGGCCGGTGGGGACGAGCATGAAAATATGGTGGGCCACGGCCCCCAATTCAATGGTTTTTTCCTGTATTTTTACCAGCTCCGGAAGGTTAAGTCTGGTAACCGTAGTATTGATCTGAAACTCCAGATCAACAGACCTGGCCGCTTCGACCCCTTTCAGTATTCCGTTATAGGCTCCTTGAACCTGTCGAAAGAAATCATGACTCTCAGCCGTCGCCCCATCCATGCTGATACTGATCCTCTGAATACCGGATTCTTTCAACTTTCGGGCCTTTTCCTTATCCAAAAGGGTTCCGTTGACGGCCATAACCATCCTCAGACCCAGGTCATGGCCATACCTGGCCAGTTCATAAATGTCAGAGCGAAGTAAGGGCTCTCCTCCGGTTAAAATAACCACCGGTTGACCAACCTCCCTGATTTGCTCAAGGAGAAGACGGCCTTCGGTAGTGCTTAATTCATCAGGATAGGGGCCCGATCCGGCCGAGGCCCGGCAGTGAAGACAGGACAAATTGCATTGGCGGGTTACCTCCCAGGCCACCAGACGGAGTTCGGGCATTTGGGAGGAGGACGGGGATTCCCTTTTCGGGTGATGCGGCATTGGCGGAATATAACCTTTCATGGGGGATGCAGAATGTACCTTTCAATTTACAAGTTAAAGCTCAGTAGCTCCCTTTTCAAGTCAAATCTAACCAATATCCTGTATTTTGTTTCTTCCTTCCTTCATCTTTTATCTTGAAGCTTTCAAAAGGGCCGCCGCCGCTTTAGCAAAGTAAGTCAGAATCAGATCGGCCCCGGCCCGTCGAATTGACAACAGGGACTCCATCATCACCTTGTTTTCATCCAGCCAGCCCTGTTTTGCCGCGGCTTTGATCATGGCATATTCACCGCTGACGTTATAAGCCGCCACAGGCAGGTCGAATTCTTCCCGAACCCGGCAAATCACATCCAGGTAGGGCAGGGCCGGTTTGACCATGATGATATCCGCCCCTTCTTCAACATCCAAAGTCACCTCACGAAGGGCTTCCCTGAAATTGGCCGGATCCATCTGGTAACTCTTCCGGTCCCCGAATTTCGGGGCCGATTCCGCGGCCTCCCGGAAAGGACCATAAAAAGCCGAGGCATATTTAGCCGAATAGGCCATAATAGGGGTTTGCTCAAAACCGTTTTCATCCAGAGCCTGACGGATCTCGGACACTCTGCCATCCATCATATCGCTTGGGGCCACCATATCGGCCCCGGCCCTGGCCTGAGCCAGAGCGGTACGGGCCAGCAGCTCCAATGTGGCATCGTTATCGACCTCCCCCCCTTGGATAATACCACAGTGGCCGTGGCTCATGTATTCACAAAGGCAGACATCACCGATGACGATCAATTCCGGCACCTTTTCTTTTAAGGTTTTCATGGCCCGCTGGATAATCCCATCAGGATCATAAGCTCCGGAAGCCTTTTCGTCTTTTTTGTCCGGGATCCCGAAAAGCATAATGGCTGGAATGTTCAGGGAAAGGATTTCTCGAGCCTCCTTGACGAGCTCATCTATGGAGAGCTGAAAAATACCGGGCATGGAAGCGATTGGGCGGCGAATCCCTTTGCCGAAGACTACGAACATGGGATAGATCAGGTTATCGACCGAAAGCGTGGTCTCCCGGATCATTCTTCTGAAGGGTTCATTTCGCCTCAGCCTCCTGGGACGATAATCTGGGAAAAGCATAGGGCCTCCTTATAG
>CAZSTT010000270.1:0-2726 GCA_964609705.1 uncultured Thermodesulfobacteriota bacterium
TTTGACCGCTGGGATCGATATCCAGATAATAAGACCGCGGGGCCCTGAGGCAGGACAGGGAGGCGGCATAGCGGTAAAAATTCACTTCCCGCTGATAAAAATTGAAAGTCAAGGCCACCATAAGATTCTCAGGGGCGGAAGCCGGGAGCTTGGCAATGAGCGTTTTAGGCGCCCCTTTTTCTAAAGTATCATAGGTGATATGGAGTCTGGCCAGATCGGCCATCAGTCCTGTCCCGGCGCCTATGGGTTCAGCCCGGCAGGAGGTGGCCTGTGATTTTTGAATGGTTTGTGTTGACCGGAGTGCTTCGGTTAACCAGTCGGCGTTAATGTCCGCTAAAGTGGTAGGTAAGGGGATTGCCTCCATAACCTTTCCTCCTTTTTCCTGGCAACTGTATCTAAATTTAATCTATCAGGTTTAATTACTAAAAAACAAGATATTTTGTTAATTTCAGAGGCGGTCCCCAAATTCCCCCAAGATGAGGTTAGGATTTTTATGATTATCGATTAATTGTTACCTCCTGTGAAACATCGAGGTTCAGAATAAACTAGTGTGAGGTAACAGTAATCGTTTTCTGATGTTGTCATCACGGACTTGATCCGGGATCCAGTCTTCTTAACCTGGATTCCTGCTTTCGCAGGAATGACGTCATAAAGGACATTGTAAAGGGAAGTTAGATACACTACAATAGGTTTCGAACCGATCATGATAAAGGCCATAAGACAGGGCTCATCCCATTCATTAGGCCATGGAAGGCAGGTTGTTCTCCGTTATCCCGGACCCCCTATCGGGTATGGGGCGGGCTTGATCCGCTGTCAACGAAGCGGTCTTACCGGTTTGGAGTCCACCCTGAGGTTGGAACTGCCTTTCCGCACCATGGCCGATCGATATTCCAGGATGGGAAGTTTTTCCAGGGCATTTACAATATGAAATTGGGTTGGATTCTGCTCCCAGGTCAAAGGGTTCCATTTCACTTCCCCCGTACCGGTCCAGATCTGATCAAAAGAGGAGTTCGTCGGAAAAAGGGTGGGATGGCTCACTTCGGCACCCGGTTCCCCTATCTTTGGGATATATTTCCAGCCCATCCAGTTTCCTTCCCGGGACAATTTTTCAAATTCTTTCACCTGATCCATGGGCAGGGGTTGGAGATCTTTGATGGACAGGTCCACGATCTTATGGCCCCGATAACCGGCCCCGGCGCTCCAGACACCATTGAAGATGGTATGATCCGGAATATCAGCAAAAATCTTGGGCATTCCCTCTATTTCTCTGCCGGTAAGAATTGGATCGGTCAAATTTTCCCAAATGACCAGGCAATAACCACCGGCGAGGTGATCCACTTGCCCGTTGAAAACGGCCGATACATTGACTCCGATGAGATTGTAACACCCTCCGGCCAGCCAGGCTACTTCCCGGTTCATAGCGTAGGAAACCGAAACCCAGGGCTCCGCTCCGACTTCAAAAGGTTCGGGCAGATATTCGGAGAGCATCCGGCGATCGGTCAAATAGGTCACGGCAATGGTGGTCACATCCCCATACAGGGCCGAACCCTTCCCGGCCCGGGGGCCGAAGCTGAAAGGCATCATGTAAAAGAACCCCGGTTTAAATTTGAACATAGTTTAACCTCTAAAAAATTTAAAGTAAAAAAATAGAAGTTGAAGGGTCAAAGTTGAAAAGATCTCATTAAATTAGTTAAAATAGGTCAGGCATCTTGCCTGACGACAGGTTTCAATTGTCGGATTATCAGCCCCGCCAAGGCGGGGCTGACCTATTGGGTATTTTATTTACTTTTTTTATTTCTCTGCTTTTATCATATCCTGGAGGAGTTCAAGCGCCTTTTCCCGGTCTTGTCCTGATTCCACATAAAGTTTCATCAATGCCAGGGACTCCGGTTTCGTCAGACAATCAAAAAAAAGCTCCCTCTCCAAAAGCAGACCGTCCTTTAAAGATTTATCCAGCCCTTCATAAATGGCCCTTTTGATGACTCTAACACCTCCCGGGGGTTTGGCGGCCAGTTCCAGGGCAAAGGCCATGACCACCGGCATCAGTTGATTAGGATCGCAGGCCCTGGTCACCAGACCGAGCCTCTCCGCTTCATCGGCGTATATCCGGCGTCCGGTCAGACATAATTCCAGGGCCTTGGCTGACCCTAGAAGCCTGGCCAGTCGCTGAGTGCCTCCGCCACCCGGTGGAAATCCAAGATAGACTTCGGGTTGGGCCATAAAACAGTCCCGGGAGATGAACCGGAAGTCACATCCCAGGGCCATCTCACAACCGCCCCCTTCCACGGGCCCGTTAATGGCGCAAATAACGGGTTTTGAGGTACGACCGGAAAGTCCTTGAGGAGGGGGAAGTAACGCCAGTGTTTGGGCCACCTCTTCCTTGGGTAATTGGCTCAAACTTTGCCCCCACTCCTGGAGAATGGAGACATCAAAATGCTGGATAAACAGGCCGGGCGTTGCGCTGGTCACAATCCCGACACGGAGGTCCTGATTTTGGTCAAAGGCCTCCACTTGCTCCCCCAGTTCAGTCATAGCCTCAATATTCATCAGATTTTTAGGAGGATTGTGAAATTTCCAAATGATGATCGGACCGTCTATTTCAACTTGAAAATATTTCAGTTCAGTCATTATGGCTCCTTTTCTCTTGCTTGTTTAAACTTATGACTGCCTAAGCTTGATAGTTTTTTAAAGATCGACCAAGCCCCGTTCTCGTCATTCCGGGCTTG
>CAZSTT010000271.1:0-2665 GCA_964609705.1 uncultured Thermodesulfobacteriota bacterium
AAAGCCGTTTTCTATAAATTTGCAATTTGCCATTTGCATTTTGCACTTTCAAATTCCGGTGCTTGTCCCTCTCAGGGCACGTATACGGTCACAATGGCGTTGGCCACAATCATCTCATCGGTCTTATCCCCCAGCTCGGGTTGAAAGAGGGTCTTACCCAGAAGACCGCCCTGACGAACCTCGATCTTTTTCTGACCGAAGGGAAGAACCTTTAGCACCTTTTCTCCGTCTACGGATTCCGGTCTGGGACAACCGATCAGGACCTCGACCACCATATCAGCGGAATTTTTAAGCCCGGCAACCTCGGTCAGGCCGCACAAGCAGCTCCTTTGAATAGCATCCTGGACCGCCCTTTCCGCGGCCCGGGTGTGATCCTGCCCATGCTGGTCGACTCCCATACCCACCTCGATGATAAACCTTTTCAGGGCCATTTTCTCAAATCCTTTCTTGAAAAACATTCAGATGAGCGCCATCAGCGGTTAGCGAATAGCTTTCAGGAAACCTTTTAAAAAGGGCTTCTGCTACAGGCTATATACTAATAGCCGTCCGCTTCATCACAGCTGATCTGTCCCGGCGCATCCACTCAGCTCCTTTCGGGATATCGGCACCATTTTATTCCCGTCTCTTCATCTAATTCGACAATTAAAAATCCACCGCTCGCTTGCGGCGAACCGCTATAACAGGCCATCACCGGTTCATCACAGATGACCTTAAAAACCGGGATATGGCCCAGAGCGATATAATCCCAGCCGGACTCGACAATCTCCCGTCGGGTGATTTGATAGCTCGGAGCATAGGGCGGATCGTTACCGATATAAAAACCATGGGCTACCGCAATATTCCAGCACCCATTGCCCTCAGGCCGGGGAAGGCCCTCCAGAGGAAAAATCACTTCATTGTAGGACATCACCGGTTTTCCCCATAGTGTAATGTTCAGATCCGGATACTTTACTGTTTCGCCTTCCGGTGATCTGAAAATTCGAACATTGGGACAATCCTCCCAGATCGTCGATCGGCCATAGGCCGAGGCCGGGGTTAGACAGTCATGATTTCCCGGCAGGATAACGACTTGTGCCGGCAAGTTCCTTAGCTCCTCAACCATGAAATCGATCAGATCATCCCTAACCCTCTGGCTGTCAAAAAGATCGCCGGCAATGACCACCAGGTCGGCTTTCGTCTGCCTGGCCGCCATAATCAAAGAGGTGAAATCCTGACAACCCCCATCCTCCAGCGACTCCAAATGCAAATCGGAGGTATGCAACAGGCGCCTCGTTGGTCTCCAACTTTTGGTCACGGCTGGTACCACTTTCATGATAGATAATTATTTGATAAAAATATCTTTTAATGGACCGAGTATAAGACAAGGAAAAGACCGGGGCAAGGAGAAAAGCGGGGCGGAAGTAATATTTTGAAATCAAAGGCCACCTTCTTACAACTGTTTTGAGGGAAGAAGGTGGCCCTATGGATGGCAACATTCTACTTAAGGGCATTGGTGCCTGTCCCGGTTTTTGGACTGCAAACAGGCGCACCTCCACGAAGCACACAATTTGAATAATCGGTTGAAGTACAGCAATAAGCTTCACAACAAATATCATTTCCCAACTCAAAGCACACCGGCACGATTACCGGGCATGATGCCGGCATCATGATGGGCTGCATCATCATGGGTAACGTCCGTGACGAAGCCCAAGTCCCGAAATTGAACAATGGTGAGAAAACCAGGAAAGAAATCAAGCCGTAAACGATGATCTTTTTTGTCTTCATGATCAGGTCCTCCTTTTTATGTTAAACTTATTTGTTTGCTGCCGAACCTTTGGTCAATACCTTCCCAATCCTCCCCTCATCATTTCAGCGATGAGCTTGGGGGTGGCAAAAAGGGGCATCTCCCAAAAGGACACAAGTGGTCATATCCGGATCGCAGCGGTAAATTTCACAACAGATTTCATTCCCGAAAGGAAAGCAGACGGGGATAAATATAACCGGTGGGGGTGAGGGTTCAGCTTGCATGATGCGAACCGTTCGCAAAGCGGCCCAGCCATCCAAATTAATCAATGGTGCAAAAACCAGGAAAGAGATCAGGACACAAACGATGATTTTTTCAGTCTTCATGATTGGTACCTCCTTTATCAAGATTAAATTTTTTAGCTTCTCTCAACCTTTGAAACACAACTAAAGCAAAGACCGTACCAGCTGTTTCTTAGGCCAAGAGGCAGAAACGAAAATGAGTCTGGCCATAAAAGCCATTTATTTTATTGGATAATTCCTGGGAGTGGATCCTTACCCTTTCCGGTCCGGGTCCGGCTGTCGAGGAAAGGAAAGAGTTTTGGCAAGAAATCTTACGAAACTAACGTAACAGTATTTTACGAACCCTGACCTTATGGATTTTTTGGGGGCTGGAAACTTTTAAGATCATAGGGAGGGATCTGTGGGGAAAGTAATTTAGGATGCAGGATATCTTCAGGAATCGGAAAAGGGGAAGGAGATAACCCAACTACTATTTATTTTTCCAAAACGATCCCGTATTGTTTAATCTTGGCATTCAGCGTCGGGCGGGAAATATTGAGTTTGAGAGCGGTCCTGGTTTTATTCCAGTCATTTTCCATGAGCGATTTTATGATATGTTGTTTTTCAAGCCCTTCCAGGCTTCCGGTTTCTTTGGATAAGA
>CAZSTT010000272.1:0-2582 GCA_964609705.1 uncultured Thermodesulfobacteriota bacterium
CTCGGCCATGTTTCCGGAGGAGAAAAAACTGTCCGATGAAATCAAAAAATTAAAATATTTAACGGATAAACCTTTTGGAGTCAATATCTCTCTTTTCCCCGGTCTTCTTCCCATGCCGGTGGAAGTCTGCCTGGAGATCCTGTCCGGAGAGGGGGTTGGGATTTTAGAAACAGCCGGGAACAACCCCGCCCCCTATAGGCAGCTCATCAAAGATTATAAATTTTTACATATCCATAAATGCGCCCGTCTCCGGGATGCCCTGAAAGCCGAAGCCCTGGGGGTTGATCTGGTGGCCTTGGTGGGCACGGAATGCGGTGGACATCCCAGTATGGAAGACGTAACCAGTCTGGTTTTGGTCCCGGAGGCCTCGTCTCGGTTGAAGATTCCCCTGATTGCCGGGGGTGGATTTTGTGACGGAAAAAGCCTGATTGCCGGATTGGCCTTGGGAGCAGAAGGAATCTTGATGGGAACCAGATTTCTCAACACCGTCGAAGCCCCCATTCATCCGGCCCATAAGGAAAAATTTGTTCAGGCTCAAGAAACGGATACGGTCGTTATTCAAAAATCGATCGGCAGCGCCACCCGGGTGCTAAAAAATCCCTGGGCTGAAAAAATTCTGGAAATGGAAAAGAAAGGCGCCACCCTGGAAGAACTCCTTCCCTTTATCGGGGGTCGAAAGGCCGCGCCGGCCTGGGTTGACGGAAGTGAGGAAGCGGTTTTTGCCTGCGGTCAGGCGGTGGGGAGAACAAAAGAGACTTTATCGATCAAGGAACTGGTGGATAAAATTATGACCGAGGCCGAAGAGGTTGGTGAAAAGATTAAACTTCTACGAAGGGAATAGCCTTTTACTTCGGGGCCTGCTAACCCTTAATAAAGACGAAAGGAGTCAGAAAAATGAATTTCCAAAAAATATTGATCATCGGATCAGGTACCATGGGAAACGGTATTGCCCAAGTCTGTGCTCAAAAAGGACTCACGGTGACGCTTTCGGATGTCTCCCAAGACAATCTGGATCGAGCGGTTAAAAACATACGCTGGTCCATCGGAAAATTTATTGAAAAAGGCAAACTCCAGGAAGATCTGGAAACCATAATGGGTCGCATTCGGACCTCAACCGGCCTGGAGGCCGCCGCAGAAGCCGATCTGGTCTTAGAAGCTGTTTTTGAAAAAATCGAGGTCAAGCACGAGGTTTTCAAGAAAATCGATCCACTGGTATCCGAAAAAACCCTTCTGGCCTCTAATACTTCAGCCATCCCCATTAGTGATATTGCCGCTGTGGTCCGTCGGCCGGAGAATTTCATCGGTCTCCACTTCTTTAATCCGGCTACGATGATGAATGCCGTGGAGGTGATCAAAGGAATTGCCAGCAGCGAAGAAAGTTTTAAAGCCGGTGCTGAATTTATTCGTCTGATCGGCAAAGAGCCGATCATGGTCAAACGGGATATTGCCGGATTTATTTTGAACCGGATCAATATGCTGGCGAATATGGAGGCCATGCGCCTGGTTGAACAGGGGGTAGCTACTCCGGAGGATATTGACAAGGGGATGTGTCTGGCCTTTGGCCGCAAAATGGGTCCCTTGGAAACCTCCGATCTGGTTGGTCTGGAGGTCCAGCTTATGGCCTATACCAATGTCTATGAGGATGAAAAAGATGCCCGGTTTTATCCCCCGTCCATACTGAAAAGAAAGGTGCTGGCCGGCCATCTGGGCCGGAAAACCGGAAAGGGCTGGTACGAATACAACCCGGATGGAAGCCGTAAAAAATGAAATTTCGAATTGGTTTGGTTAACTTTGAGAAAGGAAAAGTATGGAACTAAAAAAGTCAACCGTTGTCATTACCGGTGGGGCCTCCGGACTGGGAGAGGCCACGGCCCGGGCCGTAGTGGAAGCCGGAGGGAGAGCGGCCCTGTTGGATTTGGATTCGGAAAGAGGGACCCACTTAAGCAAAGAGTTGGGAGAAGCGGCTGAATTTATTTTGGCTGATGTTACTCAGGAAAAGGAGATGGATGGCGTAGTTGAAAAAATAAAAGAGCGCTTTGGCTCCTTTCAGGCGGTGATAAATTGCGCCGGGATTGGCGGATCGGTTAAGGTGGTGGGCAAGGAGGGGATTATGCCTCTGGAGCGATTCAACCGGACCATTCAGATCAATCTGGTCGGAACCTTTAATGTGATTCGGGCCACCGCCTCCAGCCTGATGGCCAATACTCCCAATGAAGAAGGTGAAAGAGGTTTATATATTACGACCGCCTCTATCGCCGCCTTTGACGGCCAGATCGGGCAAGCCGCTTATTCTTCTTCAAAGGGTGGGGTGGTCTCTTTGACCCTGACCCTGGCCAGAGAATTTGCCGCCCAGGGGATTCGGATGATGTCCATCCTTCCGGGGATCATGGATACCCCCATGCTGGGGAGGCTCGATGCCCAGCGAAGAGGGGACCTGGCCAAGCAAATTCCTTTCCCGGTCCGATTGGGGAAACCCTCGGAATTCGCCTCACTGGCCTGCCATATTATTCAGAATCCCTATCTGAATGGGGAGTTTATCCGATTGGACGGCGGACTGCGCATGGGCTTCAACCGGAGATAGA
>CAZSTT010000273.1:0-2436 GCA_964609705.1 uncultured Thermodesulfobacteriota bacterium
CCTGGACCTGGAGGCCAGGGGGGCCAAACTGGAGGAGTTGGCTCCATATATCAGCGGCCGGGTCTCTGAAAGGGGATGGAAAGAAGGCATCATCGACGAGGGAATGTATTTTGGCGGACAGGTGGTTGGACGAATTCAGGATATCCCGACCGTGGCCGAGTTGATGGAACGAATTATTGATGAGGCTATGGAAGTGAAAAAATGGATGGACGGCGTTTTTAAATAAACCGGAAACCATTTATTTCCCCTGTAACATCATCAATTAAAGTCATAGGTATGGATTATTTCAGGGCCTTTTTTACCCTTACGGTGATACTTGTTTAAAGAAAGGAGAGGTTTATGAACGAAGAGCTAATGAAATATTTTAATAAACAGCCACGACTGGGTACTCTGAGCACCTCCGGGAAAGATGGTAGGGTTAACGTGGCCTATTTTGGTTCCCCCCTAATGACCGATCCCAAAACCGTATTTATGGGTTTGGGGAATAACCGAACCTTAGCCAATCTTAAGGAAAACCCTTGGGCCGCCTATATGATTATGGAACCCGGTAATACACTGCCCGAATGGAAAGGGGTTCGTCTGTATTTGAAGGTCACTGAAATTGAGACAGAAGGGAACAAGTTGGAACAGATTCGAACCCTCATTGCTGAAAAAGCAGGTCCTAATGCCGCAAAAGGTATCCAGGCGGCTGTAACGTTTGAAGTAATCGAGATTAGACCTCTGGCTGATTTTGGCCAGGGTTGGGAAAAATCCATTTAGTGTGACGTGAAAACCCTTTAAGGACCATCGGAGGATTTCATGGAAACGACTCATAAAACAAGCTGTGCCCTTTGCAGCATTAATTGCGGGCTTGAGGTCTTGGTGGAAGATAACCGTATTGTTAAAACCAGACCGGACAAGGGCAACCCCCGAAGCCAGGGATATGCCTGTCGAAAAGGCTTGAACATTGCCTTCCATCAGCACAACGCCGACCGTTTGAGGTATCCTTTGAAGCGGACCGGGAGCGAATTTGAAAAAATCTCCTGGGAGAAGGCCGTCGGAGAGATTACCGAAAGGACAATCTCCCCACCCAGTACCGCATTACTATTGAGGGGCAGCAGAAATGGTTTGGCCAGTGAGCTTTTGGATCGCTGGCGGTCTGCTGGCTCTTCCCCGGCAAGGAAGTAACTATAGAGTTTCCCTGCCTGGATTGCGGCGAATCCCTCCGAATCGTTCTTCAGGATGGTCGGATCCTTAACCAGGAATCGGCTGGGTATAAGACCTATATCTCGGTGCCTTTCTGGAAATGGTTTGAAGATACAGGCTTTGCCTGAAGCACCATGAATTGCTTCCGGTCGGAAGAACATGTTCGCAACTGGGCCTCCTTTCTCGAAGGAACCGAGGAAGGCATCACTCCCTTACCGGATATGATGAAACTTTTTTCCGGTCCTTATTTTAAAAGACGGATGAATGAGGACTATGTCTCCCATATGTTTGAATACGGCCGGGAGATGGTCCAAACTTTGAAAGAACTCGGTAAAACCGGACCTTTTTGGAAGAGGCCGAAGTAATCGAACCCTCCGGTCTTTCACCGTCTGGATAACGAAAGGGGCTCCCTATGTCTTTTACGAGCCTGCAATTATGACAGGATATGGTGCAAAGAACTTGAAATGAAAAAAATAAAGATCCAGAAAGCTATCGGCATGGTCCTGGGCCATGATCTGACCCGCATTGTTCCCGGCAGCTTTAAAGGGGTAGCCTTTAATAAAGGACACATTATCCGGGAGGAAGACATCCCGGCCCTTTTGGATATGGGGAAGGAAACTATTTTTGTTTTGGACATCCCTCCCGGTCGGCTTCATGAAAACGATGCGGCCACACGACTGGCCCAGGCCCTAAGGGGGGATCACCTTTCTCTCACCGGTCCCGGAGAAGGAAAAATCAGCTTCATCGCCCAGATTCCCGGTTTACTTAAAATCCAGGTTCCCGATCTTGGAAGGATCAATTCAATTCCCAAAATCATTGTCTCCACCCTTCACAACCATACCGTTTGTCAAAGCGGTGATACGGTTGCCGCCACGCGGATTATCCCCTTAACCATTGATGAAAAAAGCATCCTCAAGGCGGAAACGATTTGTTCCAGGTCTGCCCCTTTGATTTCTATTAAGCCCTTCTCCAAAAAAAGGGTCGGAGTGGTCATTACCGGATCGGAGTTTTATACTGGCCGGGTTCCTGATGGATTTGATGACCGGGTGGGAGGCAAACTGACCACCTTCGGCTGTACCATTGCCCGAAAAGAGATTGTACCGGACAAGGTTTCCCAAATAGCCGGGGCCATTCAAGCCATGCTCGATTCGGGTTGTAACTTGATCATTACCACCGGAGGCCTTTCGATTGACCCCGATGATGTAACCAGAAAAGGTATCCGCCGGGCCGGGGCCAGGATCATTTTTTATG
>CAZSTT010000274.1:0-1958 GCA_964609705.1 uncultured Thermodesulfobacteriota bacterium
AGGTCCAGGCCCCTCCGGTGGAAGGTGCGGCCAACCAAAGTTGTCTTGCCTTTTTAGCCGGATGGTTTGGGATGAAGCGGTCCGAGGTTGTCCTGCTTAAAGGAGGGAAGTCCCGGTCAAAGGTTTTCTTACTGAAAGGCCTGACTTTGGAAAAATGCCTGTCCCTTATTCCAGGCCAAAATCCAGATCAACAGAATTTATAGCAGGATAATAATCTTCAGTCATTTCCATATCAAACCATTGCTTTTTGGCCAGGGCGCAGCGGATATTCAAAGCGCAATATTTTAAACAAACCGAATCGCTCCGATTAAATTGGCTGAAACAGTCAAAACGTCCGTGTAATTGCTGGGCGGTAAAAAACTTCTTCATGTATGCCTCCTTATGAATCTCGTGGCATAGAGGGATGTTCCAACACCGAGGGATTCCTTAAACAAAAGTGAAGAGTCGAAACGAAGTCTTTAAGGAAAAGGGTTGCTTGGTAAGTATAATAACCCCGGGTGGGGCATTTGTCCAGCTAAAATCAAAAACCCGCCCTAAAAAGGGTACTACGTAACTGTATGTTATTGTTTTAAAGTATAAAAGTATCTATTAAACCCCTTGGCCGGGGAAAGGCCAGGGGGCTCGCTTTTTGTCAGGCGGCCCGGAGCCGGCGACGGTTATGGGAATCCACCTGAACCACTTTAGGGTTAAAGTTTTGAAGTTCCTTTTCTACCATCCCGGCATAGGTGGCAATAATGACCAGATCTCCAACAACTCCTTTTCTGGCGGCAGCCCCGTTCAAACAGATCACTCCCGAGCCCCTGGGACCTTCCAGGGCATAGGTGGCGAACCGCTCGCCGTTGGCGATATTATAAACCTGGATTTGCTCGTAGGGAATTATATCGGCGGCCTCCATCAGATCCTGATCGATGGTCATACTCCCTTCATAATGGAGATTGCTTTCGGTAATGGTTGCGCGATGAATCTTTGATTTCAAAAGGGTTCGGGTCATTGTTCGTTATCCTCCAATAAGCAATTATCTATCAGGCGGGTGGAGCCTATCCAGACCGCCAGGGCTAATACTCCCTGATCCTTGACAATGGTCAGGTCTTCCAGTGTCCGGGGATGGCAGATCCTGGCATATTCGATCCGGGTGGCCGGTTCCCGGCCGATCAACCCGGTCACGCGGGCCAGCAAGGCCTCTGTTTTTATTTCTCCTTTCCGGAAAAGGGCCTGGGCCTCTTTCAAGGCCAGGGAAAGGGACCGGGCCGAAACCCTTTCTTCCGGGGAAAGATAACGGTTGCGGGAGCTCATGGCTAACCCATCGGCCTCTCGAACCGTAGGCCTGCCGATTACTTCGACATCCATATTCAGGTCTTTAGCCATTTGCTGAATGACAATTAATTGTTGAAAATCCTTCCGGCCGAAAATGGCCAGATGGGGTTTGACACTATGAAAAAGCTTGCAGACGACCGTGGTAACTCCTCGGAAATGCCCGGGCCGGGCAGCCCCGCATAGGGGTTGAGTCACCTGTTCAACCGTCACATAGGTTTGAAAAAAATCCGGATAAAAATCCCCGGCCTCCGGGGAAAAGATGACATCTACCCCCCTTGGGGCCGTAAGAAGGCTATCCCCCTGCAGATCCCGGGGATATTTCCCCAAATCCTCCTTCGGTCCAAATTGAATGGGGTTGACAAAAATACTGACCACCAAAAGATCGGCCTGGGTCCGGCCATAATCCATAAGAGACAGGTGGCCCTGGTGGAGGGCCCCCATGGTCGGCACCAGGGCAATCTTTTTTCCGGATCGCCGGGTCTCCTCGGCCAGGGCCTGCATTTCAGGGATATCTTTGATAATTTTCATAAAAAAAAAGCCCCTGGACTTCCTCCAGAGGCTTATGCCGGTCTTTGTCGGAAGTCTCAGTCCAACTTCAGTCGGATCCAAGCCACCATTCAGGTAATAGTCATTATTAATAATAA
>CAZSTT010000275.1:0-1832 GCA_964609705.1 uncultured Thermodesulfobacteriota bacterium
GAGAGGATGATCGGTGAGGTCCATGTTTCGTCACTCCCTAAGATCGTCTGGCGGCCGATGTTTGGTACGGGATTGAGTATAAATAGAAAGCCTTGGGGAGTCAAAGAAAATGCAAGCCGAAAAAGAGCATTCCGTCACAGAAATTAAAACTTCCATTCGGGGGAGCAGAACGGATATTGACACCCCCTTCAGGGTCAAGTATCGTTTATTAAAAATATCCTCGAAGCCGTTCTGTAAATTTCAATCATCTCCAAAAGAGCTGGCGATGATCGAGGGATTCAAGGGTTCGGGGGAATTGGAAGAGGAACCATAGATATTAATATTTGTTGGAAAGGAAGAAAGAATGAATATCGGAAGACTGGCGGAAGACAATATTAAAAGGTTTGATGAATACGAAATGGTTAATTTTGAAGGGCAGTGGCATACCAATGTTCAAATAAACCAGACGGCCAACCGACTGGGTAACGCCTTAAAAAGCCTGGGAGTCAAAAAAGGGGACCGGGTGGGGGTGCAGTTGTTGAACTGCCCTCAGCTCATGCAGGCCTTTTTCGCTATTTTTAAAATCGGGGCGATCCTGGTTCCGGTGAACCCCTCCCTGCGGGTTAACGACCTGACTTATTTATATCAGGATGCCGGGATGACCGTCCTGATCAGCAGCCTTGATTATCTGAACCATATCCAAGAGGCTCGCCTGGGAGCCAAAGAGCTTAAGCAGATCATCCTCATCGAAGAGAAGGTTCCCCCGGATGTTCTTTCGCTCAAGACCTTAATCCAAAACTATCCGACGGAACTGGCCGTTGAAGAAACGGATAACGACGATACGGCGGTCATGATTTATACCGCCGGCACAACCGGAAATCCAAAAGGGGTGATGCTCACTCATTACAATTGGTACTCCCATGTCACCGGCTATTATGAGCTGGTCCTCCTGGACTCCTGGGGTGTTTCCGCCC
Organism: uncultured Thermodesulfobacteriota bacterium; assembly: GCA_964609705.1. Lineage (GTDB taxonomy): Bacteria > Desulfobacterota > RBG-13-43-22 > RBG-13-43-22 > RBG-13-43-22 > RBG-13-43-22. The sequence goes on from CAZSTT010000275.1 coordinate 954, forward strand.
GAGGACCCATCCGGGAACCGGAGGTCGGGCCCGGTCAAACCGAGACCAAAACAGAGCCCAAGACTTCGGAGGTCTATGGCGTCACCCGGAACCGGATCTCTTTGATCACCCTTCCCCTCTTCCATGGATACGGGGTCTTCGCCTTGAGTTTGGAGTTTCTGACCGGAGGAAAACTGATCCTGCTCAGCCGCTGGGACACGGAAGAGGCGATGAAGCGCATTGAACAATACCAAATTACGGAATTTCGCGGTGTGCCGACCATGTATATCCAGTTGCTTAACCACCCCGCCGCCTCCCGGTATAACTTGAGTTCGCTGAAGACCTGCATCTGCGGTTCCGCCCCCATGCCCCTGGAGGTTGCCCGTAACTGGAAGGAGAGATACGGCCTTGATATCTGGGAGGGATATGGACTGAGCGAAGCGACCACCGTCAACTGCGGAAATGTGGCCGAAAGACGGCCCCCTAAATACGGCTCCGTCGGCAAGTGTTACCAGAAGGCGAATACCATCAAAATATTTGATGAACAGGACTGTGAGGCCCCGGCCGGACAGTTGGGGGAAATCGTCATTAAAGGGCCGGGTGTGATGAAGGGGTACTGGAAAAAACCGGTTGAAACGGCGGCAGCCATCCGCAACGGCTGGCTCCACACCGGAGATATCGGCTATGCCGACGAGGACGGCTACCTTTACCTCACCGACCGGAAGAAGGACCTGATTATTCGCGGGGGCGAAAATATTTATCCCAAGGAAATAGAAAATTTCCTCCATGGGCATCCTCAGGTGTTGGAAGCGGGGGTGATCGGTGTGCCCGATCCTGTCTATGGCGAAGTGGTCAAGGCTTTTATTGTTCTCAAAACACCCGGATCGGTCAGCGAAGAAG